>DAHXLC010000160.1 GCA_027371815.1 Candidatus Melainabacteria bacterium | reverse complement strand
TAAAAGATATAAACAAAGTTTTTCGGTAATTTTAATGAATTTGAAATATCTCGATGACGAAAATATTAGCAAACTTACTCTGCCACCAAAACAAATTGTTGATAGTATTACTAATTATATTAGCCAGACCAAAAGAAGTACCGATATTTTAGCAAATTATGAATTATTTGACTTTGCCATTTTACTGCCTTTTACCAGCAGTTTTGGTACTAACTGTTTTTGTCAACGACTGATTAAAAACTGCTATAAACCAGAAATTCTAGGTAATTTTAGTGCTGACAAACTTTTTATTGCCTTAGGTCTAGTTACCTGTCCTGATGATTATAGTGATATCGGCCTAATTTTAAGTGCTGCTCAAAAAGCTTTGCAAAACTCCATTCAAACTAAAACTAATATTACTCAAATAAGATCCTTATTTGAGTAAATTATTAGCTTATTTTACCAAATAAATTACAACGCATTCTTGCAATTTGATCTAACATAGCTATTAAGATCTTTTCGGAATTTAATAAAATCTTAGCCTTACTCACATTCTGATTATGAGCTACTTTAAAAGTAATTCCATTATAGCTATTGATTACTTCATAAGCAGATTCGTCAGCCTGTGAGTCACCAACAAATATTGATAAACCCTGATTAAAATCCAATGCTAAATATTTAAAGATAGTTTCAATGGCCATTCCTTTAGACCAGTTAATATTAGGATAGAATTCATAGGTCGTCTCAAGCTTATTAATTTGTAACTGTGGAAAGATTTTTCCCAGCGCAATAACCTTTTTTTCAATATTTTGTAAGATAGATCTGTCACTAATAAGTTTAGTATGAAGACAAACTGTAAGTCCATGATTCTCGATAATAGCCTGATATTTTGACTTGATTAATGATTGCAAGGCTTCAATTAATTCAGGTAATAATGGTTTGATTCTTAAAGCAGTTTCATTAGTTATAATTTTATGATCGGGATAACTGATTTCAAGCCCACAGGATCCAGCTAGAACAATATTATTAAAGGGAAAATCCTTTTTCAGCTGATTTAATCCGCGCGCTGAAACTATTGCTACTGTGGTATTTTTGGTATTAGTCAATAGCTGAACAATATCAAGCACGGTTTTGTCAACATAGGCCATATCTGGAGTTAAAGTGTATGGAACTAAAGTACCATCACGATCCAGGCCAATAAATAATTCATTGGCCTGGACAATTTGCATAAAATCAGATTCAGAAAGAGGCAATTGCATAATTGATAAAATTAATTTAAAAGTTTTAAATATAATTTAAGATAATTATCAATCATTTTTTCCTTAGTAAATTTATCGATAACTCTGCGTCTTAAAGTGGCTTTATTTATTTTTTCAATAAGCCCAAATTTTTCTACTATTTGCGCTGCCGTATTAGCAACGATACCTGTAATTCCATCTTCTAATATTTCACTTACCGAACCTTGATTAAAGGCTAAGACTGGTGTACCTGTTGCCAAAGCTTCAACCATGACTAGACCAAAAGGCTCTGCAAAAGCAATCGGATATAAAACAGCAATAGCATCATGATATAAAGATAATTTTTCGGCGTGATTAACTTCGCCAATATATTCAATCGATGAATTTAAATAAGGCTTAACAAATGCGTTAAAATACTCAAGATCGCTTACATCTACTTTGCCGGCAATTTTTAATGGGATATTAAGCTTTTGGGCGATATGTATAGCTATACCGGTACCTTTATCCTGGCAAATACGTCCAATAAACAGAAAATATTTAGGGTTTAAATTGGTTTTAAGGGGAAATAAATCAATATCAATACCATTATATATAACATCCACATAATTAAGCTTTTCAGGATAATTTTTTTCTTTATATGAATTGCTAATTGCTACATAGGGTAAATTACCATAATAAAAATATATAGGTGCACAGTAATCACGAATTGGATTATGTAACGTAGATACAACTTTTGTCTTAAAATCATTCAGAAAAGGTAGCGCCTGGTATCCCATGTGATTATGAACTATATCAAATTCGTTTTGCATTTTTGTTAAAGTTTGCATTGTAATAATATCATAAGCCTGCCAGCGTCGCATTGGTATCGTATCATCAAGACGTAGCGGTTTATTCACACAGGCTATATGTCTAGCTTTAGTAATACTAGTTGCTGGGGCAAACAAGGTAACATCATGACCTCTTGTAACTAAACTTTCGGTTAAAAGATGAACGATTAATTCAGTACCACCATAACCAACTGGTGGTACTTGCTCAATATTTGTTGACAGAATGGCAATTTTCATAATTTATTTAATTACAAAAAAAATCCAACGATAAAAGAAATAATAACACAAATGAAATTATTTTTCAATTAGGACTTTTACTTGACCAGACTTCTTTAAAATATTGCAAATTGTATCTTGGTTTACTTTGGCAAAACTTAAATCAATTACTGCATTCCCAAGCCTCAATCCAGAAATATTTAAATAATTAAAAATTTCTGGTAACTGAGGCTGATCAATATGTAGTGTTAAGTTTAGGGCATCAGGCTTCAGATTTAAACAGATTTGCAAAAACTGAAACATTGCTGCGCTAGCGAATGCCTGGGGACTGCATGATACAGGATACTGAACCGGATCAAATAGCTCCTGCTTTTTAAAGCCACAAAATAATTCAGGAAGACGGTAATTTGGCTGTAATTTTGCTACTTCATAAATATTACAGATGATTTTATGGGCATCAGCTATTCGACCATAATTAGCCATTCCTTGAGCGATTAATGCATTGTCATGTGGCCATATAGTACCATTATGATAACTCATGGGATTATAGGCAATACATGATTTAGCTAAAGTTCTTAATCCCCAGTTAGAATATAAATCACTGGACATTAATTTATCACAGACTATATTAGCAATGTCATTATCTAATATACCTGCATAAAGACAATGCCCGGCATTGGAGGCTAGGACGCGAGTTGGTTTACTATTAGCATCTAAGGCCATAGCAATATATTGCATATCGTCCAACCAAAAATCTTTAATAAATCTATTCTTTAAGGCAGTGGCTTTTTCTTTAAGTTCTTGAGCTAATTGTGGTTTTGCTAAAGTCGCTGCTAATTTAGCTATTTGCGTCCAGGCTGCATAAATATAAGCCTGGACTTCACATAAAGCTATTGGTGGCTTAGCTAAATCTCCATTTTTATGCATTATAGAGTCTAGTGAATCCTTCCAGCCCTGATTAACCAAATCATGATCACCGGTTGATTTATAAGTTATATAGCCACGACCATTTAAAGAATTATCAATCCAGGCCAAAGCTAGTTCAACACAAGGCCAGTATTGCTTAGCAAAATCCAAATTTCCTGACCAGTTTATATAGCTGGCAAAAGCTATCAGCCAAAGCTGTGTAGCATCAGCGGTTCCATAGTAAGGAGTGTGTGGAATAAGTTTTTGTCGAGCCAAGTCACCTAGCCTTAATTCATGCATTATTTTTCCAGGCTCTTCGCCGGTAAATTTATCATATTTTTGCCCTTGATACTTAGCTAACACTTCAATACATTCTTTAGCTAAATCTTGGGCAAAAGGCATAATTTCTAAAGCACAAATAGCACTGTCACGTCCAAACAAAGCTGTATACCAAGGAATTCCTGCCGCCAAGCCAATACCATTTGGCGTAGGCTGTCTTAAAATAAACAAATCAGCCAATGATTGGTGAAGCGTAGCATCAAAAATGGCATTATCTGACTTTAGTGATACTACTTTGGCTAGCCATGTTTTATAGTCATTTTGAACTATAGTACTAGCCTCATTAAAGCCAGTTGTTTTTAAATTATTTTTTTTAAATTCGGGCATCATACAGATTTGAAATTCGCTTAACTGATTTTTGGGTAAATGGAGTGGAATGTCAATTATTCCTTCATAAACATTAAATTCAATTTTATTTAAACCAAAAAATTCAATTTTAGTTTCACTTAATTGATTATCGATACTTGCATAAGCTAAATAAATACTGGTATTATTATTTCCCACAACTGGGATCATCCTTAGCCCCCGAGAGCTTAGGTCTAAACCACGAATTTCAAACATATCAGCATAGTCAGATTGAAAATTAAATGAAAGAACAATATCCAGATCTTGGTTAAAATAATTCTGAACAATAATTTTTTCCCAAACTAGATCATTTACAATAATTTCACGATTAATAGTAATTTTTTGCTGTGGTATATTATCAATTTCATGATTTGTATACAAAAATGAACCCAAAAATCCATTGCGGGTAGAAGCCGATAACAAAGATAAGGTTTGCTGATTTAATTTTAACTCCCATTGGCTTAAATATCTGGTATCATTGCGATAATAACCATATCCTAATGTATTACAGGCTGGAACGCCAGCTAAATTATCCAAAACTAAAAAATTGCTTAAATATTTTAAAATTATACGTGGATGCGCTACATCGGTTAATGCAAAAGGTACCCCTGCACAAAGAGGGCGTTGATCAATTTGATAAGAATTAATGAAAGCTTGATCAAATTCTTGTTCAGCTGCCTGATATTGAATTTTCTGATAATTGTCCATATTTGTAATTTTATTGATCAATAATTATTATTATTTTATTTTGCTTATTAATTTAACTATAAAAAATAATATATAGGTAAGATAAAATTATAAGGTTATTATTGTAATTAATTTAAGCTTATTAAAATTTACTTAAATTAATTAATAATATTAAGGAAATGGCTCAACAAAAAGGACTAAACAATGTTTGACTGGGAATATGCTTATAATGTCTGGGGTGGAATAGCGCACCAATTAAAAGGACAGGCTATTACTGAGGGGATAGATTATAAAGTACCAAAAATTATTATCCCTTTTAATAATTTAGAACTGGAACTTAGTTGTCAAGGTAAAGGTAATACTGCTACAACTTTCTTAAAAGTTGAATTTAGTATGGATGTACCTTTTAAATTTACGATAACACCGCGAACTGCTAATTCTACGGTTGTGATTCGGGTTGATTTACCGGTACAGAGAACTGGTGTGGCAGAATTAGATCAAAATTTTGTCATTAGAACATCTAACAAACCAAAGCTTTTGCAATTACTAGCTAATAACAAAATCAACACAGCTATAACGAGTAAATTATGTAGTCCGTACTGGGGAATTCAAAATCAGCCTAATGGCAAATTCCTCATGTCCTTTCAGGATACAACTTTAATTATTGACCAGGATCGGATTGAAGACCTGGTGAATTTATTTAAAGAAACCCTCGATTTATTAGTTGAAATGAAAGTTATGTCATATAAATTTTAAATAAAAATATTATCATTTATGACTTAAAGTTTAATCCAGCCAAGTTTTACCTATTTCTAAATCGATTTTTAAAGGTACTAATAATGGTTGATTAAGTAACATGGATTTTTCCACAACAAGTTTTACTTCATCAATTTCACTAGCTAAAACTTCTAAAACTAATTCATCGTGAACTTGAAGAATAAGCTTGGATTTTAAGTTCTGCCTTTGTAAATTTTGCCTTAATTCAATCATGGCCAGTTTAATAAGATCAGCTGCGCTGCCTTGAATTGGGGCATTACAGGCAGCGCGTTCACTAGCTTTACGAATAAATTCATTACTATCATTAATATTTTTAAAATAACGACGCCTGCCCCATAAAGTAGTTACATATCCATTCTTTTTAGCTTCTTGAATTATTGAATTTAAGTAATCCTTAACTAACGGGTACTGGCTAAAATACTTTTCAATAAACTGATTAGCTTCTTTAAGAGAAATATTTAAGTCTTTGGCTGTTGAATAAGCCCCTTGTTGATAAATTAGCGCAAAATTAAGTGTTTTACCAATTGTCCGCATTTCCTTAGTTACATCATTAATATCAACATCAAAAATTTTAGCAGCGGTATGTAAATGAATATCCAAATTCTGTTTAAAGGCCTCAATTAAATTAGGATCTTGACTCATATGGGCTAAAATTCTTAATTCTATCTGGGAATAGTCCGCTGATAGAATAAAATCACCGTCATTTTGCGCTTTAAAGGCCTGACGAATTTTTCGACCCATACTGGTTTTTATGGGAATGTTCTGTAAATTTGGGTTGGAACTGGATAATCTTCCTGTGCTAGTGATAACCTGATTAAACTGACAATGTACGCGAGTATCTTTAACAAGTTTGGGAAGGGCATCAACATAAGTTGACAATAATTTTTGAATTTGCCGATAATTTATTAATTTTGGTATTATTTCATGAGCCTCTTGTAAAGATTCTAAGACGCTAAAATCTGTAGAAAAACCAGTTTTCGTCTTGGCTTTGGTTTTTAGGCCTAAATCCTGGAATAAAACTTTTTGCAGTTGTTGGGTGGAATTAATATTAAAAGCATAACCAGCAAATCGATAAATACTTTCTTCTAAACTATTCAAATCCTTAGTAAGTTCGCCGGATAATTGTTGTAAATACTCAATATTAATACAGACTCCATCCTGTTCCATTGTTGCTAATACTGAAGTTAAAGGAATTTCCATTTTCTGCAATAAATCTAATTGAGTTTTAGCTAATTTTTCCTGATAATAAAGACTTAATAGCAAGGTAATTCTAGCGTCATCACAAGCATAGAAGGCTACGGTATTAACGGCAACATTAGCCATGGTAATTTGTTTTTTACCGGTACCAATTAAACTATCGATTGGTGTCATTTGATGATCAAAAATTCTTAATGATTGATCTTTAAGACCATGGCGATTATCAGTATTTTCAATATAACTAGCGAGCATTGGATCAAAAATTAACGGTGCAAAATTAATGTGGTAATTAGCTAATACATTCATCTCAAACTTGGCATTTTGGGCAATTTTAAAAATTTGGGAATTTTCTAATATGGGTTTTAAATTTGTGAGAACATAATCTTGAGCCAATTGAATTTCGCCAGTCTGATGCATTAGGGGAATATAGTAGGTCTCAACTGGCAAAGCTAATAAATTCTCATTATTTTGGGCAAAGACAATTTGCTTATCGACAACTTTTACATCTTCGTTAAAGGCAATAGCAATACCAACTATTGAAGTATTTAAAGTATCTAAACCAGTGGTTTCCAGATCAACACAAATAACTTGATTTTGGTTTAATTTTGTTAATAACTTGGCAAAATTAATTTCATCATTAATAATTTGCGGGTTTAAATTTTCCGGTTGCATTAATGGTAAAAAAATGGGGGTTGGTGTTACGTTATTTGTATTACTTATGGTATTAGAATTTGCATCAAAATTAAAACTTAATTGCCCGGTAACACTTGGTGGTGGTAAAACATCAACAGGAATACGTTTAATTAAATTTTTCATATTTAAATTTTGTAAGTACTCGTGGAAGTCACGATAATTGATTTTATCCATAATTAGATCACTGGAATTTTGTTCCAAGGGGATATTAACATCAATAGTGGCTAAAAATTGGCTTAAATAGGCATTGTCTTTTTGATCAATAAGTTTGTCCTTTAAAGTCTTTTTAGTTATATTATCAAGATTTTCATAAATATTATCGAGGTTTTTATATTTAACTAAAAGTTCACAGGCGGTTTTTGGACCAATGCCGCGTATACCTGGTATATTATCTGAACTGTCGCCACATAAAGCTTTATAATCAATGATTTGACTTGGGTACACACCTAATTTAGCTAATACTTGTGGATAATCATAAAAAATTAAACCGGTTTTACTCGGCATAAGTACTAAATTGCTATATGGCGCCGTTGGGCTGTTGGCATCAGCTGGAACTATTAATTGAAAGGCGTCTTGATCACCGGTTAAAATATTTACATTTAGACCATCCTGATTAGCTCGGTTAGTCAAAGTACCAATAATATCATCAGCCTCATAGCCAGCTAATTCTAAAAGTGGGATATTTAACCTTGCTACGCCATCTTTAATTATGGGCCACTGAAGGCTTAATTCTTCAGGCATTTGAGATCGGTTAGCTTTATAGGCTTCATAACGTTTATGACGAAAAGTTGGCTTGGCTAAATCAAAGCATACTGCTAAGCTATGGGGATTATTTTTTTCAATTAAGTCCAGTAAACTTGTAAAGAAGCCATATATGGCTCCAGTGGGCGTTCCATCCTTAGATTTTAAACTTGAATTAAATAAGGCATAAAAAGATCGAAAAGCTAATGAACTGCCATCAACCAGAATTAAACTCTTATCAGTATTAATCATTGATTAATCGGTCCATAACTTTCATTTAAATCAAGGTTAATAACTTTACCTTCACAGTTACTGGTAAATTCTAAACCTAATAAACTTAAAATTGTTGGGGCAATATCGCAAGGAGCAACTTGGGTAAAAATAGTTTTAGGTTTAATTTGAGTCCCACAGAAAATTAATGGCACTTGAGCATCATAGCGATAAGGCGTACCATGATTAGTACCCAAACTATTAGTAGAAAAAATATAACCAGGTTTTAAAATTACAAATAATTCGCCACTGCGACCAAAATAATAACTTTTGCGGGCGGCGTTAGTGTAGGGACTATTAGGTAATTTGTTATTGTAGAACTGATTGGCCGTAAATACATCACTAACCCCTTTAAAGCCATGAACAAGATTAGCCGTAAGAGCTTCTACGTCTTGCTGATGGACATTATTTTGATCAATAGTCTTTAGATTTAAATATAAATTTGGTGGCTCAAAAGCTTCAATCCATTCACCATTACCTAATTTGCTAGCTAAACTCGCATTTAAACTATTAGTCATTTGTTTATAATCAATACGGCCACCAGGCAAGCCAATTTCTTGAAGATATTCTGGAATCGGTGAAATTCCGTGATCAGCAGTAAAAACAATTAAGGTGTTTTTAAGCCCAATTCCAGCATCAATGTAATTAAATAATTCTTGTAAACTATTGTCTAAACGTAATACCAAATCTTCGCTTTCCTGACTATAAGGGCCAAAACTATGACCAATATAGTCACCTGCTGAATAGCCAATACATAATAAATCGGTTTTATCATGTGTACCCATGCGTTCCTTGTCTATAACAGTTTTAGCAATTTGGGTTAAAGCATCATTGGCAAATGGCGTTAGCGGAAACAATTGATATTTAATTGGACTATTGGCAATGGAATGAGGGAATTTTTTGCCATCATCGGTTATGCCTTGTTCATAGAAATAGTCATCTTTACGGGATTCAGTGTAATTAGCCTCGGGCAATAAACGTTCCCATGGTTTAGCACAATAATTATCAACTATATGTTTTTCATTAAAGTCTTTAAGATAAAATGGTAAATTGCTCGTATAATGACTGGAAGTAATAAAATTTCCCGTTTTATCATCATAGTAAATTGCCAAATTAGCTAAACGTCCAGCTAGGAGGACTGCAACACGATCTTTAATGGATACGGATACCACTTTACTTTGATTATTAAATACAAGTTTCATCTCATCGCCAATAGTTGTACTGTTTAACAGATGAGGACTTGCTCCAAAGCCATTGCCACCGGTAACTTCGCAACTTGGATCGCTAACACTAGTTATAACGCTCTTTTTCGCACGATCGTACCATTGATTGGCAATAATTCCAGTTGCCCAAGGATAGGCTCCGGTTGAAATTATTGAATGGCCGCAGGCTGTTTGCAATGTGGCATGATCATATTTACAATTAACGCATGGCGAACCATTATTTAATAAATAATTAAAACCACGTTTATTAAATTTTGACTTGAACCGGTTTAAATAATTATAGGCAAACTGATCTGCAACAATTAAAACAATTAACTTAGGCTTAATATAATCACTAGCTTGCGCTGGAACTATTAACATTAAAACCAAAAATGATAAAACCAAAAGTTTCTTAATGACTTGCATTGAATATTAACCAATCCTTAAAAATGTATGAAATTTGTAAAATTAGACAAATTATAATTTTTTTTTTCTTAATTTAATGCATATTTTAAAAATTAAATAGTAATTTTGCCAAAAGTTAAAACTTTTATTATACAAATATATATATTTTGCGGTTTTAACAAAATTTAGGAAAAAATAGTAATAGTAGTTGTATTATTTACAACTTTGTTAATAATAATTTTAGATTTTACATTGGCAACCCGGCTGATAAATTATACTTAGGAGTAAAATGATGAAAGAAAGAACCAAATTATTAAAAAAAGCTGTTTTAACTGGTGTTGGCGCTACGGCTAACGTAGATCGTGTTAAATCGGCTTTAAACGATGCTTTAAATGACTTAATGAAAGTAGGTCAGGACCTTCTTGATGAATTAGAAGAAAAAGGAAAAGTTAAAGCTGATTCAGTGCAAAGCTTTTTAAAAAATTTACAAGAAGATGCTACTAAACAGGCTGAATCCATGGAAAAAACGGTTTCCACAAAAGTGCAGACATCAGTGCTTAAAGCCGCTAATGATTTTGGTTTAGTTACTAAAGAAGAATTTGCTGATTTATTAGCTAGAGTTGAAAAATTAGAAAAGTCTGAACATGGACAAATCATTGATGTGGCAACAGCTCAAGACGATGAAATGGAAAATAGTTCCAAATCTACGAAAAGAAAAGCTAATCATAATTAAGCCTAATCAATACATTAATCTAAATAGAGTTAAGGATAATTTAGCATAGCCTTAATCCTAGTTTATTGATAAATTTAAGGCTGGCTTTAACTCATCTAGGCCAAATTGACCTATGGTATAATAACCAAGCAGAATAACACTTATTTGGCTTAATTGAATGTTTTGGTATTATACTTTAGTTTGGATAATTTTAGGCTTTGCCGCTTTTTTATTAATATTTATTCCCAAAACCAGATCAGGTATATTAGCCAAATTCGGATTCTTTAATTATCCGCAAACAACTGCATCAATATGGTTTCATGCTGTTTCAGTTGGTGAATTGAATTCTGTAGCCAAGTTAATTCAGCGGTTTAAAACCAGTTATCCTAATCAACCGTTAATTATTTCGACAACAACTAAAACGGCTAATGCTATAGCTTGCGAACAATTTAGTAAAATGGCTACAATTGTTTATTTCCCATTTGATTTACCATTGGCGATTAATAAATTTTTAAAAACTTTTCAACCTATTGCCGTAATTATTGCTGAAACCGAAATATGGCCAGGCTTTATTCATGAAGCTCAAAAGCTTAACATTAAATTAATATTAGTCAATGGTCGTATGTCACCAAATTCATTTAAAAACTACTATCGACTTCGTTATTTTTTTAAACCAGTTTTACAAAAATTTAATTTACTCTGCCTTCAGTCTGCCGAAGAAAAACAGCGATACGAATTAGTTGGTGGAAGTAATTTACCAATTGCCATTACCGGAAATTTAAAATATGATGGTATTAATCAAGTAAATGAAACTGATATAATTTCCTTAAAACAAAAATTATTAATTAAGCAAAATGATTTTGTCTTGATTGCCGGATCCACGCACGCAGGTGAGGAAAGTACAATCATTGAAGTATTTAATCAATTAGTCACGCAACTGCCATCCCTGCGTCAAAATTTAAAATTAATCATTGTACCCCGTCACGATGAAAGGTTTAATCAGGTGGAATCATTGCTAATAAGCCACAACTGTCAATATGTTAGATTTAGCAATATTGAGAAAATAAGTGAAAATACCAATATTATCTTGATTGATCAAATGGGCATATTAACTAAGCTTTATGCTTTGGCGCAGCTAGCTTTTGTTGGGGGTACTTTAGTTAAAGTGGGAGGGCATAATTTACTGGAACCCTATAATTTTGGAGTTCCAGTCGTCTGTGGCAAGTATATTTTTAAAACCAAATTAATTGCTCATGAATTACTAACCTTAAAAGCTATTAGAATTGTAAATAATAAACAAGAACTTTACGAGACGGTTCAAGAATTAATTCTTAATCCACAAAAGCTTGCAAATATGGGGCAAAGTGGTCAAAAAATCTTGACTTTAGCAATTGGCGCCAATGATAAGACCTTTGCCTTAATCGATGAAATTATTTTTCATAAAGAAGGTTGTCTTAAATGAAAACTAACTTTAGTCAATATTTATTATGGCCAATTGGTAAAATTTATGAATTAATTACCAATTGCCGAATTCAATTGTATAAGTATAAAATCATGGAAAGTATAACTTTACCTTGCCAAGTTGTTAGTGTTGGTAATTTAACTTTAGGTGGCACTGGTAAAACACCATATACTATTTATTTGGCTAAATTATATTTAAGCCAAAATAAACGCGTGGGCATTTTAAGTCGAGGCTATAAACGACAAGGTAAAAATGCCTTAGATATTGTGGAAACTAATAAAGATTCAATTTTAGCCGCTAAAATTTATGGTGATGAACCATATTTAATTGCTAAAAACGTTCCACAAGCCGTAGTTATTGTAAGTGCCGATCGCTGTAAAGCTGGTCAATTAGCTATTGATCAATATCAAACCGATGTATTAATTCTTGATGATGGGTATCAGCATTTAAGGCTGAACCGCAATGAAAATATTTTATTAATTGACTACAATTCAGATTTTACTCAAGAAAAACTTTTCCCCCAAGGCAGGCTTCGTGAATCATTTAAAAACATTAAGCGAGCCACGCAAATAATTATCACTAAAATACCAATTGACTATCAGGAAGAAACCTTAACTCAATTAATTAATTTTCTTAAACAATATAATTCAAGCGCAATAATAAGCAAAACCAGGCTCATTGTTAAAAATTTCTCCTATCAAAATAATTTACTCGAAGTTAACAGTTTTAAACTAAATCAGAAAACGTTAGCTTTTAGTGGCATCGCTAATGAGCCTAATTTTATCAATACCTTAAAGTCTTTAAATATTAAGCTTATTCACCAAATGAAATTTAGCGATCACCACTGGTATAATCAAAATGATTTAGACTTACTGATTAAAGAATTTAATACTTATCAAGCTGAAGTATTAGTTACCACCACTAAGGATTATCTTAAAATACCCAAATCATTTCCTTTATACAATAAGTTATATGCAATTGAAATTGGTCTTGAATTTTTTGAATAAATTAAAACCATGAAACAAAAAATACTAGTTATAAGGTATCGTTTTATCGGAGATACTATTCTTACCGTTCCTTTTATCCGCAATCTAAAAGAATTGTATCCGGACAGTTCCATCGATATTCTGGTTGGGCCACAAAGTGGGCAAGTACTGGAAAATTGTCCCTATATTAACGAATTGATAATTTTTGATACTACTAGATTTCATAAATATGACTCTTCAAACGAAAAGACCAAAAGTTTTTTTTATTATTTGAACATTATTAAACAAAAAAAATATGACATGGTATTTTGTTTAAAACGATCTCTTGGTGCCAAACTTTTAAGTTTTTTATCGGGAGCCCGAAAACGTTATGGTTATAAAACATCATTTTTGGATAATTTATTTTATACTAAAGCCGTACCACAACAAGATAATCAAAATGAAATATTATCAACCTTAGAAATTTTAAAACTTGACCATAATAAAAATTATGATACAGATCTTGAGTATTGGCTTGCACCCAGTGAAGAAGCGGAAATAATCGAAATGGTTCCAATTCTTAAAAATAATACATCCATTAAAGTTCTCATTCATGCAGCTGCAGCCCATGAGGATAAATTATATCCTTTAGAATTATTCAGTAAAGTAATTTTAGCGTTAGCTAAAAATTATGACATAATACCACTTTTTACTGGTCAGGCAATTGATCGGCCACTTTATCAAGATTTAGAATTAAAACTTCCTTTTAAATGTATAAATTTAGCGGGCAAGTTAAATCTAAGGCAAAGTATGGCATTGTACAAACATCTTAATTTAGCTATTTGCACTGATTCCGGACCAGCGCACCTGACTAGAGCAGCTAATATACCGACTTTAATCTTATTTGGGCCAACCAACCCAATACGTTGGGGCCCGTTAAGTAATGATACTAGTTTAAGCAAAGCTATTTTTCGCAGCGATTTACCCTGTAGACCCTGTAATTACCATAAAACCTGTGTTAATCGAGAATGTCTAACTGAACTTAATCCACAGCTAATAATTGAAGCGGCTAGAAGTATTCTTAATAAAGAAGAAAATTGACGATTAATAATTTTTGGGTAAAATTATTGCATCTAGCGCTATTTGCCCTGCACCAATGATTCCAGCATGGATACCTAGTCTTGATTGATGTATCTCCAGGTTTTGGGCAACTTTGGCTAAGGCCTTGTCAATAACCATTTCTTGGAGCAAAGTATAATTAACAAATGGACTCATGCCACCAGAAATTATAAATGTTTTAGGATTAAGAATTTGAGCAATTGTTACCAAACCAATGCTTATATGATGATGCCATAAATCAAAGGCTTTTTTCGCTAAAAAATCATTGTTTTCAATAGCCTGAATAATGTGCGAAGTTGATAAATCATTAATGTTTTCATAAAGTACAGACTGACTGCTATTTACTTCACTTAAAAGTTCTTTAGTGGTTTTAAGTAAGCCAGGCCCTGATCCATAAGCTTCCCAGCAGTCAAAATGACCACAGGTACACAATCTTTTATTTTCAAAAGAAATTTTCAAATGACCTATTTCACCAGCAGCATAATTTTCGCCATGAAATATCTGTCCGTTAAGGATAATGCCACCACCAATGCCAGTTCCTAAGGTTACCACAATAGTGCTTAAATTGTGATTTTGAAACTTGGATTTAAACTCTCCATAGGCTGCTGCATTAGCATCATTTTCAACATGAATCGGCAACATTGTTTTGGGTTCGAGATATTGCTTAATATTTGTTCCTGCCCAGCCTGGTAAATTAAACGTTGAATCAATAACCGTTCCTGAAGTAGTATCAACGATTCCGGCCGTAGCAACACCAACGCCAGCAATTAGATTTTTGGCTTTATATTCTTCAATAATTTTGTATAGTTGATCTAAGATATTAGCGCTACCTTTAGGTGTTTTATATTGTTTCGGTTCACTTGCCAATTTATAGTTACTTACTAAACCACAACTGATTTTCGTACCGCCCAAATCAATGCCTAAAGCTGGCAGTGTACTTTGCAACATTTGATCTAATTTAGTATTAATAATTGAATTTTCCTGTGAATTAATATCCATTATTGAATCCCACCTAATTGACCCCTATCTGGATTACCTTTTACTACCAGTTTATTAAATGGTATGGGTTGTCCATATAAAATACCAAAACCTACCCGTGAATAACCAAATATCATATCATGCGATAAGATGACTTTAAAATCAGGTGGGCCAATTGCGGCTGTTACTGTTTCAGCATAAGGTAATTTTTGTTGGAGATTATAGCCATAATAACCACCTAAATCTAAAAATTTATTAACGCGAACGGATCCTGATATAAAAGTAGAAGAAGAGCCCATGTAATATTCGTCAAACACAAAAGGTGTAGAACCGTGAATTTGTGCAGTGGTGTAACCAGTTTGTAATTTTAACCGATTAAGGGAAATATTAAGCATTGGCGTGCCTGTGGCAATTGTTTGCTTATCACCGGTTGAATAGGCCCTACCAACTAAACCACCCATAATCATTCCCGAAATACCATATTTGTCATCGCCTAATTGAAATAATGGTGCCGTAGCTGCTCTAATTTGTTCCTGTAGCCTAAAAGCTGACGTGGTCTGCGTTGTAGTTGGGCTGCCAAATAATTTAGCGAATTGGGGCGATAAATTAACCAATTGTGGATAATCTTGAGCCCAGCCAGCTGATGTCCGAAAATCTAAAAAGGGAATCAAAGGAATGCTACGAATCATATGATTGTCAACAACTTCAGCAATTAAATGTGCCCGTTGCGCCCCAAACATTCCGTTGGTTAAAAATCGGTTAACGCCAGACTGAAATCTGACTCGTTTCCAGATTTTATACTTAAAATCACCTACCGATAAATTAGAAACGGTACCATAGGCATAATGGAAATTAATTTTATTATTTACATAACCAAGTTGAGTGCCAACCCCTATTGCAGTTGAATTGCTATTTCCGGTAGCAGCTAAGCTAGCCCCACCTAATTGAATTAAAGGAGCATAACTTAATACCCCAGTTTTACCAATTGGGGTATTAAATATAGCCCCGATACTGGTTCCCCCAACGTACAAGTTATTACCCAAATAAGGCACGATTGGCATAACAATTCTTTGTTCTTTCGATCCGTTGATCGTGGTAACAATTTTACCTACCGGAACACTGAAATGCTTGAATTGTAGCCGGCCGCCAAAAATTGTTAAATTATTAGTATCTTTATACTTCTCATAGACCATTTTGCGTGCCTTAAACACAAAACTAGACTGTCTAGGTACATAAGCTTCGGGATGCATTAAGCGATTAGGTACATCCTGTGAATATACTGTTGGCGCATTCATCGTATTTTTTGAATAATAGAAAGCTTGGGGCATGTCAATCGTACCATTTTTAAAGGCTAGTCCATCAGCATTACTAAAGGCATTGCGGGATATGATTTCTGATCCTTGTAATTCAGTATCAGGTTTAGTTATTAAATATTCATCGGAAGAAACATCAAATTTAAAAGCACTGCCAGTGGTTATTTGACCTTTGCGAATGATTTTGACATTGCCACGCGCATCCATAATTTGAGTGTCCTGATTATACAAAATCATATCAGCTTCTAGTTTTGAGTCTTGATCGCCAATAATGGCAACCGCATTACCAGTTCCCAAAAAAGTATTTTTGGCCTCATCAAATTCAGTATCATCAGCAACGATTTGCACACTAGCTTTTAAAGGCTTATCAGATTCAGCTGTATCTTTATCCTTGGCTAGTGGCAATTCATTATCAGCGCTAACCTCAGTTATTAAACCAGTTTCTTCCGAATTATTTTTAAGATTATTTGGCTTAGCCGTATTTTCTAATGCTTGTTGATCTTCGGTAGCTGGGACTATTTCGTCTAGTTTAGGGGTAATTGGCAGTAGAATTGTTCCCACTGGCTGTTTTGGATCAGTGCCACAAATAGCTAATTGCGGCCAAATTAAATTGCCGGTAATAAGGCAAATATTTAGGGTAGTGATTATTCGAGAAAATAAAGATTTACTGATCATTTACTGCAATTATAAAATATCAAATTAAGGACTGTTTTGCACACAAGCATTATAAATTAAAAATTATTAATCAAGATCCAGTTAAGGTCTTTACTTAGTTAATATTCATATAAAATCACTTAGATGTCAACATTACTAACATGAAAATTTACCCATATTATAATTAATAAATTTCATTGATAAACCTAACTATTAGTTTAAAATTTATAATGTTAGAATCTCTCGAATTGTAATTCACTAATTTAAATTATATTTATTTAACTTACTTTATAGCTTGATTAATTCAATCATGCGGATTTTAAATAAAACAATTAACTCCTGTTCACATTATAATAAAACCTAATTAAATTCACAGTAAAATAAATATAATGAACCCTTTTGTATTTACGACCGATACTCAAATTGTTTTCACTTATGATTTTGGTGAATTAATCCTCGATAAACTTAGTGATTTAAGTACTTCCAGTATTTTAATCTTAACAGATTTAGGTATAGCCAAACAAGATTTTTTCAAGGTCTTTCTGCATAACATAAATCAAATTGAAGCTAAAATTACCTTATTTGATACAATTACCAGCGATGCGGAAGTTACCATAGTTGAAAGCATCACACGAATCGCCATTGACAACGCTTGCGATCTTATTTTAGCTATAGGTGGGGGATCGGTTATTGACACAGCTAAATTGGTTAATATTGGCTTAACGCTTAAAGATACAGAAATCTTAAATTATCAGGGTATTAATTCCATTACCCAAAAACTTAAACCCCTCTGGGTTGTTCCTACAACTGCCGGAACTGGATCGGAAGTATCTTTAGTCGCTGTTGCTAAAGACAATGCTAGCAATAAAAAAATATTTTTTGGCAGTCATTGCTTGGCAAGCGAATATGCTATTTTAGATCCTAATTTACTGGTAACTTTACCTAAATTTTTAACAGCAGCTACCGGTATGGATGCTATAACGCATGCTATTGAAGCCTATACTTCAATTAATTCTAATTCGCCAATTACCGATAGCCTTTGCATTGGTGCGCTGAACAATTTATTTACGTACTTGCCAATAGCTTATAATGAACCCACGAATCTTAGCGCTCGTGAACAAACCTTAATTGCTTCCACTATGGCTGGTTTGGCCTTTAGCAATAGTGGAGTCGGTGTTGTCCATGCCTTGGCTCACGCTATTGGCGCTAAGTATAATACACATCATGGAGCCACTAATGCGGTATTCTTATTACCTGGTATCAAATTTAACAGCCGAAATAGCCAATCGTATTATGACGATTTAAGTTATAAAGTATTTAATAATCGCAATGCTAATCAGGAATTTTTATGCGTTAAAATTAGTGAATTATTAGCTACGTTAGAACTGCCCTTAAATCTAAAATCACTTGGATTGCCTCAATTAACCAACGAAGATATTGAAGAATTAGCGCAAACCGCTTTGGTTGACCCTAGTTTAATGTTTAATCCCGTTGAGGCTAGTCTGGAAGATTTAAAAGAATTAATAATTAATTCCTATAATTAATTGAGGTTAAATTTAATGTCAACATTTAAAAACAGTGACGAATTAAATCTAGTAATGTTAAATCTTTGGACGCAGATTAGTCAGACACCCCATATAGCTAATCCGCTTTTAGAATCAAAGCTGATTGTTACTTTTCATTATCGTAGCCCTGAAGCGCAATTAACTATTGATTGTGCTAACGGTAGTGATTTTAATATTTTGCTTGGTGATAACGAGATTAAACCTTTAATTGAGTTATTTATGAAAGCTGAAGTTGCCAACGAGTTTTGGCTGGGTAAAATCAATGTGCCAATGGCCTTACTTAGTGGTAAAATTGTATCTAAAGGTCCAATTAATAAAGCATTGGCTTTATTGCCAGCAATTAAGCCAGCTTTTCAAATATATCCGAGTATTATCGCCCAACTTAACCAGTCTGATAGTTAAAATTACCGATAGCTATTTTTTAGTTAAAGGTAATTAGTCAATATAAAACTTACTTAATTTAATAGGATAAAATTCATGCCACCAGTTTTAGCCAACTATTATCTTACTTACAAATGTAATTCGCGCTGTGTGTACTGTGATATTCCCGTAAATCCTAATAATGTTAAAGTTAAAGAAGTTAACCCGCAAATTATTATTGAAAATCTCCAGGCTTTAAAGCGTCTGGGCGTTAAGGTAATTGATTTTACGGGTGGGGAGCCTTTAGTTTATAAGAATTTGCCGCAAGTACTTAAAGCTGCTAAAGACCTGGGCTTTTATACTAGCTTGGCCAATACTGGCACGTTGTATCCTTACAAAGCACATCAACTTAAAGGGTTAGTTGACGATCTTAAATTTTCTTTATCGACCACTGATCCTGATGAATATAAAGTTGAACGGGGAATAGATGGCTATAGCAAAGTTATTGAAAGTGTAAAACTGGCTAAATCACTAGGGCAAAGCCCATCGATTATTGCCACTGCTACACCAAATTCGCTACCCGGAATGGAAAAACTTATTAAACTGGCCTACGATTTAGGCGTCATTGTTTTATTGGGGCCGGTATTTGACTACTGTGACAATGAATTATTAAATCAGGAAAACCTCCAAGAGTTGGAAAGACTGATGAAATATGAAAATGTCTGTTTAAATGAAGCTTTTTTAGAATTTTTTAAAAATGGCGGTAATCAGATTAATAATCCTAGATGCCGTGCCATTTCTTCAAATATTGTTATATCTCCCGATGATTACCTTTTATTGCCGTGTTATCACATGTTCGATGAAAAACTTAAAATTCAACATGTAAATGGAATATCTAATTTAGATGAATTATGGCATAGTTTTGCGGTTCAGGAAAAACGCAAAAAAGAAGGTTCCTGGTCTTTTTGTCAGGGATGCACAATTTGGTGCTACTTTGAAACATCGTTCTTGTGGCCACCAGATAAGTATTTTTGGTTAAATGCACGCAGTAAAACCCTTTGGTTTAAAGAAAAGCTAAAACAAAAAATGCTGGCGCCAAAATAAATAGATTAAAGAAAGGTTAATTAAATTTAATAATTATTTTTAGAAATATCTATTTTAAAGCAGTTTATTTAAGGTCAACAATATATTATAATGTAAATTGTGACTTTAAGGGGCGTTAGCGCAGTTGGTAGCGCGCTTCAATGGCATTGAAGAGGTCACGAGTTCGAATCTCGTACGCTCCATTTAGTTCTTAAATTGTTGATGTCCGTTACAAAATCAGCACCGCAAAATCCTTTGACAATGATTATCTTGATCATTGTTCTTCTTATCTGTATTTTTGCTAATTTGACTAATTTGTTTTTAAACTTTCAGTGTTTATTTATAAATCAGCAAAAACCAGTATTGAATAATTTTAAGACTTATGAGTTGTTATTAACAAAATATGTTCACAATGGCTATGTGGACTATCAAAAGTTAAAAGCTGATAGACAGTGGGAAAATACCCTTAATGAACTTAAGTCACCAACTTTAATCACTACCCCTGAACAATATTTTGCCTTCTGGATTAATGCGTATAATACTTTAGTTTTAAAAACTATTTGTGATCAATATCCTCTAAAATCGCTTCATGAGCTTAAAAATGCCTATGCTAGTAAAAAATTTATTGTTAACGGACAAATCTGCTCAATCCAGGATATATATAATTTCAAACTTCTTTTGCCAATGCAAAGTCAAAAAAATATCAAACCTTTATTTCTTACTTGTAATGGTAGTGTTGGCTGGCCAAAATTGTTAAATCATCCAATTTATCCTCATACGCTTTACGATGACTGTGAAAGTAGTATTGAATTATTTATTAACAATAAAGCCAATGTAATTTTTAAGCCGCAAAATAAGTGTTTAATGATTTCCCAATTTTTTCAAATTAATAAATTAATTTTTGACAGTCTTTTTGGTGATCCGTTTAATTTTGTGATTGAATATTATACTTATCCCCATAAAGAAGAATTGTATAATATTACCATCGAAAAATATTTTTTTCCTCAATACAACTGGTTAATTAATGATACAAGTAATCAAGGTTAAATCAATAAATATGCCTGTTTTAAAAAAAAACAAAAATTTTTTACTGATACTAATGATAATTTTAGGCTTGCCTCTTGAGCTTGCCTTGGCTCAGTTTGCGCAAACTAAATCATTCCTTATTGTTTATCCGATTAATAATTCCCTAATCAACAGTCCAACTAGTTTTATTTTAGGTACTTGTTATAGCCACAAACCTTTATTTTTAAACAATCAGCCCGTATCTTATAATAATTTAGGTTTTTTTGCTACTGTTGTTGATTTAAAAAAAGGCAATAATTTATTTGAGCTTAAAAGTGCCAATGAGAGTGTGAATTTATTAATTAACCGACCCCTAGATGATACTACCAATTTAGTACTGGATACAAACTCCATTCAGCCTAAGAATAATCTTGGCGTTAAATGCGGTGATACAATTCACTTTGCCGTTAAAGCTAAAACTAACAGTAATTTGACTCTTAAAATCAAAAATCAAAGCTTAAATTTATTCCCCAAAATAAATCGTATTAAATTTGACACTCAATATGGACAATCAAGATTAGCTAATAACAGTCAACTTAGTGAATATATTCTTGACTATAAAATTACGGGTGATGACAATTTTAATCAGGATAATTTTAATATCATACTTAATAATGATGATAAGCACTTTATAAGCTCTAATACTATCACAGTTCTAGCGAATGATTTAAATGCCACTACCAAATCTGATAATACCGTAGTTCGTACGAGTGAAACGGGTTCAAGAACCACGCCTTTATCCAAAAATATTCAAGTTATTGTTGATGGTTATAATGGCGATAATTATCGTATTAAATATACTGAACAAAAACATGTTTGGATCAATAAAACTGATCTGGATTTTTCTTTAAATAATAAATATTTTGTCAATACAGCTATACCTAGAACTATTAACACTGATTCTAATCAGAATTTTGAATTTATCAAAATTCCGCTAGAAAATAATCTACCCTATGAAATCACGCAAAAACTAAATCCTAATGAATTGGTCGTAAACATCTATGGGGCTAAAGCTAATATTGAATGGATAACCACTCCTCAAAACAAATGTTTAAGGTTAATTAATTTTGTTACCTTTAACCAAACGGATGATAGCACCTTAAAACTTACCCTTAGCCTTAAAGGCCATCAGCAGTGGGGTTATTTTGCGCAATACAGTCAGAATTGTCTTTATGTGTTTTGCAAAAAGCCACCACATATAATTAATGACTTGCAAGGTCTTAAAATATGTATTGATCCTGGGCATGGTGGTAGTGAAAATGGGGCAATTGGTTTATCCGGAATTAAAGAAAGTAGGCTCAACCTGGATATTGCCCAAAAGGTAATTTCGCTGTTAAAACAGCATGGAGCAACAGTTTATTCAACAAGAACTGACAACAAGACTTATGTGGATTTATATGATAGGGTAAATTATGCCTTAGACCATAGTAGTGATATGTTGATTTCCATTCATAATAACTCGCTACCTGACGGGCGTAATCCTTTAACCGAACACGGAACATCAACCTACTGGTATCAAATTCAGTCATTAAACTTAGCTCGATCGCTTAAGCATAGTTTAGTAAAAACAATTAATTTACCTGACTACGGAACTAGATATCAAAGCCTGGCCTTAAATCGAACCTCAAATATGCTGGCAGTTTTAGTTGAAGTGGGTTTTGTTATCAATCCTGATGATTTAACCAAACTTATTAACCCAGGATTCCAGGATAAAATTGCCATTGGTCTTTATCAGGGGATTTATGATTACATAAAGGGAAATACGGATGATAAATAAATTCTTATGCATTGATATTGGCAATTCTAGGCTATCAGTTGGCTTATTTCATGAACACAAACTTATTGAAAGAAATGATTTTCGGATTCAGCAATTAGAACTAGCTATTGTCTTTTTAGTGAATAAAATTAAATTAATTAAGCAGGTTCGAGTTATTGTATCTTCAGTAATTCCTGATTTGGCCAAAAAATTAATTGATGCTCTGAGTAATTTGAACGTTAAAATTATTGAATTAAAGTCTAATGAACAGAACATTATTACCAATATTTACGATGGTATAGGCATTGACCGAATAGCCAACGCAACTGCTGCGATTAAATTATATAGTGATAAAGAAGTTATTGGTATCATTGATTTTGGTTCGGCTACGACATTAACAGTAGTTGAAAATTCAGGAAAATTTCTAGGCGGATTAATTACTCTGGGAATTTCCAAAACCTTTAAAGCAATATCTAATTACCTCGATCAGTTACCGGAAGTCGATCTTGATGGCTTGAAAATTGCATCGCCGCTGGCTTTTGATACTGATAAGGCAATTGCTAATGGTTGCTTCTTAAGTCATATCGGTACGGTAGACTGTTGGATTAATACCGTAAAAACTCATGTAAACAAGGATGTCTATATTATTGGTACTGGTGGTTTTATTCAGGTTCTGGCAGGTTTTTGTTCAGGGATAAATTTAGCCGTAACTGATCTTACTTTAACTGGGGTTAACTATTTAGGCCAAGCGCAAAGCCCCATTGTTAAATTTTAAAGCACTGTTAGTGGTTGTTGTTTTAGATGATTGGTAGTTGTAATCAGTAATAATTGTAATATGGCTAAATGGGTCATAAGTAAATAAGCTCTAATTACTAGTAGAGCCTTATAAGTTGTTAAATTAACCTGGGTATTGCCGTTAAGAACAATTTGAGTATTAGAATTAGGGCTTTTTCTTCTTCTTGTAGACATTACCACCCTGCATGCTAAAAGGAAAATCAGGGCTTGGCGTTTTTGGTGGTTTAGGATTTAATTTTCCGGGATTACGACTTAAATTGTTAACCACATCTTTAATGGTATCTTCAGTAGGCATTCGACCATTACTAAACATTTTGCCCATATCACCACCCATCATGCCAAACATTTTACGAAACTGACTAAACATAGATTTCATTTGATTAAATTCATCCAACATACGTTTAATATCTGTTTCTTTTAAACCAGCTCCAGTAGCTATTCGCATTCTGCGTTCAACATTAACAAGGGAAGGATCAACACGTTCTTTTTTATTCATCGAATTATACGCCGTTTGATAAAGCTTAATCATTGCTTCACCATGTGTGGCAATAAGCTCTTGTTGATTGGTATTAATTCCAAACATACTGCCAATACCCATAAGTTTCATAATGTCTTTCATCGAACCCATTTTTTTAAGCATACTTTGAGCTTGTAAAAATATTTCTAAAGAAAAGTCCCCGGTTAATATTTTATTAGCAATATTTTCAGCCTGTTTTTCATCAATAGAAGCCTGAGCCTTTTCAACAAGCGTTACAATATCACCCATACCTAAAATTCGGCTAGCCATTCGCTCGGGATAGAATTCTTCCAAATCGGCTAATTTTTCACCAGTGCCAATGTATTTTATCGGTTTGCCGACAGCTTCACGAACCGATAAGGCTGCTCCACCACGAGCATCGCCATCAATTTTAGTTAAAATAATACCACTTACATCAAGCTGGGTATTAAAGGTTTCAGCAATATTAACAGCTTCTTGTCCGGTCATTGCATCAATAACCAGGATTTTTTCAGCTGGTTCTAAAAATCGATCTAAAATAAGCAGTTGAGCCATAAGTTCGGTATCAATTTGCAGACGACCAGCTGTATCAATAATGACTGGACTTAAATTTTCTGCATAAGCCTTAGCTAAGGCACTTTTACAAATTTCTTGAATATCATCATTGTTAATATCACTATATACTGGAACCTCAATTTGCTTGCCTAAAGTAATTAACTGTTCAATAGCTGCTGGTCGTTTAACGTCACAGGCAACCATAAGCGGTTTTAAATTTTGGCCTTTTAATTTAAGTGCTAATTTAGCACAAGCCGTTGTTTTGCCAGCTCCCTGTAAGCCTAAAAGCATGATAATCGATGGCTTAGCACTTAAGTCAAGGGGTACATTAGCCCCACCTAAAATTTGAATTAATTCATCATTGACTATTTTAATAAATTGTTGGGAAGGAGTAACACCAGTTAACACCTGGGAATCCAATGCCTTTTGACGAATTTGGGAAATAAAAATTTTGACAACTTTTAAACTGACATCAGCTTCAATTAAAGATCGCCTTACCTCGCGAATTGCTTCATCCATATTTTCCGGAGTTAATTTATCAATTCCTTGAATGTTTTTAATTATTCCTTGTAATTTATCGGTAAGGTTGTCAAACATAACGATTCTCCTGATTTAAGTTAAAGACCTATTTAATTCATGAATATTATTTATAACATCTTTCAATTCACTAGGGAAAGTAAGATAGTTAGTAGCAAAATCGACTTGAGCCATAGCTTCAATTGGTTTCGATAATTTCGACAATTCTTCGACTAGACCACTATTGGTTTTAATCATAATATTAGTCTGGGGCATTGATGCTTCGGGTCGATAATAATCATATGGCTTAAATCCAGTACTTTCAACCCTTAAATAATAATCAGGATCATAACCATGTTTAAGCATAATAGCCTTAATATTTTCGATTAAAGTCGCATCTGGAATTTGCGTATTCAATTTTACGGTTTTCGGTAGGCGCCTATCCATAAACCTTAAGGAAAGATCTTGTAATATTGAGTCTTCTTCTTGCGTCCAGCGTTTAATATGGTATAAGAGCTGAATATCATCAAGCTGTAAATAATCTTTAGTTTGCAAATTATTTTTAAGTAACCATTTTTGTGTAGCTTCATCACAAAAATTTAAGCGTAATTTATTCGTTATAAGAAATTGCGCTCTGGTTAGAATACTAGCCAATAAGGCTTTAGCTGCTAAGTTTTTTTTATGATAATAAACTTGCGTGTACATTGAATATCGTGAAAACAGGTAATCCTCTACAGCTACCTGCCCCTTTTCGCCAACAATCAAGATTCGATCTTCTTTTTGATCAATGGCCATAGAATGTAAAATTCGATCTAGTGCAAATAAACCATATGAAGTTCCAGCTAAATATGTATCACGCAGTAAATAATCAAATCGATCTAAGTCCATTTGTGATGAAATCAATTGAGATACATATTTTGGATAATAAGCTTTTTTAAGAATTTTAATAATCGTTGATGGCAAATTTGTTGAAGAAGAAAACTTATCTAATACTTCATGCACTTTGGTATCATCTGAAATGATTTTACATGACCAGTCCTCATGATCTAAGCCTAAGATTTTTTCGGTTACATGACTAAATGGACCATGCCCAATATCATGAAGTAGGGCTGAGGCTAGAATAAAAGGGATTTGCTCTTTAATAAACGGGGAATCATGCTCAACAATACTAATAAACCGCCTAGCTAATTGCATTACCCCAAGACTGTGGGTAAATCTAGATCCCTCTGCCCCTTGAAAAGTTAGATGCGTAATACCCAACTGATGAATTCTTCTTAACCTTTGAAATTCTGGAGTATCAATAAGATCAGCTATTAGTTTTTCATAAGGATTAGCTAAATCCAGAATAATTTCGCGATGAATAGGATCAAGATAGGTTCTTAATGTTTTCATATATTAGCTTTGGCAAGAAGTTGGTAATTGGATTAAACAAATTAAACTAGTAATTATAACCAGGCCAAAATCTATTTGGGAAATTTTATGGAGATTTTCAAACATTGTTTTAGCATCATTACTTGTGCTTAAGCTTGGTCTTAATAAATCCATTTGTGGAGATATATAAAGCGAAAAAATAAAAATAGCTATTACACACAAGATAATCGGTAAACTTATTTGTATACCTTGCTGCAGTTTACGTTTAATTAGACTAACCAGTAAAAATAACACACCTAAAACTAATAGCATTTTACTATAAGCAATAAATATTGGTGCATTATTATTTGCAGCGACTTTGACAGCTATGCCATTATGTTTAGCAATATTAATATTGGTAAGTACGGAAAATAAAACTCCAATACTACTACCAAAAATTAAGGCTATAAGGCATACATTTATTTTGTCTAAAATGGTTTTAATCATCTACATTCTCAATCCTGTTTTATAACTTATCCAAAGTTAACCTTCTTGCTGCCTCAACCAGGCTTATAGACAGGAACTTTATCATTAAACAATTCGATTTTAGGTAATCGAGTCAAATTAACGAGATTTATATTGATCTTTTCATAATCTGCTTTACTAAAGCCAATAATTATATTTTTGATAATATAATCCGCCGTAATTTCAAAGGTCGTAGGTACATTAGTTAATTTAAATTGCTCACTTACCTTAAGATTTTCATCAATTAATATAGGTAAACTTAAGTTGTATTTTTGTTTAAATATTAAGCTATCAGCTTGATTATCTTGCGATATGGCGAATATTGGCGCATCAGGATAATACTCAAACAAAGAATTTACGTATGGTAAAGTAAATATACAGGTTGGACAAGTAACCTTAAAAAAAACTAAACAGGCTTCTTCATATTTAGCTAAAAGCTTTAATAATGAATACTCTTCACCATTTAGGCTAATTAAATTAAAATCAGTTACAGAATCTTTTATATTAAGTGCAGTCATAATGTATATACGATAGTATTGTTTTTATGCTTAACGTTTTTTGTTTATTTACAGCTAAACTATAACTGATGTTGTAAAATTAATTAAGAAAATCCAAAAGATAATTCACGATAATCAGATCGAGCCTGCTAATAAATATTTTAGCATCTTGACAATAAAGCATAACAAGTTAACCTATATTCTTTACACTATCTAAATCATATTCTGCAACTAAGGAGTAATACCTTGAAACCCATATCTACAATTGAAGTTACCCCATTTTTACCCACTCCGTTAGAAGGTTTACGCGAACTAGCCTATAATTTACGATGGACTTGGAATCATGAAATCGTTAAATTATTTGCCAGGCTGGATTTAGATCTATGGCAGTTGAGCAATCATAATCCGGTTGCTTTATTAGGTAAGTTATCTCAGGAAAAACTTAATCAAGCCGCTTTAGATGAAGGGTTTTTAACTCAGTTAAACCGGCTTTACACCAAACATCAAGAATACATGCAAGGTAAACAAACTTGGTTCAGTCAGAATTTTAAGGCTCAAAGTAATGATACTATTGCTTATTTTTCGGCCGAATATGGCATAACTGAAGCTTTAGCTATTTATTCGGGTGGCTTAGGGATTTTATCCGGCGATCATGTTAAAGCCGCCTCTGAGTTGGGTTTGCCTTTAGTAGCTGTTGGTTTAGCCTATCAAGAAGGTTATTTTAAACAATATTTAACTATTGATGGCTGGCAACAGGAAAAATATCCTAATAATGATTTTTATAATTTACCGATTATTGAAGTAAAACGAGAAGATGGCAAGCCACTGGTAATAAGTGTCAAAATGAAAGGGCGTGATGTTTATGCGCGGATCTGGAAAGCTCAAGTTGGTCGGGTGATGCTTTACTTACTGGATACTAATGTATCGCAAAATATCCCCGAGGATAGAGTAATTACCAATGCGCTCTATCAAGCCAACCTTGATATAAGAATTAAGCAAGAAATAATGCTTGGTATTGGTGGCATGAAAGCCTTAGCGAATCTTGGCATTGAACCAAGTGTATTTCATATGAATGAAGGGCACTCTGCCTTTTTGGCTATTGAACGAATAGCCATGTTAATGGAAAAACATAAAATTACTTTTACCGAAGCTAAACTATTAGCGCGAATGGGACATATTTTTACAACTCATACTGCGGTTCCAGCTGGTATTGATAAATTCAGCCCTGATTTACTTGATGAGTACTTAAAAGAATATTTTATTAAACTAAACTTAACTAAAGAAGAATTTTTAAGTTTAGGGCGCATAAATGCAAATGATATGAACGAGTCATTTAGTATGGCTAATCTGGCGATTAACCTTTCCGGTAAAATTAATGCCGTAAGTAAATTGCATCAAGAAGTATCGGCAAAATTATTTGCTGCCAACTGGCCTAAAACTCCTATAAATGAAATACCAATAACTTATGTTACTAATGGTATTCATACTCGATCCTGGATATCTGATGAAATGGCTGAATTATTTGATATGTATCTAGGTAGTCGCTGGTCTGAAGACATCTTTGACCAAAATATCTGGCAGAAAGTTGCAGATATTCCTGATGAAGAGCTTTGGCGGGTGCATGAGGCCAGGCGTCAGAAACTTGTTTATTTTACGCGAAATCGTTTGAAGCAACAGCTTGAAGAAAAAGGGGCTATGCCTAGTGAATTATCCGAAGCTAATGAAATTCTTGATCCGCAGATTTTAACGATTGGATTTGCCAGGCGTGTTGCTACTTATAAACGAGCCACGCTTTTATTTAAAGATACTAAACGCTTAGCGCAAATTTTATTAAATAAAGATAAGCCAGTGCAAATTTTAATTGCTGGTAAGGCACATCCTGAAGATGTGCCTGCGAAGGAGTTAATTCGTCAGATTATTAATTTTACTCATGATGAAGATTTACGTAAACGTATTGTTTTTATTGAAGATTACGATATGAATGTCTCGCGATATTTGGTTCAAGGTGTTGACATGTGGCTTAACACACCACGTAGATTTCTAGAAGCCTGTGGTACCAGTGGCATGAAAGTAACTTTTAATGGTGGTCTTAATTTTAGTATTCTTGATGGTTGGTGGGATGAAGCTTATAAGGCAACCTTAGGTTGGGCGATTGGTCGTGGTGAAGTTTATGCAGATAGCAATTATCAGGATTTAATAGAATCTAATGCTTTATATGAACTTTTAGAAAAAGAAATTGTGCCAGCATTTTATGATCGTGATAAAAATAATCGACCCAGAACCTGGTTGTCAAAGATGAAAGCTTCAATGTTGACATTATGCCCAACTTTTAATGTTAACCGTATGCTCAAAGAATATTATAAGGATATGTACCTGCCAGCAATTAAGTCAAGTAAAGTGATGCTTAACGACAATTTGCAGAAAGTAAAGGCTCTAGCGCTTTGGAATAAGTCTATTGACGAACATTTTAAAGACATAAGAATTTTAGCAGCTAATACTAAAGCTAAATCAAATACCCGTGTTGGTGATGAAATTGAAGTTGATGTAACTATTAATCTTGGCAGTTTAAAACCTAGCGATATTGTCGTACAGATTTATTATGGACTACTTAATGAAATTGGTGAAATTAGTGACGGAAAAGTAATAACTATGCAGGGAAAGGAAAATAAAGATAAATCAACTTTATTTAATGGCACGTTTAAATGTGATCAAAGTGGCCGGCATGGTTTTACCGTAAGAGTTTTACCGTATCATGAAAATTTAAATTCAAGTTTTGATACCAAATTTGTACTTTGGGCTCAACAAAATGAATTGGTTAAACTGTAGTATCATATAATCAAATTAACTTATTTGTGATCATCAATTCAAATCGATAATATCCATTTATATTGACAGTTATATTTGGATCTAAAATTTATTCCATAATTGACTTTACTGGTAAATTATTATGGGTGATTGTATGTATTTCTTATACACCATGAAATTTTACTTAATGATAATTTTACCAATAAACAGGGAGTTTTTTATTTCTGGTTGAGCGTTTGGTAAAACCTGATGATAATCAAGTAAGTTTAATTTTTGATCCGTTTCCTTATCCATCAGGCTTAAAAATAATGAATAAGATCCACGAGCGATACCAGTAGTTTTAAGATCTTCGCTCCAGGTTATAGGCGCAGCTGACTTCCAGCTATTGGTAGGCGGTTTTGGTGTATGATATGATATTGCTTTGATTTGATTATCTTTGTTCTTAAAGGTAATTTCAATTTTATAGCTTGCCGGTATTTGTTTATCTAATTCTTTGGTATAATTAATGGCTGGAGCTACACCATTATTATCAAAAGTAAAGTCCATAGTAATATCGTCATCAAAATCAATTTCTTTTGGAAAATTGGCTTTAAGGAAAACCAGCTGAAAACCGAGTCGTCTGCGAAAATCTTTAAACATATTTAAGTTGGTATCATTAGTGAGATTTTCAAGCAAAGGATAAGGTATTTGTAAAATACTAACCCCATCAGTAAGTGCCCATTTGGTGATTTTACGAAACATCTCAGCATCAATACTATCTGAAAGTTGAAGCGCTGTATAGGTATCAGTATGAAATTTTAAAAGCAATCTGTAATCATCAAAGGTGTTTTTACTAGAATTTACATTTTGTCGGGTTAAAAAGATTTTTTTGCCATAGCGAAAAATTATATAATTACTAATTTCATCAAGGCTATCTTCACCAATACGTCTAGGAATTGGTGGATTCAAGCCAAAATTGAGTGATGATTCTGGAAATGCCTTAGCATATAAATCACAAATATATTTCCAATTATCTACAGCAACTTTCTGATTTAATTTAAAATCGGTTTTTAATTTAGTATAAATTTCTTGGCGAGTTGGCTCCGTAATGTTATCGGGAAGAATAGCTGTATTGGTATCATAACCACCACCCGTGATACTTATACTGTGTAAATAATGATTGCCATCATATTTTTTACCGACGGCCATAATAAAATTAACCCATTTAGCCAGATAGGTATCATCCCAAGGAACTGGCATTTTACAACTCTGGTTATGGGCATTTTTGTATTCAATAAATTTGGCGTCACTGCGGTAAAACCATTCTGGTGTATAAGAGTTGATTTGTGAATCAGTGGTTAAACTATATCCCGAACTGGGAATTTGTAGAATTAACAATTTTTGATGGAGTTTACACCAGTCAATGGCTTCATCAATTTGACTAAAATCATAATTAGCTTCTTCTGGCTCTAGTTTATTCCAGGGAATTGTTAAAACAATACCGGCAATATATTTAACCGTTTTGGTAAATTCAGAATTGTTGGGATAAACTTTTTTCAAGTCGTCAAGGTTGGTATTAAGAAAAATCCCAATTTCACGATTGTCAATATATCTATTTACCGAAAGTTTAGATTTAGTAATTTTTTGCTTCTTGATTAGTCGATCTTGAGCTTGATTTAAATTGGTTTTTTTCGTTAAATCAGGCTTTAAATAATCCATGTAATTACTAAGATTAGATTTGGCTATTACTGGTGCGGTCATGAAAAAACCAGCCCAAATTACTGTTAAAAATAAAAAAATAGATTTTTTTAAAACCACAACTATGCCTTCCTTGTTATAAAATTGCATTAAAGCTTAACTAATATTCAAATTTACCAATATTTAAAATATACTTTAATAGTCGTATATTGTTGTCTAATTAGTTTAAGTTATTATATAAAATTTACCGATGCTTGACAACTGATTTGGAGATTGAACTTTTGCATTTAACATTTTACGGATTTAGCTGTTTTAAATTAGAGACTAAAGGCAAAATTATTTATTTTGATCCTTATTTAAAATATGTTCATAAAATTGATTCTTTGGCTAAAGCTGACTTAATTGTGTTTAGTCATGGTCATTTTGATCATGGTGCCTTAATGTTAAAAAATCTTTATAAGCATTGGATGTGTCCAATTTTAGCATCTGGTGATCTTGTTAAATGGATGAAGCGCAAATATAAGCGTTATATACCTAGCGACAACTATTTAATTGCTGATTATAATGAAACTGTTAATTTTGAAGGTAATGAAATTACGGCTATACCAGCCTACCATCCTTTAAATCGACTTGGTAAAACTATTTTTGCCCTGCATACTCGTTCCCGAACACCTGGTAAACCTGTTAATGGTTATTATATAAATGGCTTTTACCATAGTGGTGATACCAAATATACTAGTGCTATTGCGGAAAGTTTAGCTGGTAAAATTGTAAAGGCTGCTTGTTTGCCTATTGGTGGTAAATATGCGGTAGCCAACCCTGGTGAAGCCATACAAATAGCCACAGAAATTGGAGCTCCTTCTATAATACCAATGCATTACCATCCCTTAATTCAGCAAGTGCCATTTCGCTATCAGCCGTCCCATTTGGTTAAGCTCGTAAAAAGCCAGGGACTCAATTTAAAAATTTTACCTTTAGCCATTGGGGAAACTGTTGAAATACAGGATCCTTAGATTTCATCGACCTATGTTTATAGCAAAAAAAATTCTTCTCTCTGGGTGTAATCATAAAGTGTTTCTATGTTAAGTAAGTTTGATGAATATACTGATGTTAATCGTTCAGAAAAAGCGGTTCGATTATATCGATATCTTACAATGGGTTTAACGCTATTTTTTTTAACAGCTTTTATCGTTGCCAACCAAGGTATTAATAAGCAGGACAAAGGTTATGAAAATAACGACTATAATCTAAACCTTAGCCTTGAAAAGAATGGTGTTCTTGATGCTACTGAAGTTATTAAGTCGGATTTAATAAATAATGATAATGAGGAATATACAAAATTTTTTAAAGGTGATGGCCATTTAAAAATAAAAATCAACAAATTAACATTAGATAGGGTTCCAATTTCTTATTCCCTGCTTAAGATTGATAATGACTATTTACTTAGAATAAAACTTACTAAGCACAATGTAAACAATAACGACCAAAATATTTTATACCAGTTTTTTTCATTATTCCGTCGTAGGTATTTTAGCCTTAATATAACACCTGTGCTAATTTTAAAATATCAGCTTCTGGGCGCCGTTTCGCAAGATAAAAATCAAGAGCTATTACACTTTAATTTGTTAAATTCGCCCAAAAATATAGCTTTGAAAAATATCAACTTAACACTTACTTTACCTGAAAATATAAATAGTAGTAATACTCATACTGAAATTGTTAGTTATGATCATAAAGTTGATTTACCTATAAGTTATGCAAAAAATTCAATTCAATGTAAATTTGTCCCTGATTTAAACAATCCTGAATATTCATTTTTATGTTATTTACCTAAAAATTCAATAGATTTAAGCCAGTATAATTTTTTAAGTTTTTATTGGCTGTGGGAATATCTTCAACCAGGAATATTACTTCCGATTTTAACATTATTAATTTTTGGCATTCAATTTTTAAGTTTAACTCCGCGGAAAAAACTATCAGCCCTAGATCAAGATCCCAATTTAAATCTTTTGAATACTTTAAGCCCTGGAGAAATTGGTATTATTTTTGATGGGAAATTTGACCCGCGGGATTTAACTGCAGTTTTTATTGATTTGGCTTGTCGTGACTATATTAGTATTCAACAATGTCAAGGTGAAAATTTACCTTTAATGAGTGACAATGATTTGATATTCAAGAAATCTATGTCTAATCATGACCCTGAAGAATTAAAATCATTTGAACTATATATTTATCGAACAATGTTTAAGCAAAATAATACGCAGATAAAGTTTTCTGAACTAATTATTTCAACAGATAAAGAATCAATAAAAGAAATAACTAATTTAATTTATGCCAATCTCAAACATTTAGGTTATATAACTTTGAATAACCCGACTAAAATTATCCGACTTTATAATTTATTAGCGATAAGCACTTTAATTTGTGCCGGATTACAACCAATATTTACGCTTTTTGCCACCTATGGTATTTATTATGAAACGGTCATTTTAAATATCTTACCCTCGATAATTGGTCTTTGTCTTAGTGCAGTCATAATCTTTTTAAGTGCCCGGCATTTGCCGATAAGATCAATTAATGGGCTTAAAGTTTATGAACAAATTAAACATATCCAAGATTTTATAATGAATGCAACGCAAGAAGATATTATAATATTAGCCAAAAAAAATCCCTATATGTTTGATCGCTTACTATGTATTGCTATAGCCTTAGACTTAGAAGCAATTTGGATTAATAAAATTAATACTGTTATAAAAACATATCCGAAATGGTTTATTTCCGATAATGATTCTAAGCTAATAACTAGTTTTAAAAATGATTTTGGTAACACCTTAAGACTATTAGATTATGGTAATAAAAGTTTATTTATGAATGCCAATCTACCTAAATTAAATTTAAGTCAAGATTATAAGCTCAATAATGTTATTAAAAGTGATGACATAATTAATTAAGTTAAGGTCATCACTTTTTTAATGATCTTCTTTATCTAAAATTTTGCCTTGGGCTCTTAAACTATTTTGAAATGTTAAAAATGCAAAAATAGCACTTATAATAATTACAATGGCTAGGGTAAACATAAAATAACCCAACGGTTCACCATTAATGATTAAATAGACACCACCAGCCATAATAACACAGGCTAGAAATGATGATAAGGGGATATACAAAGCCTTTATACCTTGGATTAATTCGGCTTTGGCAATACTTTTATCTTCATTTAGATCATTGGCCATAGATTTTACTCCTTAAAACTAAAATTTTGTAATTTACTTAAATCATTAATTGGTTCTTTACAGGTATAATTTTCACAATAATATAATGTTGTCTTGCCTTGAACTAATTCTTTATTCTGGAGGCTAAGGCATTGCGAAAATTCTTGCCTGGTTAAAAATTCATTTAACATAGCTGGTGTTAAAATCAGCATATTTTTATCGGCTAAATATTTTTGATAAATCGTAGTCATAAAATCATTATAAGAATCATTTTCAGGATTAGCTAACAAAATAAGGCAAGCATTGTCCTTAGCTAAAATAGCATTTAACATATAACCCCATTGTTGGGGTACTTCAACAATTTGACCTTGATATTTATCAATTATTCCTAAAGCCAGATCCTGGTATGGCTGATAATTTGTAAACTGGAAAAGTTTAAGGAAATTGGCTACTAAAACCGATAAACCTGATGGATAAACCGTATCATAAATATGTTTAGGTCGAATAATCAAATTTTCGGCTTGGTTATTTGAAGTAAAATAGAAATCATTATCGGCAGAAAACTGTGTCATGATTTTATTCGTAAAATCAATTGCTAAATTTAGATATTTGGCTTCAGGAACAGTTTGGGCTAATTCTAACAAAGCCATAACTAAATATGACCAGTCGTCAAGAAATCCGTAAATACTAGTTTTATTTTGAGCAATTGAATGCATTACATTACCATTTAGCACTAATTTAGCTAAAATAAAATCAGTTATAGATTTAGCGTTTTCTAAATAGTCAATATTTTTAGTTATATTATAGGCATAAACCAAACTAACAACCATTAAACAATTCCAGGATGTGATAATTTTTTGATCTATTGAAGGAATAGGTCGCTGCTGTCGATAGTCAAATAACTTTTGATTGACCGTGGCTAATTTTTCCTTAAAATCCGTCATCGATAAAGCCAATGCTGAGCAAAGGTTTTCCGGATTGGCTTTTAAATACAAAATATTTTTTTGGTGTTCAAAATTTCCGGTATCTTTAAGATCGTAAATTTTATTGATAAAATCAAATTCATCTTTATTTAAGAGCGATTTAATTTCAGCGATGGTAAAAACATAATAATGACCTTCACCTTCGATGGTATCAGCATCTAGGCTTGATAAAATGCCACCACTAGAATCCTTTAAATTGGTTAAGACAAAATCTAAGGTTTTTCTGGCAATTTCTAAATAAAATTTATTATTATAGATTAAATAGCCTTTTAAATATATATAGGCTAATTGTGCATTATCATAAAGCATTTTTTCAAAATGGGGAATATGCCATTTATTATCTGTTGCGTAACGAGCAAAGCCACCGCCTAATTGATCAAATATACCGCCAATAGCCATTTTATCTAAAGTGGTTTGTAAAAACAGCTTTAGCTTTTCACTGTCAATTTTTAAACTTAAGTTTAACAAGAATAATAAATTTCCGGGATTAGGAAATTTGGGCTGACTGCCAAAGCCACCATAAAGCATATCAGCATTGGTTAAAAATTTATTTAAAATCAATTCAAAATCAATTTTAGCGTTAGACTCAGTTTGCCAGTTGTCCATTGATTGCATAAGCGCAATTATTTCACTGGCACTATTATTAATATCATCAATACTCTCATGATAAAGTTTAGCTAAAGTATTTAAAACTTTCTTAAAACTTGGCAGTGAATGGCTGTCTTCGGGCGGGAAATAAGTACCACCAAAAAATGGCTTTAAATCTGTAGTTAAAAATACACTCATTGGCCAACCGCCGTGATGCGAAATTATCTGAACGGCTTTCATATAAATTTCATCAAGATCAGGCCGCTCTTCACGGTCTACTTTAATATTAATAAAATTATCATTCATAATTTTGGCAATCTGGGGGTCATTAAATGATTCATGTTCCATGACATGACACCAATGGCAGGCCGAATAACCAATAGATAAAAATATTGGCTTGTTTTGGGTTTTAGCTAAATTTAAAGCTTCATTGCCCCAGGGATACCAGTTAACCTCATTATAAGCATGTTGTAACAAATACGTACTCGTTTCATTAATTAAGTGATTTGGCTTCTTTAGAGTTTTATCTGTTTGTGACATTGTGTATTTCCTTTAAAGCGTATTCATAGGCTTTTAATGTATCTGTTACCGTTTTATCCCAGGAAAATTTATGGCTTAATTCTTGGGCATTACAGACAATTTTATGTCTTAAACTTTGGTTGGATATCAGCATTTTTAATTTTTCCGATAATTCAGTTACGCTAAGATAATTATTAATTATTATTCCATTAACATCATTTTGAAAAATTTCAACTATACCACAATTGCGACTGACTACAGGCAATACATGATACTGCATAGCTTCCAGCACCGACATACCAAAAGTTTCAATTCGAGATACTTGGACAATAATATCACTAAAAGCAAAAAAATCTTTAAGATTATAAATGGAACCATGAAAAAATACATTATTTTCAATACCTAAAATTTTTAGGCGCAATTTATAAACTGGGGTTAATTTTAAACCAATAATATTAAGTTTAACTGGGACATTATCCTGAATTAATTTACTTATGGCTTTCAATAACACATCTAGCCCTTTGCGTCGGTAACCTTTACCAATAAATAAAATATTATTTTGATCCTTACTGTATTCAAGATTAATTTCTGGATCAAGCCCAGGGTAGGCAACAAATAAATTATCTTGAGAATTTATTTGATAGGTTTGACGATAATCCGCTAAGGCTTGAAAAGACGGAAAAATTAAACTTTGTGCGGATTTAGCTAAAATTTCATCATAGTAATTTTGCAATTTATATTTTGCTGTAAATTTAGCTTTATAGTTATTCACCAGGTTTTCAAAGTGTGTACCGGCATTAATTTGTCGGGCAATGGTATGATTATGAAAGGTAACTACATTGGCATATTTTGTTGGAACTTGCTGGCTATGAATTAAATCGAAGGAATGATTTTGCAACAAATTATTACTGGTATGATAATACCATTTAAGTTTTTCGGAATACTTGAGTTTGGTATTACACTTTAAACTTTCATAAACAGTTAAATTCTTATGAGAGAATTCCCCAGAGTTTTGTTCACAAATAACCGTAACTTTGAACTCTTGATTTAACAAGCCCTGAATTAATTTAAAATTATATCCTTCTAATCCACCAAAAGGGGTAAAATTTCGAACCAATATGGCTATATGCTTTAAACCAACGTTAGTCAACAAGCATTTTTTCCTTATTCTTATCATGATCTGAATTGGCTTCTAGATTTTCTAGATACCACTGCGCTTCAAGCGCTGCCCTACAGCCACTGCCAGCTGCTGTTACGGCTTGTTTATAGACTGTATCCATTACATCGCCAGCAGCAAAGACACCAGGTATATTGGTTTTAACACCATCAGTTATAATGTATCCTGATTCATCAAGATCTAGCTGGTTAGCAAATAAATCAGTATTTGGATGATGTCCAATGGCAATAAAAACACCATCAGCTTCTAACTTAGTCTTTTCATTGGTTTTAATGTTTTTAACTAAAAGGCCATTGACTGAACCAGATTCAACATCATAAATTTCTTCAACTACACTATTTAAAATAAAATTAATTTTAGGATTATTTTTAGCCCGCTCAACCATAATAGCTGAAGCGCGGAAAGTTTCACGGCGATGAATTAAGGTAACCGACTTGGCAAATCTTGTTAAAAACACTGCTTCTTCTAAAGCGGTATCACCACCACCAACTACATATACTTTAAGGTCTTTAAAGAAGAAACCATCGCAAGTTGCACAAGCTGAAACACCATGACCCATTAACCGGGATTCTGATTCAATTCCTAATAATTTAGCACTAGCCCCAGTGCAAATTAACAAACTATCGGTTAGAATCTCTTCACTAGAAGTTTTAACGACAAAAGGTCTTTTTTTTAAATCAACCATTTGCGCATTGTCATATATAAATTGAGTACCAAAGCGCTCAGCCTGTTTATGCATGGCTTCCATAAGATCTGGACCTTGAATGCCTTCAGGAAAACCAGGAAAATTTTCTACATCAGTTGTTATCGTTAACTGACCACCAGCTTGAAGTCCTTGAATAACCAAAGGCTCAAGATTAGCTCGCCCTGCATAAACAGCCGCTGTTAAGCCACTAGCTCCTGAGCCTAAAATAGTGATTTTTTTTCTTATCATGATGTTTCAATCCTTAAAATTACTTATAAAGTATAATATTGAAGTCTTACTTGAAATTAATAAATATAAAGCATTTCTCTAAACTTCGGCATTGGCCAAAGTGAATCATCAATAAATAACTCTAATTGATCAGCAAATTTGCGAACTTCTTTCATTGCTGCCAAAACTTCCTGTTCATAATACTGAGCTTCGTGAAGCAAATCATGATTTTCACCACTACTTTTAATTAAAGTTTCTAAAACTTCAATTGAGCGATAGAAATCATTTATTTTACTAGATAATTCTCGTAAAATTTCTTCTTGAGCCGTCTGCATAATATTGGGCATGGCCATTTTACTGGTTGCTATTGTTTGAGCTAGCCGTGCCTGGTATTCTAAGCAAGGAGGTAGTATAACGGTTTGGGCTAGATTTGCTGTAAGTGAGGCTTCAATTGCAATGGTTTTTGTATAGTTTTCCAGCATTATTATATAACGACTATTTAATTCCGCCTCGGTTAAAACCCCATGACTGGAAAATAATTCAACCGATTCTTTGGTCATTAAACTGGGCAATGATTCCACCGTATTTTTATAATTTGACAGACCGCGTTTAGCTGCTTCTTCATGCCATTCCTTACTGTAATTATCACCATTAAAAATAATTTTCTGATGTTCTTTTAACGTTTTCTGTAAAACGTTGGCAATACTGGCATTAAGATCCTGACCTTTCTTTAAATGGGCTTCAATATCATTAGCAATGATTTTCATCGCTTCAGCAACAATAATATTGGTTACTGTATTAGGAAAAGCTATTGACTGACTGGAGCCAACTGCCCGAAATTCAAATTTATTGCCGGTAAAAGCAAACGGTGAAGTACGGTTGCGGTCGGAATCATGACGGGGTAAATTAGGCAGCAGTGATACCCCGATTTCAATTGGCAATCCATGATTACCTTTAACTTCTTTTTTACCTGATACTAGACTTTCAATAATTTGGGTTAATTTATCACCTAGATAAATACTCATAATAGCTGGAGGTGCTTCATTAGCACCTAAACGATGGTCGTTACCAGCGGAAGCTACGCTAGCCCTGAGCAGATTACCATATTTACTTACCGCTAAAATGACGCAAGTGAGCATTACTAAAAATTGAGAATTTTCTGCTGGCGTTGAACCTGGATCGAGTAGATTATTACCTAGATCATCAGCTAACGACCAGTTGTTATGCTTGCCACTACCATTTACACCACTAAAGGGCTTTTCATGCAAGAGGCAACGTAAGCCATGTTTTTGGGCGGTCTTGCGAAATACTTCCATTAACAGCATATTATGATCACAGGCAATATTACTGGTTTCAAAAACCGGAGCTACTTCAAATTGTGCTGGAGCTACTTCATTATGTCGGGTTTTAACGGGAACGCCTAATTTATAAAGTTCGTATTCACTGTCAATCATAAAAGCTAAAACACGTTCTTTAATTGATCCCCAGTAATGATCTTCCATTTCCTGACCTTTAGGTGGTTTGGCACCAAACAAGGCGCGACCTGAATTAATCAAGTCTGGTCGGGAAAGATAATAGGCTTCATCAATAAGGAAGTATTCTTGTTCGGGTCCAACGGTGGAAATAATCCGTGTTGGTGTGGTATTACCAAGCAAGTTTAATAACCTTAAGGCAGCTCGGTTTAAAGCATCCATTGAACGTAGCAATGGTGTCTTTTTGTCTAAAGCATGTCCGCTAAATGAACAAAAAATTGAGGGAATACATAAGGTTTTTCCATTTACACTTTCCATAATAAATGCTGGACTGGTTGGATCCCAACCCGTATAGCCACGAGCTTCAAAAGTAGACCTAATACCGCCAGAGGGAAAGCTAGAGGCATCAGGCTCACCCAGCAATAAATTCTGTCCAGAAAATTCAATGATAGCACCACTATCGTTAGCTGAAACCAAAAATGAATCATGCTTTTCAGCACTAAGACCAGTCATCGGTAAAAACCAATGACAAAAATGGGTTGCCCCCTTAGAGATTGCCCAGTCTTTCATGGCATTAGCAACAACATCGGCAATACTAGGATCTAATCGCTCGCCACGATCAAGCGATTGAACCAGTGATTTATAAACTGGTTTAGGCAATAAAGTAGACATGACTTGACGGTTAAAAACATTAGTGCCAAAAATATCACCAATTTTAAAATCAGCGGACATATTGGTATTTACATAATTGCTACGATTCATAATTTGCTGACTTGCCTTTTTGCGAGATTGATTACGATTCGGATTAAAATTAACCGAAGACATAAAATTGGGTTTTGATTCTGAATATGTTGTATTTGTCATAATTTTACCTTCCTATACCTAAAGCTTTTAAAATTAAGCGTTTCTTCCTTTGTCCATCAAATTCGGCATAAAAAATCTGTTCCCAAGGGCCCAAATCTAATTTGCCATTTGTAATGGGTACGGTTACCTGATGATTAATTAACATTCTTTTTAAATGTGCATCACCATTATCTTCACCAGTTTGATGATGTTTATAATTTATATTAGCCGGAGCTAATTTTTCCAGCCATTCTTGAATATCAGCAATTAAGCCATTTTCATTATCATTGACATAAACTCCAGCCGTTATATGCATGGCTGAAATTAAGACAATACCTTCCACAATTTTACTGCTATCGACAAAACTAGCCACATCGTCAGTAATTCGAATAAATTCTTGACGTTTATTGGTATTAAACCAGAGATACTTTGTCTGAGCTAACATTGCTTGCATTGTCAAATTAAACCGCAAAATTGTAAACAGGTTAATTCTTAATTATAATCCACTTGACAGGATTATATTCAATATATTAATCTACTGGTTTACTATTTTGGGAAATTTGTTTTAAACTTGCTTGGGCTGCAATTGAGTCAGGTTCTAATTGTAAAACTTTCAAAAGGGCGATTCGAGCTTCATTAATTTTTCCTGAAGAAATTAAAATGCGTCCTTTATGAATCCATAAACCAGGACTATTTGGACTTAGTTTAATAGCTTCATCGATTGAATCTAATGCAGCACTATAATCTTTACAGGCCTCAGAAAGCCAGGCACGATCAACATATAATGCCGTAACATTTGGCGCATTTTTGCTAGCTTCTTTAATTTGCTCATAAGCCTTATGGATATCACCCATACTTTCGAGCATATAGGCAAAATCAGCTCTTAACGAAGAATCTTGCGGATTAGCCGTAAGGCAGATATTATAATATTTTTCAGCCAAATCATAATTGTTTAAATTAGCATAGGCAAACGCCAGTAGTCTTTTGGCTTTAAGACTATTAGGACTATGGACTAAGTACATTTGGGTGAATTTAACCACACCCTGCCAATTGCTTTTATGCATTGCCGATACCGCTAACTGTAAATATAACTGTTTGAGCTTATGGGTTAATTCATTGATTTCAGCTGGCAAATAATCAGTTGACTTCGCCAGCCCCATGACAATCAAGAATTCACTAAAGGCATGGGCAAATTCGCCGTTAAATAATAAACTGCTTAAATAGTAACGCTGATAAATTGATTCGTGAGGTGTTAAGGCCGTAATTAGTTCAAATTCAAGACTGGCCACTTTAAATTGGTAATGATTAAAATTGTCTATCCCTAATTTTATAAATTGCGGCAGATCTGTTGTCAACTGATTTATTGACAATTCTTCTGAATTTGCTGTATTTAGAGTTAATAAGCTAATCCAGGTTACGACACAATATTTCTTTAATAAATCAAACACATTATGCTACATATTTCTTCATAACCAACGCCGTATTATGACCACCAAAGCCAAGTGCTTCAACTAAAGCATGTTCAACTTTAGCTGACCGATATACATTAGGTACATAATCAAGATCACATTTTGGATCGGGTTTTTCATAATTAATAGTTGGATGAATTTTTTGATGGGTAATCGATAAAGCCGTAGCGGCTGCGCCAATAACGCCAGCGGCTCCAAGCAAATGTCCAACCATTGATTTAGTACTTGATATAGCTAATTTATAAGCATGAGCCCCAAAGACATTCTTGATGGCAAGGGTTTCAACTTCATCATTAAGCGTAGTGGATGTTCCATGTGCATTAATATAATCAATTTGACTGGGTTCTATATTAGCATCACGCAGGGCTTCACGAATTGCCCGCGAAGCTCCATCGCCAGTCCCATCCGGAGCTACGATATGCGTTGCATCGCAACTAGCTCCACCGCCAATGATTTCAGCGTATATCTGAGCATTGCGCCTTAAGGCATGTTCTAATTCTTCCAGGATTAAAATTACTGACCCTTCCCCCATAACAAAACCATCTCGATCGGCATTAAACGGACGGCTAGCTTTTTCAGGGCTGTCATTACGTTTAGATAAAGCCATCATATTACTGAATGAAGCCAAACTAAAAGGATTAATGCATGCTTCAGCTCCGCCTGATATCATTACATCAGCACGATTGTTTTTAATATACATAAAAGCATCAAACAAAGAGTCTAGACCGCTAGCACAAGCCGTAGCATCGCTTTTAGCTCGTCCTTTTGCGCCATATTCAATTGCGACCTGACCAGATGGTGCATTAGGCATTAATCTTATAATCGACCGTAAGCCGATTTTTTTCGGACCACCTTCCATTAATTTGATATGATCAGCCGTAGTTGTTATTAGACCACCAACACCTGTACCAATAAATGTTCCAACTCTTTCAGCTACTGTTTTACGGATGTCGAGCTTGGCATCTTCAATCGCTAAACGACTTGCCACCATGGAAAAAAG
>DAHXLC010000291.1 GCA_027371815.1 Candidatus Melainabacteria bacterium | reverse complement strand
CATATTATTCATGTTTAAAATCCGTAACTGAAGATGACAATTGGGAAGAATGGATTGTGTTTATGTTACAGGGTTTAGACCAGTCCGCTAAAATTACCCTTGAATTAATTAATAATGTCCGAAATACAATGGATCATGTAAGTAATTTAGTAAAAGAGCGTTTACCTAATATTTACAGCAAAGAATTAGTTGAAATATTGTTTATACATCCTTACTGTAAAATTGAGTTTTTAAAATCTATAGCTGGACGCGAGACAGCTTCAAAATATTTACACTCCTTGGTGGAAGCTAAAATATTAACAAAGTTAAAAAAAGGTCGAAATATTTATTTTATTAATGATTTTCTCTTAGATTTAATTAGATGACGGCTAGTAAAAATGTCAGCCAAAATTCTACTATTAACTAAGTTTTATTAATTCAGTTAAAAATAATTCTAGTTGTTTAGAAGCAATCTTGGATACTTCTAAAACTTCTTTATGCCCACCCATTTCAGTTTGAACGCCCCAAACATTCGTAATTACCGATAACGCTAAGGCGTCAATATCATTAGCTAAGGCATACTTTAACTCAGGCACAGTAGACATTCCAACCGCACTAGCTCCTTGCATTTTAAGCATTTGAACCTCAGCAGTAGTTTCATAACTAGGACCTAAGACCGCTGCATAACTACCTTGTTTTAAATTAGGATATTTTTTGGTTAAAGCTAAAGCCAAAGACAACAAATTACTATGATACTTTTCCGGAGGATTTTTAATAATATTAAGTAATCCTTTTGGATTGGGTGTAATACAATCAAAATAACTAGTAATAAGCATTAAATCAGCTGGTGTAAAACTTGAATCAATACCACCGGCAGCATTGGTTAAAACTAATTTTTTTAATTTTAGAGCATGCAGAACTTTTAAAGGCAAAGTAACGATATCTAGGCTATGACCTTCATACACATGATAACGCCCTTTTAAAACGGCAATTAGTGGCGATCCACTTTTCAAATAACCAAAGGTCAAGGTCCCAGAATGTCCAGAAACAGTTGGTTTAATACCAAATAAATCAGTAAAATTATATTTTACAACTTCTTGAAGATTATTAAAGACATCCACCCCTGAACCAAGAACAAAAGCCCATTGAGGACTTTCAGGAAGCACTATTTTGTTAATTATATTATTTATATCCACGCTATAAAATCCGTAAATTTATTTAAGTGATAACAAGTATTGATTTAATTTATCAATACTTTCTTTGTTTTCAGGTGTTAATACACCTAAAATCTTATATCCAGCATGAGCCGCTATAATTGCAGTAGGTATTAAATTATAACAAAGGGCACTAGCACCCCAAGTATTTATTAAACAAAATTCTTCTTCGCTAGGGACAATTCCTGTTTTTAATCCAGCCACAATAATTTTCGGCAAACCATTAGTCAGATAAATATTATTCATAACCGGGAACCTTTCACCGCATTCATGATTAGGCCCAATTAAAGGATTAAATCCCGATAAATTAATATGATCCGTCACACAAACAGGCTCATTAGCTTGCATTTTAATAGCATGATCAATCGCAATTAATACATTATGATTCTTTTGGCGAATAATTTCACAAACGTCTTCATTAAATCCTGGAAAAGACTCAAAGCTATTAATCATTCCAGTAAAATCAATTTTTAAAGCATTGCGGTAATCAAACATAATTAAGCCACCTTATAAAGGTATTCAACAATTCTTGGATCAAGTTCTTCTTTAAAAGTATGTAAGGAAGTATTGTTCAACTTAAGCCAATATTCAATAGCTAATCCGATCTGAGAAAATCCTTTTAAAGCTCCAAGATTAGCTTCATATTGAGGCATCTGCGAATTAAACATTAAAAATGGAACATATTCTCGAGTATGATCAGTCCCGGTTGCG
>DAHXLC010000290.1 GCA_027371815.1 Candidatus Melainabacteria bacterium | reverse complement strand
CTGCTTTTTCTTTCACTGTTAAGATTGTTTATATATTTGTAATAGCCAGATCGACTGACACCAAGAACTTTACACATAATTTTTATTGGATAAGCTTTTTTATGTTCTTGGATAAAGGCATACTTTACTGCTGGCTTTTTGCAAAGTATGCCGCAGCTTTTTTTAATATTTCTATTTCCATTTTTAAAAGTCTATTTTCTTTTTCAAGCCTGGCAAGCTTTATTTCAGGTGTATTATTTCCTGGATTTTTTAAATTGGTTTTTTTATAGCTTTTTACCCATCCACGTAATTTCCAGGATGGTATCCCAAGTTCTTTTGCAACCTGAGCGGCAGAGCTGTCTTGTGATAATGCTAATTTAACAGCATTAATTTTAAACTCTTTTGAATATTCTAAATTTTTATCCATAATTTCTTCCCCCTAAATTAATATTTTATCATAATTGGTCGTGTACTTTTTTTGTGTCCACTTTTTGGGGGGAGGCTCAAACCATGCCAAGCTAAAATATTAAGTATTCATGAGCCACATGTTGTTGTAATAACCAAAGGGAAAAGAGGCAAAAGATATGAATTTGGATCAAAAGTCGCACTTTCAATAGATTCGAACGGTTTTATTTTGTCTAATCAAGTGTACGATACCAATATCGCAGATATTAAAACGCTTGAACCAGCTTTAGAGAAGATTGGAAAAACAAATTTAATAAATTACCAGAAAAACTAGCGGCTGATAGAGGTTACTGGACTAAAGAACCATGCCTTGAATTAAATTCAGTTAAACAAGTTTCGATACCAACGAAGGGTAAAAAGCGACATATTGATTCTGATAAGCCATTTTTCAGTAAATTGTATTTTTGGCAAATTAAATTTGGCCTTTTGGGAAAATAATTATGCCATTTTGATTAAAACGGTTAGCTAGTTTATAGATTGTCAAAATATTTTAGGCTCGGTGAGGTAATCCAAAACATCAAATGATACCGAATTATTATCATCTGAAAAAAATTAAAATTAGTTAATTAGACAAGTCGATTGAACTATGTTTAATATTATACAGTGTTCAACATTGAATTAATGTTCAATATTGAATTATTGTACAAATACTTATTAAGGAGACTAAATATGGACAAATTATATAACTTCGCCCAGGCATCACATAATCCAAACCAAGATCCGATAAACATGGCGTTTAGCCAAATGGCAACAATAAAATGCGCCATAAAAGATAGTGGTATTGAGCTTACCGACGAACAAATCGATAAACTTATCCATAAAAAACTGGCGGTCAAAGAAACCATGCTACCTCATGTTTTAAAATTAAAACGCTTAAAACTTCAAGCCCTAGACTTGGTTTTTGGCGACGAGGTAGGGGAGTCCGAATTAAAAGGAATCCAGAAAGAAAGCGCACACTTGGTAAATGAATTAATGTTTGCCTTTAGCGATGGGATTATCGAAATGGCTAAGGTATTTTCGACAGACCAGCGCAAAAAAATTCGCACAAGCGTTAAACGGGCCCAATTATCGCTATCTTAAACATAGAAATAAGGCTTAACGAAAAAAATATTAATATCTATTTGAATATTTCGTATCACTTAGCTTAAACTAAAAAGCTTAATGCAGTCATTCAGTGTTCTTTCTGAAAATATAGACTATAGTAAAGTCAAGCACAAATGCATGGTTTTACTATAGTTTATGTATATTTATTAGTATGACTTGACGGTTAAGGCAACATTCTTCATAATAAAAAAAGAAAAGGTCATATAAATGAATACGTTGACCAAAAGTGATATCACTAAAGGTAAATTGGAGCAACCACAAATTAAATCGGTCTTAGACAACCGTCAATATATACTTTATTTTGCCGGGCAATTCATTTCGCAAACAGGCACCTGGATGCAACAGATGGCACTTTCATGGTTTACTTATTCACTAAACAATAACCCTGTTTTATTAGGTATTGTTGGCGCAGCCAGCCAATTACCTTCATTTTTACTTATGCCGTTTGCCGGAGTCTTGGCCGACCGGTTAAACCGGCATAAGATTTTAATTATTATTCAAAGCCTAGCTTTGGTTCAGGCAGCAATTTTGGCCACCTTAACTTTACTAAATTTAATTCAACCATGGCATTTGATTGCTCTAGCCCTATTCCAGGGAGTTATAAACGCCTTTGACTTACCGGTAAGGTCATCATTTCTGGCTGACCTTACCTCTGAATCAAGCAGCGACTTGCCTGGCGTAATTGCCATTAATTCAACTATTAATAATATAACCAGAGTACTGGGTCCGGCTCTATCTGGTTTTATTGTTTCAGCTTTAGGTGTAGGAATTTGTTTTTTATTAAATGCTGTTAGCTATATAGCCGTAATTGTGGCTCTCTTATTTATAAATGTTAAGTTTCTAGGGCCAACAAAAACATATTTAGGGTTATACAGCGAATTGCACGAAGCTTTCAGCTATATAAATTGTCATCCGATTTTCAAGAAAATCATCACGTTTTTGTCATTTTATAGCTTTGGAGCGATGTCATACCTTATGCTCCTGCCCATGCTTGTTAAAGGAATAGGTGGCGACGCCAATCTACTGGGCTGCTTAATGTCAGCCAATGCAATAGGGTCACTAACTGGTGCTATGCTATACCTTAGGTCGAAACTCTCAACTCAACGCTTTTATAATATCCTTAGTATTTGTGCTTTTATATCGTCTATTTTTCTTATTACCTTGTCGTGGACGCGTAATGTTTGGGCTTTAATGATTATTCTTAGCGTTTTAGGGGCAGCTATGATGTTCCAGATGATTGGTTGTATGACACTGGTGCAATCTGAAGTCGATAAAAATAAGCGCGGGCGAGTTATGAGTTTATTTTTACTTTCTGTTATGGGTTCAGCTTCAACCGGTGGTATTGTATCCGGTGCTATAGCTAAAAATATTGGCTTTGCCAATACTATGAATATTTGCTGTTGTTATGGTTTGCTTGTTACTAGCGGACTTATTATCAGCAACATATATTCGAAATATGCAGCTAACACAAAATTGTCGTAAATAAAACTATTTAAGTCTTTGCAAAAGGTTGCGAACGTCAGATTGAACCCGCGAGCCAATTTTAATTTTAGAATTTTGGCTAAAATACTTCATCGTCCAATAACGAGCCAGGGAGTCTAATAAAGCGGCCAGAACTTGCGGATCAAAACTGTTAGTAATCTCTTCTTTATCTTGGGCTATTTTTATGAGTTCTTCAGGAACTATAAACCGAATTTGGGCTTTATTTGTCATCATTTTTTGAGCAAAGACCTCAGCAAAAGCTTCACCCAAAAATGGGTGGTCGTCGACCCACAATGACGCCTGATAAAGAATATATTCTATCATGGCTACAGCCGACTCGCCATTTTGGATTCGAGCAAAAGCCTCCAACTGCCAGGCATGCTTGGCTGTAGAGATAAGCGCCATAAATATTTCACTCTTTGACTCAAAGTGATTGTATAAAGTACCCCTGGCTACGTCAGCGACATTGGCTATTTCTTCCATGGACGTATCATTGTATCCTTTAGTTTCAAAAAGCCTAAAAGCAGTTGCCAGTATTTGCTCACGACGCTCAGACATTTGGCGTTGGCGACGATTTAATTGAGTCATATTAAAAAACCAGATAATTGATAAAAAATTGCTGAAAATATTTTATCAATTATCAAAATTATTATTAACAATACCAAACAAGGTTTGATTAAATTTGATTTAAAATAATTGCTTTAATGCAACAAACATTTTCTTACACAACAAATTACTTGTTAATTGTACTATTAAACCTTGAAAAAATCAACCCATAATTATAATTACTCTTTAAAATTTAAAACAAAAATCAGAAATCAATAGTCATAATTTTATTATTTAAAAATTTGAAATTAAAATAGAAAATGATTATAAAAAGTTATTTATACTAAAGTTAAACAAAATTTATGCTTATAATTATTATTAAACTCACTCAAATAACCTATATTTATGATGATATAATCACTATTTAAAATATCTATGTGACAAATAAATCACTGATTAAATCTAGTTTATGCAATACTTGCACCTGCGCATTTTCTAAGTAACATTCTTTCATTAAACTCATTAAAGTTAAGGCTGATTGCGAATCTAGCTTACAGGCAAGCCAGGCTTCTAGACTTGGCCACTGAGCGTAGGCAATAAAATTCCCCATATTATCTTTATGGAGTCTAGAGCCAAGTCCACCATGGTTATCAATAATATATTTGGTCATTTTAGACCAAGTATCAATAAATTGAGCTTCTTTTGACTTGATTACTGTAAATTTATAGATTACGCAAAACATAAATAAAAAACTAAAAAAAATTACTGAACCGTTGCTATGGCTAAATTGTCATTAATTTCTCTATAAAAATAATTAACAGAAATGGCTTATTAATAATTACCTGATTCTATCTGGAATTAATTCATCGCAAACTAAAGATAATGGGATAGGACCAATTTTTAAAAATTCATCATGAAAATCGACCAGTTTATAGTTTTCACGACAGAATTTTTTATAATTTTCCCTTAAAGCTAGAATTTTTAGCTTTCCATAAGTATAGATCAAGTAAGTTGGTTCGCTAGTTCCTCGCCAAGCTTCGCGCAAGCCATTAGCTGGCTCCTGATACCCTTCCTTAACAAAAAAGTCGCAAGCTTCTTTAATCGACATATTTTGCGTATGCAATTTAATAGCTACAACATACCTGCAGGCCCGCAACAAAGCCTCGTGCAACTGGACTAGTTTAAGTTCAAGATTACCGTCACCATAGCCCTCATCAAGAAGCATGGCTTCGCAGTAATGAGCCCAGCCCTCGACATTGCTATTACAGTTAATAATTTTCCTTATTGATGACAAATTAGATTTAAGCCATAAATATTGAACGTAATGACCAGGATAAACCTCATGAATACTAGTAATTTTAATATCAGGGTAATTAAATAGGCGCATGTGTTCTTCAATTCTCGATTTTTTCCAAGAAGCTTCAGGTACTGTAACATTATAATAAGCTTGTACTATCTTAGTTTCAAATGGTCCTGGTGAATCCATAGATGCAAAAGTTAAAGCCTTATAAAATGGTGGCGTATCTTCAACTGTCGGCAAAACAGTGCTTGGAATTTTAACGATGTTTTTATCGATACAGAATTTATAGATATTGTCTAAATTACCTGCAACCGATTTTACCAAAGTACAAGGCTTAGGATGGTTAAGCGAAATTTGCTGTATAACCTCTTTTGGCGACTTATGAGGGTCAATTTTACTGGCAATTATTTTAAAATTATTCTGTAAATTACTTAGTTCAACCATACCCATACTTAATAAAGTGTCTAATTTTTCATCGATCATTTCGTCATAATATATTTTTTGCTTGAAATGTTCTTTGCCTAGGGCAAAATTTCCCTTGGCCTGATTTAGTAAATCATGCTTTAAAAATTCTTGATACACTTTAAGAGACGAAGCCACTTTAGTACTTTCAAGCTTAATTTGATTCTTTAAATTGTTATCTTTTAAACTAACAAACGCTGATTTAACATCTTTATCGAAAAAATTGACTATAGCTGGCAATTGTTCTAAACAAATTTCGACGTAAATTCTTGGAACCAAATTAACGTCTAGATTATTTTTGGCGTCTTTTATTAAATTAATCAATTTTTTTCGCGAGCAATAACGTCTTTAGCTCTTACATCCAAAGGTGCAAAGTCTTTAACAAGTAAATTATAAACACTTGTACACATAAGACTTGGATACAAATCAGGATTTTTAGCGTATATTTTAAGGACATTCATATCAAATATTTGACCAGACAAATAGTTTTTAAGCACGACTAAGTCGTTTGACGATTGTATGTCAGTCAAGCTAAGCATCTCAGGGCTAATTTTTTGCAACTGCTTTAAATAACCACTGTAAATTTCGACTTTGTGTTTAAGTCCGTTTTCAGATAAATCTTCAACTAACCCATCAAATTGATGGATGCCTAGCCCTGTAGCTGTTGATGGTTCTAATTTAAAATAATTCTGTACAAAAGAATTAGCGACATTTTGATAAGTTTTAACAAGCTTTTTGCTTTCTATACTTTGTTCAAGAGAATATTTTCCTTGCGACATAACCGAAGCTGAATTAAAAAATAAGGCAAGCCATATAAAGCAATTTATAAGAAATACTCTGTCAAGTGGAAGCTTGAGCACTATTTTATCCTTTATTTTTTCTCATGACAAAGCAGGCAACATTTAATAATTTAAAATAACAGATATAATCATAGCAGTCAAGTTTGAAGAATAAAAAATCCCGAAAATTTCTGTAGTATCATTTAAAACATCGACTGGATTGAAAAGAAAGCTTGGTGGTCAAAACAGGTCACGTATTTACCGTTATTCTTGACAAATTGAACAGATCCATCTTGTGAAATAACGATAACTAAAGCCTGAGGCAGTTCACGGCATAGTCGGTAGGCCGATCTATGCCGTGTGCCATCAGCCTTAACTGATTCTATGCGAATTTTTTTGGCTTCGATATCTAAGGCTCGAGCTACAGACAATACTTCAGTTGAATCACAATGAATTTCAGCGCCAAAACCTAATAGTTCAAACCGCTTAGTCATTACCACGGCTCCATCGCAGGTTGACAAGGCGGCTATCAAGTGCGACATTTCAAAAATAGCTTCATCTAAATTGGTTATTACAGGGTCATGACTTTTTTGATAATCACGCCAACCAATTAATTTATCCTTTTCTTTGGTTCAATATTACTTTGAGCTAGACTACTCATAACCTGAATTATAAGACTTCTAAATCTGGCTCGAGGCTCATTTTCGCTAAACTGATACTTGATACTCATGTATGGATTTTCTTGGCACAAAGAGTTAGCGTTTTCGGGTGGTACAACAATTAATGTGCCACCATGGTTAAAGGCATGAATAGCTGCTATTATATAATCTGCCCTGGTTGCAAATGCTTGGCTGGATTTTTCAATTAGCTCTTTTTTTTACCGCTGAATGACACTATTGGTGAACTTTATATTTACCTGCCAATTCGGACAAAGTTTTTTCACCTTTAATGGCTTCTATTGCAACTCTGGCCTTAAAATCGGGGCTGTGCTTGCGTGTATTAGATTTAGTCATGAATTACCCTCCATTTATTTAGATTATAACCGGTTTTAGAAATATCTTACCCTGTTGTCTAAATTTTGGGGTCCATTATCTACTGATATTATTTAATTGATTATTATTTAAATTATTGTATTCAGCGATAGGCATAAAGGCAATACCACCGCGCGGTTTAAATTTGCCCTCTACCCTCAGGTAGACAGGTTTTAATAAGGTTATTAAATCATTAGCAATTCTGTTAACACAGGACTCATGAAATTCAGCAAATTGTCGAAAGGCGCCAAGGTATAATTTTAGTGATTTGCTCTCAACACATTTTTTATCGGGAATATAAGTAATTAGAATTAGTGCAAAATCTGGCGATCCCGTTATCGGGCACAAGCAAGTAAATTCTGGTGCTTCAATGACAATAGTGCCATTAACGTTATTTAGATTATTGTTACGATTAGCAAAGGGATTGTCAAAACATTCTAATATTTCTGGCATGGGGTTATTATAGGTGTTTATTACGGGACTGCCTAATGACTTTAAATTATGTTCCATGTTTTTCTCCTTAGGATTTGTATAAAAGTTAGGGTGATTGCATTTTATAATTATTGAAATGATGTTTGTCTGCACACTTGCCAATTGCTGGATTAAGTGGTTTATTATTCAATTCCGGCATATTTATGCATTTGCAGTGATAATTTATAACCAAAGTCGAGGCAAGTTTTTACACAGGCTTGAAGATTTAATTTATTTTTGTCTTCGTCTAATACATCCATTGGTAAAACATATATTTTGTCTTTGTCAAAATTGTGATTTGGTCGAGCAATTTTTGCTTGAGTCTGCATATTTTGACTATTATAGTTGGGGAGTCCATCAATTGGATCGACAAAATTAGCATCTAAGACATATTTGAAATAATTAATATAAGGTAAAAGTTCTTTATGTACACTGGCTGTTTTTGGACTGCAAACAATGACTAGTTGTGAGCTAAAAGATAACGGAATAAAGAATGTCCCATTGGTTTCAATTTGAACGGTATATTTAAGAGCTAATAATTTATCTACTAAGTTACTGATATTTTGACGAAATGGTTCACCACCAGTAATTACGACTAATTTCGTTTTGGTATTACCTAAGTTGTTTAGGTTATTTATAATCTCGTCAATTGAAAAATGATGGTTGAAATCTTCAAAACTGGTATCACAAAAGTCGCATTTAAGATTACAACCTGATAAACGAATAAAAATTGATGGATAGCCGCTATATGGACCTTCTCCTTGAATTGTATAAAAAATTTTTTCCAGCCAAAGTTTTTCCTTATTACTTAAGTCCTGCTTTCGAATAAGATTTTTCCCACGCATTAGAATCACACTTTTTAAATATTTTGATAAATTAATGAACGGCTTATTAATGGGTCAATGCTTTGAGCTTCTTTAAAGCCTTTGGCTCTTAAAACGCAGGCATGGCAAGTATTGCAAGGTGGAAAAACCCCATTGTAACAAGTTGTACTGTATCCTAAGGCTTCAAAACATTCTGGGATACTTTGAGCTAATTCAACGGTTTGGCGTTTATTTAAATTAATTAAGGGGGTATGTAAGGTAATATTTTTAGCTAGTCCAGTGCGTAATGTCTCTTGCATGGAATTAATAAAAGCTTGCCGGCAATCTGGATAACCGCCATAATCTTCTTGTGATACGCCGATAACTATGTCCGAAATATTATTAATATAAGCGACACTTCCAGCTAAGCTTAAAAATAAAATGTTACGCCCCGGTACAAAGGTGTCCTGTAACTCGTTTTGAGCAGTTGCAGCTAGGTTTACTTCTTTAACTTTATGTTTTGGATTAACCAGAGGGCTATTTCCACCAAACACATTACCTGTTTTTAAAATAAGATGTTTAACACCAGTTAATTTGGCAATTTTTTTAGCACTGGTTAATTCTAAAAGGTGTTTTTGCTGGTAATTGAAAGTTAGCGCTAAAACGTTCTTAAAATTAGCCAGTGCCCAATAAAGACAGGTTGTGCTATCCTGTCCTCCGGAAAAAATCACTAAACAATTATTTGACGTTGTAGCCACTTTAAAACAGTTCTCCTTAAAACCATATTGTTTTAGTAAAACATAAATTTATATTTATAATTTAATTTTAGTATAAATTTCGGCAAATTTTATATAAAATTAAATGTTTGCAATGTCTGTTTTAAATTTTTTGATGATACCCTCAAACCTTATCTTATATCGAGCCTACATAATTAACCCGATTAGTTTTACTGAAGTTAAAGCCTATCAAGATGGTGGGCTTGTTGTAGATGAGTCTGGGCGAATTTATGATATTGGTGAATTTAAGCAGTTTGAAGCAAGCCCATATGGCTTTGCGAAAATTTACGATTGGCGAGACAAAGTCATTATCCCTGGATTTATTGATTTGCATGTGCATTTACCGCAAATAAATATTGTTGGTTTATGTGGGAAAAATTTACTGGATTGGCTGGAAACTTATACCTTTAAAGCCGAAGCTAAAATGCGGGATTTGCATTATGCGCAAAACATTACCAATTATTTTTATGACGAATTATTAAAAAACGGTACAACATGCGCTTTGGTCTTTTCATCTTCGCATTATGAAGCTACGCGACAAGCCTTTAATATTGCTAAAGCTCGCCAAATGCGCATTATTATGGGTCAGGTTTTAATGGATATTAATGCTCCAGCTGATTTAATTAATCCCGTTCGTCAAGCCTTAAACGAATCCTGCAAATTAAGTGAAGCATTTCATGGCGCTAATGACAATCTGCTCCAATATGCCTTTACTCCTAGGTTTGCGGTAACTGCTAGTGCCACATTGCTAAAAGAAACCGGAAAACTTTATCAAGAATCTAAAACATGTTATCTTCAAACACATTTAGCTGAATCCATTAATGAAATTAATGTTGTGAAGCAACTCTATCCTTATAATTCAAGCTATACAAATGTTTATGAGAGTAATGAGCTGCTTGGCAAGCGCAGTATTTTTGCCCATGCTATTCATTTAGATGATTATGAATTAGATACATTAAAGCATAGTCAGTCTAATCTTGCCCATTGTCCATCCTCAAATTTCTTTCTTAAAAGTGGAACTTTTGCTTTTAAAAAAATTCAAGCATTAAACATTAGTTTTGGTCTTGGCTCAGATATTGCTGGTGGGCCAGATATTAGTATTGCTAATACCATGAAAGATGCCTATTATGCTCAAATGAATGAATTTATCGCTCCAGTTGAACTGTTTTATTTAGCAACCTTAGCTGGGGCACAGGCATTATCTTTGCAACAGCAAATTGGTTCATTTGCCGCCTTAAAACAAGCTGATTTTCTTGTCTTAAGGAATAATCTTCAGTCGGATATATCCGAAAAGCTTCACGATATATGTCCAGAAGAAATATTAAGTAAGTTAATTTTTACTCAAGATAGCTTTACGGTTGAAAAAACCTTTGTTCGTGGTCAATGTTTATATGATAAAACTAACAAAAAATCGCAATACGTTTTATAATTTTAGTTAAAACTGATATTTAATAAAGGATAAAATAATGGGTCAGCTCAAAGAATTATATTCAAGCCAGGCTATTCAATCAAGGGTCAAAGAGCTTGGCAAGCAAATAAGTCAAGATTTTTATGATTTAGATAATCCAGTGGTTATTGGTGTTATGAAAGGCGCTGTATGTTTTTTGACTGATTTGATGCGTGAACTAAAGACCAAAGATCCCTGGCAACTGGAATTTGTTCGATTGTCAAGTTATGGGGCGGCTAAAGAAAGTAGCGGAACTGTTCAAACGCCATATTTGGATTTGCCAAATTTATATGAACGTAATATTTTAGTTGTTGAAGACATAATAGATTCAGGTAGAACGGCTCAATTCTTTTTGAATTATTTAAAAGAACAATATAATCCAAATGTCCTTAAAATTGCAACCTTTTTAAGTAAGCCATCGAGGCGAGTTCTTACCCTTGACCCAGATTATATTGGTTATACTATTGATGATTTATTTGTAATAGGATATGGCTTGGATCTTATTGAAAAATATCGTGAAATTCCCTATTTAGCTATATATGAACAATAAATTTTGCCTTTAATTGATTTTGATACCACGAATTAATGAATCTTATACTAGTATTTCTGCTGTTAATTATCTCAACTAATGAGAATATTTATGCATTTAATCAAAATGTATCGAAGCCTGTTGATTCCGTAAAATTGGATTTAAGTAAGAATTTAAGCGATAAGCAAGTTGCCAATTTGAAAACTGCAGCAACGCCAAACAATAATTCTAAAACTAATCAGGTTTCGGTACTAGATGCTAAAATTGATTTTGAAACATTTTTAGATTTAACGGTGCCTAATTGGACTGTTGCTAATACAAGTATTTACATTACATCTAATCAAAGCTTTGACTTTAAGAAAGTTTCACCTAAGTATTTTAATCATATACTTTTTCTACCTTTAGCTGATTATTTAAATAATCAGCTAAAGGTAG
>DAHXLC010000288.1 GCA_027371815.1 Candidatus Melainabacteria bacterium | reverse complement strand
AGTATCTCGTTTGATAGATTTGCTCGATGACAAAGTAAAAGCCGAAAATGAAGCACAAATGAAAAAAGAAGAAGAAGAAGAACGCAAACATCTAACCGATATTAGTTATACGATGATGGCTGGTAACACAACCAGTTTTGGCAATAGTATTAACAGCGACAAGATATTTAATAATCTTAACTCTAATAATGAAGACAATAACAATAATAATTTAAATAACTATCAACAAAAATATATTGTACGTATTAATGACACTCTTGAAAAAATAGCTTTAAGAATGTTTAGAGATCGAAATGTAGCTCAATTAATTTATCTAATTAATAAAAACGTAATTCAGTTAAAAGCAATTAAAGGCGTTCAAACCTATGTCTTAAAACCAGGATCGATAATTATTTTACCAAGTTTAAGACAGGTAAGACAATGGAAATTTATGGCTAAAATAGGTTCAAATACCGGATCTTCACCAGCCAATACGCAAACGGGAACTGGTACCAATCCACTTACTGGCAATATCACCGAATCGTCAAGAAGCAGCTTTATTGACAGACTTCTAGGCACATTTAATAATGTAGCTAACACAGGTCAAGACCGTACTGTTTTCAAAGTACGCCTTGGTGATACATTACGCTCGGTAGCCATGAAACATCCGGCCTTAAACGACGTAAATCTCTGGAAACTACTAGCCAAAATAAATAATTTAACGACTAAAATTGATGATAAAGGTAATCCGATTGCCATAATTAATCGTGGCATGGTGCTTGTCCTACCGACTGAAGCAGAAATTGAACAGTTCAGAGGACATCATGTAAAAGGCATCGAAAAAATTGCCAAGCTTAATCACAGCCTCGAAACCGTATCGAAAAACTGTCCAAATTGCAACCGACTAATTCCAAGTGATATTACGCAATGCTTGAATTGCGCCAATGTTTATACTCAACTTGATACCGATAAAAGTCTTAAATCAAACAATAATAATCTTGTAACCTCATCCATCACTCAAATCGAGCCAACCTCTAATTTAAACGAAAATACAATTCACAAATTTGTTAAAAATTTAAGCAATACCTGTAGACTCGTAAAAGTAATAAATAATGAAAGCTTAACCGAAAAATTCCAATTAGAACTTGGCCAAAGCAGTGGATGGTCACCAATTTTAGTATATGAAATCAGTAAAGATGGTGGCCGAAGATATGAAATTAATGCTACTGGTCAAAAAGTTAATTCTTTAAATATTGATCTTCCTCACAACAGTCTTAAAGAAATGATTCAAAATGACTTAAACGCAAATTGGCAAGAATACATAAAAAATCATAAAGTAAAAAGTTAAAATATTATCAATAACCAATTCTTCCAGAGTAAATATCTGACTATGGTTGAATTATAATATCGAAACAAATCACTTTACAAAACTTGTTCATATGATTTCAATAATTAAATTAATCCATGTGAAAAACAACTGGCTTAGAAGACTTAGCAAGTTTAATAAATTCATAAGGGCTAATTTCACTAGCATTACTACTTGGTTTATTTATTAATTCAGTACCAGATTTAACGTACACATTTAAATTAGTCCCATTATCAATTATTTTTTCAACCCTTATAGAACTAAAACTTTGTGACCCTGCAAATACAGCAATAACCATTAACTGATTAAAATTAACTTGTGGGGCAATATTATCATAGTTATTTTTTCGGCCAAGATGTTTACGCCATAATTCATACCATTCAAATTGTTCTTTAATAACTAACCCTTGCGAAGTTTTAATATTGCTGACCAAGCCTTTATCAATAGAGCTAAAAGGAATTTCAATAGTTAAAACTTCATTTTTATTAGGCTCAATTAAATTAGTATATGCTTCAACTGGAACAACTAATATCATAAATAAAATCAGAACTAATTTAAGGGGTGTTGTCACTACTGTTCGCATCATTACCACCTTCGTTATTGCTGCTATCACTATTATCTGCTTGACCTTGAGTAATTGAATAAGTCCAAGTCGCCTTAGATTTTAGATCTTTAATAACAATACTGCCAACTTTAGCTGTATCAAGGTAAGTTTTAATTGAAGGCACAATATTATCTCGTTGCTTTTTATCAGCTAGTTTTGCTTCAATATCCAAGTCAATACTATTGGGAGAATTTAAAGGAACTTCTTTTCCTTGATTTAAATACTTACACTTATATTCTACATTAATACTTTTAAAATCATTATTAATCGTTTCAATTATTTTATTTCTTGATTCTTCAACACTTAAAACCTTAACCGGATTTTTTTCGGCTTTAAATAATTCACCAACCCAGGTATACTGATAGGCAAAATACCCAGCAAAACCAATTAATAATAAGGCAAAAAAAACATACGGTAATACATTGGTTTTAGGCCTGGCAAAATTATCATCCAGATTTTGATATTCAGGACTGACATATTGAGGTGTATCACAAGATGGACAACGTTTTTCATAACCATGAAGGGGAACCTTACATCTTGGACAATCATGCATAATTCAAATTCCTAAAAACCCAATGTCTTTTAAATATAACAAATTACAATAAAAATGATTAAAATATTAACTTTTAACAAAAATATTATAAATTAAAATTAATAATAACCTCAATTAAAAGTATAAATAATTATATACTCTAATATAAGCTTTACTTTAATAACTATAAGTTAATGAACGAATTAATTATTGCAAAAATAAATCTACTTGGCATGTTATTTGATTCACTTGGTGGACTATATCTAGCCTATGATATTTTAGGTGGAGAAAAAGGCCCACTCAAGCTAATAACACGTTTTATTACCTATTCTATTCTCCTCTTTATTTTATATGATTTATGCTTTGGTTTTAAATTTGCAATTGTAGGTGGCTTTGGTCTAGGTGCAATGTTAAGTTTACAATTTTACTTATTTAACCATTATCGCGATTTACCCAAAAAAGTGCTTTTGATTTTAACCTTATGTACAACAAGTGTTATGGGAATTGCCATGATTGTTAGATTTGGCCGAGAATTTGGTTTATGGTTTATGTTATTTAATTCAACCATAGCCTGTATTATCAACACATACTATATATCTCTAAAGGATATTTATCTAAAAATCTTTGATAATAAGCAAAAGTCAAAATTTGAAATAATTAATTTTTATCCAGCTTTAACTCGTGGATTGGTAATTGGTTTTAGCAGTTCAATGGCTTCTCTGATGACATTCCATAAAATTGAAGCATTAACTATTGGTTTAATTATTGGTTTAATAGCTAGTATTATCGGAACTGTTGTAACAATTGCAGTTCCCTTTATTGAAAGGTTTGTTGATGATTTACCCGATAAAACGCTGGGATATTTTGGTATTATTCTATTTATTATTGGCTTTATGCTCCAAAGTTTACAATATATTGAAGTATTATGGAAAATCACTGAAACTAAATCCATCATGTAAAATCCCTATGGATTTTTCAACGGTTAAGTCATATTTGTTTAAAAGTTTTAATAATTTATGATTAGCCTTTTGGGTAAACATTGGTCCTTGATAGATTAAGCCAGTATAAGCCTGAACCACATTGGCTCCAGCAATTAAATATTGAAAGACATCACTACCAGTAAAAATACCTCCACAACCAATAATTTCTTGATCTGCCAATTTTAATTTATAGACTGATCTTACTAAATTTAAATTAGCCTGTTTAATGGGTTTACCACTTAATCCACCATTACCATAACGAGTTAATAAGCTCGAATTAGTTTTTAAATTTATTCGACTAACGCTAGTATTACCACAAATATAACCTTGAACATTATAGCGTATGCCCAAATCAACAAAAGTTTCAACTAGGTCAGGGGAAGTATCCGGCGATAATTTTAAAAATATTGGTAAATTATTTGAATTAGCTTGTTGAATTTCCTTCAATAAATCATTAATTAATTTACCTTCCTGAATAATACCAGATTTAGTATTAGGACAGCTTAGGTTTATCGCTATATACAGGCATTGTAAATCTTTAACATAATTAAAACTAGCTAAAATATCTTCAATCTCATTATCAATTGGTTGAGCTAAATTATTAGTTTTAGCAATATTAATTCCATAAGGAAAATTATGCTTAGACATTAGAAGTCTTTGGCTTATTGATTCAATCCCAAGATTGTTTAATCCCATACGATTAATTAAGCCTTCATCTTCAATAAGTCTAAATAATCTTGGTTTTGGATTACCGATACTAGGATATCTGGTGACTGAGCCAATTTCCTCAAAGGCAAATCCCAAAGCCTTAATAGAATCAAGATAAAGAGCATTTTTATCAAAGCCACTGGCTAAACCAATTGGACTAGTTAATGATTTACCAGCTAATTTAACTTGTAAATCAGGATGGCTAAAGCCTAGATTTATTAAAGGATAAATTGGTTTTAAATATAAAAAGCTCGACATCGTAAAATCATGAATGAATTCAGGATCAAAACAAAAAAAAATGGGTTTTAAAATTTTTTGATAAACTAAATCAAGCATTGTTAATATTCCTATTTGAATCTTGTCAAGATATCAATAAATTAGTCAATGTATTATAATTTATCAATTATCATAAGTTAACATAATTACAAAATCTAGTATAAATATTTAAGAAAATATTAGATTTATTAGAATTTAATTATTATACTTGATTTTAATTATCTCGATAATCAAAAAATAAAATGGAAAATAATGATACTAATATAATTGATAATCCTACTAATGAATTAATTGGTCAAACAGTTAGTGATTATTATCAAATTGAAACGGTTCTTGGCAGTGGTGGAATGAGTGTTGTCTATCTAGCCAAGCAAGTGTTATTACAAAAAAACTATGCCATAAAAATGCTTTTACCACATTTAATTACTAATACCATTAGTGTGCAAAGGTTTCAAAATGAAGGCCGTGCTATATGTGAATTAAGTCACCCCAATATAATTGCGATTCACAATTTTGGTACTTATAATCAAGTCCAACCTTATTTAATCATGGATTATCTGGAAGGTATAACCTTAAGTGAATTTATTGAAAAAATGGGAGCCATCAAATTAGATTTAAGCATATCCATTTTTATCCAAATTGCTAAGGCTTTAAATTATGCCCATAATAAACAAATTATTCATCGTGATTTAAAACCCAGCAATATCATGCTTATGCAAAATGAAAACCATGAATTAACAGTTAAAATTTTAGACTTTGGCATTGCTAAAATAATTTCTGAAAATGAAAATATTGCTAAATTAACTTCAACTGGCGAAGTCTTTGGTTCACCATATTATATGTCACCAGAACAATGCAAAGGTGAGCGCATTAATGAAACGACTGATATTTATTCATTTGGCTGTTTAATGTATGAAACTTTAACTGGTAAATTGCCTTTTAAAGGGCAGAATTTAATGGAAACTTTTAATTTACAGATTTCCCAAACAGCAAAACCCTTTAAAGAAATTAACCCTAAAGTAAATATTCCTCCAAAACTGGAACATATAGTTTTCAAAGCTTTAGCTAAAAACCCCCAAAATCGATTTACCAATATGGCTCAATTACTTGAAGAATTAACTATTATCAGTCAAAAAAAATATAATTTCTGGGACAATTTTCGGGAAAAAATCATTCTTAAATTAAAATTTCATACCAAAATAAATGTTCAAACTTTAACCATTATACTTCTAATTTTTATAATAAGTTCAACAGCCCTTACTGTTTATTGTATGGATAATATTAATAGAATTAATAAAATTCGTTTTGCGGAAAATGATTTAAAATTACTAACATTAAACAAAACACTTGACTCCAAACTACTTAATCTAAAATCGAATATAGATACCCCAGCATTTTCTAACCAAGAAAATACTCAAGCTATTAATGCTTTGAAAACAAAAATCAGTGATGCACAAGAATTAAAAAACTGGCCTATCGTTTTACAATCTGCTCAAAAATTATTCAATTTAGTTAATGCCAATAACCCAAATAGCCAAATAAATTTAATTACAATTGAAAATGCAAAAATTATCCTTAACCTTAATAATGCATTTATTACTTATGAAAGTATTGGTAGTAATAATCCATTAATACCCAAACAAGGAAAATTAGTTAGACTTAATGACATAAATAACCCAATCAAAACCTTTAAAGAATTTAGTCCACTTTGTAATTATTTTAACAATAATTCAGCTAAGCAATTAACCAATTTAGCCATTAATGATTTAGCCTTATATTTTATTGATAATATAGCTAAATCTATGTCATTTTATGATCCAGACTTTATTAACGAGTCCAGGCTTTATCTAGCCAATAATTATTATATGGCTAATCAAAATGATAAGGCCTATACTCAATATCAGCAAATAAGCCAAGAATCAGTCAATCAAAGTGACTTAAATACAACCATTAAATACTGTAAAGCAATGTCTCAAGCTAGATTAGCTAGATTAGACTTTGACCAATTTAAACACTCAAATCCTAAACTCAATTCTCAATTAAACAAGCAATTAAAAAACCATTTTCGATTAGCCCAATTTTACTGGCAAGATTTATATAATCATTGCAAATACCGTGATACAACTGAAGATAAAACCCATACCGGAATATTTCTGCATAATTTTATGGTTACTTCAATACTTTATGCTAAATATTATGAAACTCTCCACAATTACCCGCAAGCTATCAATATTTACAACCAAATCAATCAAATGCTCAACGAAAATCTTTATACTCAACGATTTGAGCAATCTCAAATAGATGAATACCGTATTGATATGGCACGAATTAAAGTTAATATGGCTATTGATTATTTTAATGCTTATAATTACAATTTAGCCCTAAAAAATTATTTTGAAGCCACTGACAAACTTGACGACCTTAAAAATACTTTGTAATAAAAAATTAGCTTCATACAAGATTACAAGCCAATTTAAGAAGTTTCATAAAAATATAATATTTACATTACCTTGAAAAGTTGAGGTAAATGTAAGAAAATACTTATTTAATGTATTTGCAAAAGTATTCAATTGAAGGATTTTAATATGAGTTTAGGGAATGACAATAATAATAAAGTAAGTAAAGGCAGTGAAGTTGTAAAAAAAGCTCTACCCCAAATGCTAAAAGGTGGAGTAATAATGGATGTAGTAAATGCCGAACAGGCCAAAATCGCCGAAGAAGCTGGTGCTGTAGCGGTTATGGCCTTAGAAAGAGTTCCTGCTGATATTCGTGCCAATGGTGGCGTAGCCAGGATGAGCGATCCTGAATTAATCAGTCAGATTATAAGTACTGTAACCATCCCAGTTATGGCCAAAGTTCGCATTGGCCATTTTGTTGAAGCCCAGATTTTAGAAGCCTTAGGGGTAGACTGCATTGATGAAAGTGAAGTCTTAACTCCAGCTGATGAAGAATATCATATTGACAAAAATAAATTTGGCATCCCTTTTGTATGTGGAGCGCGCAACCTGGGTGAAGCTTTACGCCGCATTGGTGAAGGTGCCAGTATGATTCGCACCAAAGGCGAAGCTGGTACCGGTGACGTGGTTGAAGCCGTACGCCATGCTCGTACGATTTTAGGTGAAATTAAAAAATTAAGCGTGATGCCACATGAAGAATTAATGTCTTATGCTAAATTAATTAATGCCCCTTATGAGCTTTTACTTCAAGTAGCTAAAGATGGACGATTACCAGTAGTCAACTTTGCCGCTGGTGGTATTGCCACACCAGCTGATGCCGCCTTGCTCATGCAATTAGGCGTTGATGGAGTATTTGTCGGATCGGGTATATTTAAATCGGCTAATCCTGGTAAACGAGCCGAAGCCATTGTTAAAGCAACAACTTATTTTACCGATGCTGGCCTTTTGGCCACAGTCAGTCGCAATTTAGGTGAACCAATGTCAGGCGTAAGCATCCACAGTCTAGATAGTAAAGAAAAACTGGCGGTGCGTGGTTGGTAAGGTAAAGTTGATTATTATGCTAGAGCTTAAAAGGTTTAACCTGGATTCAAACAAGTATAGTCGTAAACTAATTAAGGAAGGTCGTTTTGAGTTTAGTAATTGGGGTACTAGCACTACAAGGTGATGTTAGTGAACATTGCCAGGCAATTCAAAGTTGTGGTAGCAAGGCTTTACCAATAAAGTACGAAAAGGATCTTAACAATATTGATGGTTTAATTATTCCAGGTGGTGAGTCCACTACTATAGCCAAATTAAGCTATGGCAGTATTAATAGCGCTGGCTCTATAAATACGAAAAATAATCAAACCTTAGAATCAAAAATTTCGCACTCGTTAATGCCAACTAGGATTAAAACTAAACCTGAACAGGATAATTCAAATAATACTATCCCTTATAGCGGTTTAATTAATAAAATTAAAACTTTAGGCTTATCTGGCCTGCCCATTTATGGAACCTGTATGGGTTCCATATTTTTAGCTAAATATATTGAAAATAACTTAAATCAATTAAGTATGCAGTTAATGGATATTAAAATCACTCGTAATGCCTTTGGTTCGCAAAAAAACAGTTTTGAAACCACTTTAACGATTAATTGCTTAAATCCATCAGAATATCGAGCTATTTTTATTCGAGCTCCACTTATTATTGATGTAGGAACTAGTGTTGAAGTGTTAGCTTATTTGCCCGACTATATTAAACTAGATAAAGATTATCCAACCAAAGCTATTATGGTAAAAGAAAAAAATTTTCTAGCTAGCGCCTTTCATCCTGAATTAACCAAAGATTACCGTATACATGAATATTTTCTGGATATGGTAAAAAAATAATTAATTAGTAATAAGTAAAATTTGCTTTATAATACAATAAACATTAAACATATTTAAGTTTTAAACTAAATATTCTTACTAATAAATTAAATATGGACGAAACAAATTTATCCGTAAATTATCTTGAAAATAGCAATATTGAAGGTCTAATTGGCCAAAATATTGATAATTATTATCATATCGAAGGTCTAATTGGCCAAGGTGGCATGAGTTATGTATTTTTAGTAACACATCAACTTTTACAAAAAAAATATGCCATTAAAATGCTTATGCCACATCTTTTAAGCAATGAAATTACTGTTCAACGTTTTCAGAATGAGGGTCGCGCTATTTGTGAACTTAATCATCCTAATATCATTAATATTCATAATTTTGGCTTTTTAAATGATCGCATTCCTTATTTAGTTATGGATTATTTACAGGGTAAATCTTTATCCGCAATTATTAGTGAAAAAGGTTATATAGAATCATCTGAAGCAATTGACATTTTTATTCAGATAGCCAAAGCTGTTGGTCATGCTCACAATAAGGGAATCATTCACCGTGATCTTAAACCCAGCAATATTATTATTACCCAAACTGAAAACATAGTAAAAATTCTTGATTTTGGCATTGCTAAATTAATTGATAGTAATAAAAATTTTGGGTCGCTTACCCAAACTGGAGATATATTTGGTTCACCATATTATATGTCACCTGAACAATGCAAGGGTGAAAAATTAGATGAACGCAGTGATATTTATTCGCTTGGCTGTTTAATGTATGAAACCCTAACTGGCAGACCACCTTTTATCGGACAAAATGTGCTTGAATCACTTCGCCAACACTTAAATGACCCACCTAAAAGTCTAAAAACGGTAAATCCCAGAATTGAGATAAGCCCTGAATTAGAAACTATTGTCCTTAAATGTCTTAATAAAGATCAAAAAGCACGTTATCAGTCTATGCCTGAATTAAATAAGGATTTGGAAATTGTGCAAACGGGCAAGACTAGTTGGTTAAAAAAATCATTTAACATTATATCTTTATTTTTCTACAGTAATAAATTCATAAATGTTTTATTTGTGATCATTGCTTTAATAGGTTTACTCATTTTTAGTTTTATTGGCTTAGAGTATTCTGAATTTAATAAAATTAACAATATGGCTTTTATTAAAACCGAATATGATTTTAAACCCCTTTATTTTAAAGAAAAAAAAATCGAAGACCCACCTGAACAGTTTCTCTTTCACTTAAGACAATTTATAGCTACAATACGACAGAGTGACAATTTAACTAGTGATGATGAAAATTCTTTAGATGACTATCTAACTATGACAAACAGATATAAGTTATCTCAAGATACTATTGAATTATACTGCGAACAAATATCTAAAGCTATTTTAGCAAATAGTTGTCGCCAAAATTTTTTACCTGACTGGTTATGTCTGGATTCAATTAACACTTTTTTAAATTTAAGCCATATAGTTTACCAAAATTCAGTTAAAGATTATATGACTCCAATAGCTAAACTAAATACAGTAAAATTATTGTATGACAAATTACTGGATTTAGGTCAAAATCAACTTGCTAATGGCAGTATCAGAGATCTGACAATATTTACAATTATAAAGCAATTTAGTATGAACGATAAAACATTTTGTAAAAGACTCGACTTATTAACTAAAGACAGTTTAGATATAGCTGAAAGTTTCCTTAATGAAAACAAATTAAATGATGCTATATACTGGTATAGTAATTCGGAGAAATTATTAAATAGCTATTTGCTTGAAATAAAAGATATCATCAATAATGTTAACACAGCTAATTCCTTAACCGATAAATACTTACCCAAAGCCAATTTAGGCCTAACGTTAAGTCAATTAGGCAAACTTTATTTGTTAAAAAATAATGCTAATCAGTCAGCCACTTATTTAAATAAAGCAATTAATACATGGTTAGAGTTAATTGCTTTAATAAAACAAAATAATGAAGATGCATCTTTTACAATAAAATTAACAGCTTTAGCAAATTACAATCAAGCCATATGCTATTTAAATTTAGCTAATCTTTACCAGTTAACCAATAATAACTTAAGTATTACTTATTATGATAAAAGTATCAACATTCTTGAGGATTTATCCAGTAATAATTCTCTTCAAGTATATAATATTAATGAATTAATTACTTATTTAAAATATAAACAGACTTTAGTTTATCTTAAAAATGGTAATTTAATAAACGCACTTAATTTATTGACAAATATTCAGCAAAACATTAAACAGAATAACTTACATTAATACATATTACTAATTAGCTAGAATAAATATTGATTATAAACCATAATCAAATTTAAACCAATTCTAATTCAGTGATTTGGTAAAGTCTTCTAAATCATCATTTATATAGATAGAACCTATAGTTCTAACTTTTTTGTATGATTTAGGAATTTTAAATTTATCAGGGCTAAAATTAACATGTTTTATTTGCGTTGTATAACATGCATATGTTGATAAAGTATTATTTTTTTGTTTTAAGTTATTAGTGATTTCAATTTTATAAGGGAAAGCATTAGTAGGAAAAGAAAATGCTTTCTGGTAAAATTCAGTAAAATTTTTAGTAACATGAATGTTTTCAACTGTAGTTACTACTACTTGAGAGTTTTCGCCAATAAATTCTACTAATGTCAAATCGCCCTGTGTATATGTCCTTTTCTTCAACCATTTAATAGGTTTTCTAATATCCTGACAATTTTTGGTAGCAAATAAAGTATCAAACAATTCATTAATAGGAACATTAACATATTTTTTAGTTGATTTATTAAATACAGTAACGATATTGCTATTAGCCGAAAAAATGGCGTGCAAATATTTATTCTCAATAAGCACATAATCATTTGTAATCGAGAATTCTTCAATACCAGCAAAATGACTATGCCGGGTAATATCCCAGCCATTTAATGTTGTACCAGCTTGGACTTCACTTATAGCTATAATTAACAGAAAAAATAATAATATTGAGAATTTAAATTGCATAATATTCATTAAGGAGATAAATATAGTCATTACTATCCTTAATATACCCAAAATAAAGAATTTAATATTGGGAAAAACAAATTATAAAATTTAATTTTAAGCTTTAATTTTAAAAGACCAAAAATAGCCAGTTTTCACTTCGTCAAGTAGGCTAGCTAACAAAAAATCTAGATTATATTTTATTGTTAACGTAATTTCCCCAATATACAAGCAAGCTAAAAAAAAATATTCTAAGTACATTCAAGCCAAAGCTAATTAAAAAATATAATCAATATAATATAGGGGATATAAAATTATGGATAAACAAATAGCTAACGAAATTCAAGCCAGTAACAATAAGTCAATGAATGATAAATTAGGGACATTTGCTAGTTTAGCAGCCAAAGACACATTATTAGCCGTACCTAAAGTATTAAAAGAAGATTTTGCTACCAAAAAAGGTCTCGAAAATACAGCTGCTATGGCAGCTTCTACTTTTGGACTTGGCGCACTAATGGAATATGCGCCAGCTCCTATTAAAGCAGTAGCTGGACTTGGTATGGCCGCAGTCTTTGGTTATGAAGCTTTAAAACCCATAGTCAAATCGGTTATAACTGGCACTAACGCTAAAAATATAGCTGAATTAAAAAATGCTGCTAACGACTTTGGGACATCGGTTACTTCTACAGCCGTTAGTTTTGGCATCGGCGCTTCATCATGGAAATTAGGGTCAATGGTTGCTGATGGTGCCATAAATGGTGAATCATCTGTAGCTATGAAAAATAATATTGATATGAATTCTAAATTAGCTTTCCATGATGTTAGAAGTTCATTTTTAAAAGCTGGCGATAATGTTCAAACTGATGCCATTCAAGCTATAGCCGATGCTAGTAAAAATTCACTAGTGGACAACAATCCTTTAAAAGCCATTGAAGGAACTAGTAGGCCAACTCTTAAAGGTGATATAGTTAGCGATACGCCAGATGAGCAACCAACATCAGCAACCGTTTTCTTAAAAACTACCAAACCAGCCCATGAAGAAACCTTAATTAAAGATATTATGTCCGGCAACCGTAAGCCCTTAACTGATGCTGAATATCGAAAATTATATGCTGTTAAAACTGCTGATATTGCTAAATTTAGAGATTATGCCAAATCTCATGGTCTAAGTATTGATACCAGTCATGCTCAAGATGGTTATGTCAAAGTTAATGGTACTGCAGCTGAAATGCAAAAAGCCTTTAACATGAAACTAGTAGATGTAAAACATGCTGATACGGGTAATTTATTCCAAGCTCAAATTGGTGATGTAAAATTACCTAACGACTTAGCTAACGTAGTCGATAATGTAACTGGACTAGATCAACATCCTATAGCCCAAATGAAAATGCGTTTATTAAATGACGCTAACGCCCCAAAACCAAGAGAATTTGGTGGTTACACTGGGGACGAAGTCGCTAAAGCAGCCGGAACACCTGATACCAGTACACTAGGCGCTGGTCGCAAAGCCATAATCATGGAATTAGGTGGCGCTGTCAATAAAAATGATATGAGTTATTTTACTGATAATGGCTTAAGTAAAGTCCCAACTATAACTTCTAAAGCTATTGATGGAGCTTCTATAGCTAGTGATGGACCTAACGGAGCTGATGGGGAAGTGGCCTTAGATTATCAAAATATTGGTATGGCGGCACCCAAAGCTACCCAAGAAGTAGTGTTTGCACCCAATAACGACCAAGGGATGCCTGATGTTTTACTTTATGCAGCCAATGAAGCTAAAGTCAAACCAGATGTGGTAAGTATTAGCTGGGGTAGTCCTGAATCTAACTGGACACCATCATCTGTTCAAGCCATGGAAGCTGCTGCCAAACAAGCTGTATTAAAAGGCATCAATGTATTTGCCGCTAGTGGTGATAATGGCTCCGAAGATGGTGTTGGTGATAGCATGGCTCATGCTGATTATCCAGCCGCTTCAGCTTATATTACTGGAACTGGTGGAACTAGATTAGTTTTAAAAGGTGGTAAAGTTGCTAGTGAATCGGTGTGGAATGATGGCGCCCAAGGTGGAGCTGGTGGTGGAGCCCCAAGCTCATTATTTAAAACCCCTGATTTCCAAAAAGGCGTAGCTGATAACATTGTTGATGTTAATGGTAAACCAACTGGAACCCGTGGTGTTCCTGATGTAAGCGGTGTAGCTGATCCCCAAACTGGCTTTAAAGTCAAAATTGATGGACAAGATGCAACAATCGGTGGAACCAGCGCTGAAGCACCAATGTATAGTGCCCGTTGGATGCGTATTAAAAATGCCTTTAAAGAACAAACTGGCTCAGAATTAACTGGCGATTTTAAAGACTTATTGTATAAAGCTTATGCTGACAACCAAGGTGTAGTTCGTGACATAACCGTTGGTGGCAATGACATGAATGGTGATGTGGGTGGCTTTAATGCGACAGCTGGCTATGATTTAGCTTCAGGTTTAGGTGATGTTAAAGATGATGTATTCTTAAACTGGTTAGTTAAAAATCATCCTAATGCTAAGTCTGGCTTAAGCACTAGATTTGTCAACTATGCTAATACCTTTGTCGGTGATGAACATTTCACCACTGCTGACAAATTAGGTCTAAAAGCTCAAAGCTACTCAGTTAACCCCTTATTTGGTGGAGCCTTAGCTGGTTCAATGAATAATATGCTTAATTTAGAAAATAACCAAGAAAAATAAATTAAGTTGAGATACAATATTAGAATGGCATTTTTCCCCTAAATGCCATTTTAATATTGTAAATAAATCAAATTTGACTAATCATATTTAAAAGCTAGAATTATTAAAAAAATTTCTTGATTATCTTAAATAAACAAAACCCCAAAAATCGGCTTAAATGATTTAAAATGATAAAGTATTAATTTTGACTAAAAGAATTTACTAAAAACATGAAAGTTTGGTTTTTCCTAATAATTTTAATTACGGGTTTTAATCTCCAAAATATACTGGCAAAATTTTTAAAGCCAAATTTTACTGATACTCAGTGCGCCCAACTTTCAACTAAAAATCAAAGTCCATCTAATTCAATTATACAAAAGACAATTGGTAATCCAAGCAATAGTGAAATTATTAATTGGGTAAATTGTGACCAATTTAAATCAAGTAAAACTTATATACCAATAAATAAACCAGTTAATAATTTAAACTCACCTAAAAACCAAAGTAGTAATTTAATCTTAAATGAAATTGACAATTCTAAATCACCTAATATAACTCCATTAAACTTAAAAAACGATCTTAAACTTAAAAAAACGATCTTAAACATGGATATTTTATTACGCCAAACGAGTTATTTGGCCAAAACCTTAAAAATGATATTCATAATAGCGACTTTTTAGAAAAATTAAATAATTTACTTAATCCTGAACATAATTTTTTAGATTATCTGGCGATTAGTCAGGTAATTACCAATTTAAAAGCCCAAATTTCCAATGACAATCATAACGGTAAATTAAGAGTCATTTTAAGTATTTATGAATACCTAGCTGGAGATATTCTGGGTAGTTCCCTTGAAGCCAAACGAGCTATTGCCTTAATGAGTATGGATTATTTACCACATTTAATTTTAGGCTTAATTTTTGACGAGACCAATGAACATGAATTAGCGATAAGTGAGCTTAAACGAGCCATTGCCATGGAACCCAAACAAGCAATTCTTCATGAATACCTAGCTAAATCTTATTTAAATGCTGGTGATCTATCACAAGCTATTAATGAATTCCGCCGTTCAATCACCATAAGTCCAAGGGTAAGTGCGCTTGCCTATCTATCATCGGCATTATTATTAGCTAAAGACAATTATGGAGCTTTAAAGGCGGCGCGGATAGCTGAATCAATGAATCATGGTTCAGCCACCGCTCAAATAGCCTTAAGTCGAGCTTTATTAGCCAACGATGAAAAGCAGTCAGCTCTTAGAACAGCCCGACAGGCAATTTTACTTGATCCGATGCTTGCCCAAAGCCATATGGTTCTTGGTAGGGCTTATGAAGCCAATGGACAAGCAAGTGAAGCTCTTGATGAATTAAAACAAGCTGTTAATTTAGAACCATTAAATGCTCAAGCTCGTAATGATTTAGGATTTTTACTCTATAAGCAAAATGACTTACTTCAGGCTATTAATGAATTGCGTCTAGCCTTAAGGCTAAATCCTAGTTTAGCTGAAGCTAGAAACAATCTGGAAATTGCCATATTTGGCTTTTCCCAGGATAAAAAAAATAAAAGTGCGCCAACTTTAAAATTTCTAAAAAAAATAAATAACTAATTTCAATTTAAAGCAACAAAGCCTTAGCAATAGCTTATTATGAATCAGCGTATAAATTTGTCTGAAAAATATATTTCTTATCCATAAAATTTATAGACAATTAAGCATTCAACTTAATTATAGTATCAGAGCTACTTACTAAAGGAAATTTAACAACCGCATTTAAACCTATACCATCACTATTGGATTCAAGATAAATTTTACCATTGTAAGTTTTCACAATTTCCTTAACTATAGCTAAGCCTAAACCACTACCACTAGATTTAGTACCAAGAATTCGATAAAATCTTTCAAAAACCTTTTCACGTTCTTCATAAACAATACCTGGTCCATTGTCTTCGATAATTAATAAAGCCGAACCAGTTTCAGGCTTTTTATTATTTTTTTCAATATTTACTTTAACCGTCACTTTACCACCAGTTTGAGTATAAATTAACGCATTTTCAACTAAATTTACCACCAACTCATGAATAGACACTTTATTAGCACGAATAAAAACGGATTCATCACAATTTTCAAATCCAAAATCAATTTGCCTGCTTAAAGCTAATTGAACAAATTCAGTACAAACATCTTTTGCAATTAGATTCAAATCAATAACATGCAATTCAGCTTCAGTCATAACTCTTGGTTCAGCCTTAGCCAATGACAACAATTGATTAATTAAGCGACTGGCACGGCTAGCACTGATTTTAATCTGTTCTAAATTATGTTGTAAATCCTGACGATTATCAATACGTAAGGCTAATTCAGCCTGAGTCATAAGACCAGCTACCGGTGTCCTTAACTGATGAGCAGCATTTGCAACAAAGCGCTTTTGCGCCTGAATATCATTATTTAACTGTTGCAGTAAATTATTAATAGCTTTAACCAAAGGTCTGACTTCATTGGGAGCACCACGTTCCTGAATGGGACTTAAATCAAAAGGAGTTCTTTGGGCGACTGCATTACGCACAGTTTCTAATGGTGCCAAACCTCTATCCACACCAAAGCGTACAATTAACAGAAATAAAACCAACATAATAAACTGGGGCAGAACAATGCTAATAATAATTTCATCAGCTACCTGGTTACGACTTTGTAAAGTTTCAGCTACTTGAATAAACATAAAAGCCTGAGGATTTTCGGGTATAGCAAAGGCTACCTGGGCAATCCGAGCTTGCGTACCATTAATATTGCCGGATGAAAAATTAGCTGATTTAATACCTAAATATTTTTTACGCCTGATTTTAGGTTGTGGTATTAAAACATCACCAGCAATAAAATTACCAATTTCATCAGAAACCCTATAGTAAACCTTGTCTTTAATGTTTTCTTTAAGAATAGCTAAAGCTACTGGTGGAATATCAGCACTAATTTGACCATTTTTAAAATTAATACAGCTGTATATTGAAAAGACTGAGTCCAACAGACCTTTATCAAAAGCACCAGTAGCTAAATTCATGGCTAAACTATAGGTTAAAAAACTCTGTACCATCCATAAAATGAGCATTGGCACTGACAGCCAAATGAGCAAATGCGTTTTAATGGAATTTTTAAATGGTTTCAATTGCTATTATCCAATAAATACCCAAGACCACGTATGGTACGAATAAAAATTCCACAAGGTTCAAGTTTTTTACGCAACCGATGCATATTAACTTCAATGGCATTTTGACTAACTTCTTCATCCCAGCTATACATATGTTCTAATAACTGTTCTTTACTTACCACAGCACCAGATCTCTGTAAAAATATTTCCAACATACTAATTTCTTTAGCCGATAATTCTAAAAATTTATCGTCAACAGTCACGCGTTTCGTAACTGTATCATATTTTAAAGAACCAAATACCAATTCAACCGTTCCTTTACTAATACCACGTCGAAGCAAGGCTCGAACCCTAGCTTCTAACTCCGGTAAGTCAAAAGGTTTAGTCAAATAATCATCAGCACCATAATCTAAACCAATAACCCTGTCGTCAAGTGTATCGCGGGCAGTAACTATTAAAACCGGTAAATTAGACATACGTGATCGTAAATTTTTCAGGACTTCAATACCATCCATAGAAGGTAATCCAAGATCAAGAATTAACAAGTCAAAATTATCGGCTCGTAATGCACAATCAGCATCATAACCATTAGAGACCTGGTCAACCGCATAGCCATTTTGTTTCAAGGCCTTAGAAATTCCATCGCAAAGAATTTCATCATCTTCAACTAGTAATATACGCATAGATATATATTATATTATTTAATTACTTTTTATTGATATCTTTTACTATTTTAATATTCTAATTTCATTAATATTAGCAATGCTTAATTTGAAATATTTACACAGCTTTACTTTCTGGTAAGTAATACGTAAGCATTAATCATTATTATAAAACTATTATTTTTCAAAAATTTCTTAGGTTTATATGCAATTAATCAAAAACAATTATGACAATTCTCAAATAGGCGTATTACTTATTCATGGTTTAACGGGTAGTCCTTGTGAAATGAAACCTGAAGTTAAACATCTTACTCAATTAGGCTTTACCGTCAAAGCTCCAATGTTGCCTGGCCACGGTGGACAGCACCAAGATTTATTAAATACTAATTGGCAAGACTGGTTTAATGGAGCTTGCCAAGCCTACGAAGAGTTAGCCAGTCAATGCGCGGAAGTTTATATTGGCGGATTGTCAATGGGGGCTTTATTAGCCTTAATGATTGCTCATAAATATAAAAATGTTTCGGGAATCATATTAATGTCACCAACTTTAAAATATGATGGCGGCAATGTACCATTCCTTCATCGCTTAATGCCATTAGCCGATTTTATTCCTTTCCTGGGTAAATATTTTTATTGGACAGAAGATCCACCCTACGGCTTAAAAGATCTTAGATTGCAAAAAATTATCACAAAGTCCATTGAAAATGCTAAAAACAGTAATTCTAATGAATTTGGTTTATTTAGAACCTATGTGGCATCCTTGCGCCAACTTAATCATTTAGCCAAAATAGTTAAAAAGCATGCTCATAAGGTTACTTGCCCAGCGGTTATTATTCATAGCCTAGAAGATAGCCTTACATCTATAGATAATGCAATTCAAGTTTATAATATGCTATCCAGTAAAGATAAACAATTATTAATGCTCGACAACTGTGATCATGTGCTTACTTTAGATCTTCGTAAAAAAGATGTTACAAACACAATTAGCAATTTTATCATAAATAATAGTACTATTTATAATGCTAATAGTTCTGAATATGATGAATCTAACCTGGCATGCTCGATAGCCTAACCATTGAATTACAAAATAAATTAAAATCTGTTGACGATAGCATTTGGACTGAATTTTTTCTTGACCATCCAGACTCAGCAGCAATGATAAATTTAATGCAAGATTCTGGCACTATTCCAGTTGAGTTTAAAAGCCTGGTTATAAAATCACGTAATAAACCAGCAGTAATTTTACCCTTGTTTATTACCAAGTATTCATTACTTACTACGGTAATACCTGAAATCAATGGCAAGATTAAAGATTTTGCCATATATCTTCATAAACATTTTCCACAGTGGTTTCAAATAAAAGTTCTAGGCATTGGTTTTGTTGAAGGTGAGTATGGCGAGATTGGTTTAGATAAAAATTTAAACATTGAAAATCCTGATTACACAAGTTTATGGGATGAAATAGTCAAAACCCTTAAAAGTCTTCAAAAAAACTTAAAACTTGATGTAATTGCTTTTAAAGATTTTACCGCAATCACCAAAAAGCAATTACCAAAATCCATAACCAATAATTATATTTGTGCCAATTCATTGCCATTTTGTGTCCTAGACATTAATTTTAAAACTTTAGATGATTATTTAAAATCAATATCGCATGAGATGAAACGTTATTTAAATCACAGTATAAAAAAATCCAGCCCAATAGCTATTATGGTAACTAATTCACCTAAAACAAATGATCTTGATACCATATATAATTTATATAGCCTTCAAGTAGAAACAGCCGAATTATCGTTCGGTAAACACAATCAGTCCTATTTTGATTTTTTCAATAAAGGCGCGAAAATATAAATTGTATTTGCGTCCTACTTCCTTATCAAAAGCAATATATTTTT
>DAHXLC010000283.1 GCA_027371815.1 Candidatus Melainabacteria bacterium | reverse complement strand
ATAATTTTAAAACTAATTTGCTGTCAACAGGCTTTAAGACTTCAAAATATGTTAAAAACCCCAAAATTCATGCTGTAGATAATTTTTGGTTAACTATAACACCACTAATACATTATTATAATAGCTTTACAATAAAACCTTCATTTCCTACCTTATTCCCACCTGAATTAAGTCCAGAAATAGTAAAACTAATTAATAATTTAGCTAATTCTAACCTAAAACCACTTATTGCCATAGCGCCTGCGGTTGGCAATAAAAGAGCTAATCGGGCATGGTGTTTAAGCAAATGGCAAAAATTAATCCAAACTTTAGCTCCGGATTTTAAGATTTTTATTATTGGTAGCAGTGAAGATCAAAATATAACTGACAATTTTAAAAATACCGAATATCTTACCAATGTATCTGGTCAATTGTCCTTAACTCAAACTGCAAGCTTATTGAAAACATGTAAAGTTTTAATAAGTGGCGATACTGGTCCTGCCCATTTAGCTATAGCTGTTGGTATTAAAGTAATTGGTCTATATGGTCCTACGCAACTAACTCGAAGTGGTCCTTATGACAACGAAACCAATTCGATTTCCCATAATGAACTTTGTAAATGTTTAAATCAAAAGTATTGTCAATATAAAAATGCTGATAATTGTTCATTTTGTATGGAATCAATAAACGAAGCTGAAATATTAAAAAAATTACATACTATTTTAAACTAATAAACATTAATTTAAATTTTTTTGTTAATATGTATATATATAAGGAATTATTGAAAGTTGTAAACAGCTACTTAAACAACTTATTTACAACATAAAAATATTTGGTCGGTAATTTTTATTGATCATTAATAAAGCTACCAAATTTCGTTATTGCCAATGAAAACAAACAACTTTTTAAAATCATTAGAATATTTTTGGTTTAACCTAACTACGCAAATTATAATTTATTTTTTTATTGCCATTTTTGCTTCCTGGCAAATAATAATTTTAAATTATCCAAATATAGTTAGTATCTCATGTTCAAATTTTTCCAAAGAATTAATTAAATCTTCGAAAGGTGATTTTTCCAATCAGGACAAATTAAATTCTTTAGCAAACAAATATGGTATCAGTTGGATAGTCTTAACCAACAACAGCCTTAAACCAATTCATCAATATCTTCCTTTGCCAAGCAAATTAATCCAATTATCCCACCATGAAATATCCAACTTTCAAATCTGTAAACATGAAAAATACATCGATACATGTCAAAAAATAGCTACTAATAATTATCTACATATTGGTTACAGCATTAACGACTTTCCCGACTTAACCAATTTGTTCCAACCTTATTTATTTCGCGTCAATATTTTATATTTATTTGCGGTTTTAGTAATTTCTATTTTTTTATTTTGCATAACATTGCTTGTATCTATGCCACTAATGATTTCAATCAAACATTATAGTCTAACAGCTAAACCTAATGCATTAATACAAGTATTACAGGATGTAACTCTTGGTTTTTGTGCCTATGAACTTAAAACTTTAAATCAATTTTTAAAAAATTACAAACAGCAAATTGAAGAGTACAGTAAGACTGCTACTCAAGATAATAATCGTAATACCAAGTTCCTGGAAATTGAAAAATCAAAACTAGAAAGACAGTTTCAAAATGAAATATTAGAGTTAAAAATGAAAGTTGCTGATTTTGAATATCATCATAATATTAATGAATTCGTAAAGTCGCTGGCTGATGAAATAACAGCCTCCAAGAGTCTTACAAAATCAGGTTATAAAATAGTTTCTAGTCTTAGAAATTTGTTTCTCGACAATTTTTTATTTTCAGTATTAGTTGTAAATAAAGATCAACAATTTAAAATATTGGCTAGCACAGGTTTTGACAACCAAAGTATGCAACAACTATCCAGGCTTGCTTTTAATTTAGTCTTTGGTAGTTTAATTAAAACAGCCAAAGATATTCTGGTAATTGAAAGCAGTGAATTTTCCGCTTATGGAATAAATCATGTATCACAATGGACGAGTTTTGTACGAGCCTATTTTTTTCCAATTTATTTTCAAAACGAACCAATTGGTTTATATACAATATTTCAAACCGCCAGTGATAAGGAATTAAATAAAGCCAATATTAACAGCCTTAAAGAATTATTAAAAACCATTTCGGTAAGCTTTGTCCAAATACTGCGCTATCAACAACAGTATGAAGCAGCTCGTACTGACGTAACCACTCAATTATGTAATAACAAATATTTCTATGAAATTATGCCTTATATAATTAAACGTGCAAGCATTAACTATGATGAAAACCCATTCTCAGTTTTAATGATTGAAATTAAACATCTATATTCAATTGTTCAGGAATTTGGTCAGTCAGCAAGTGATAAAATTCTTAAAGAAGTCGCCAATATATGTCTTAATCTGGTTTCAAATCGTATTCCTCTGGATGAAGAAGTTATGTCCAAAAGTACAGGCAATCATTTAATCAGATATGGAAATGATAAACTTCTTATCATCTTGGAAAATACCAATATTATCAATTCGCTGCAATTAGCCAACCAGATTAAAATTAATTGCGCCAGCAATGAAAATAATTGGCCGCATAACATTTTATATATCCATTTAGCTATTGGTGTGGTAACCTGTCCATTCAATGGAAAAACTGCTGAAGATTTAATTGTTGGTGCTGAAAAAGCGCTTTATTTTGCCAATGAATTGCCCAATGAAACCAGTGTGATGCATTTATTTCACGTTGATGAAAGTAAAAAAGATGCCATCAATACTAATACCATGATTGGTGATTTAGCTATTCTTGATCCCAGTGCCTTATTACAGTCAATTGAAATGGCGAATAAATCAGGAGTATTAATTGCCGAAAATAAAAATGACAAGAAAATTTCGATTAGTTTTGAAAAAGGAAAACCTATTTTAGCAAAATTAGATGAATTAAAGGGCAAAGACGCCATAATTGAATTTATAACTTGCTTTCACAATGGCAAATTTAATTTTCAGGAACAGAAAAAATTAAAATCAGGAACTATTTTAAAATTACAAAACCTTGATCCAGCCTGCATGGTCAATAAAGCCCTAGCTTCAATTTTAATGGATGCAGCTTTGGCACAGGACAATTTTAATTGGGCGCAAAATATATTAAGTGCGACACCATTAACAGTTCAACTACCAATTAGTAATGGTCAGGAATTATTTAACCAGATAATTTCGCAAAATAGTAATATTAACAAATTAAACAATAATGTATTAATTACCATTATTGACTTACTTATTAAAAATAATACCCCTTTAGAAATTATCAATTATACCAATTTGCCTAGTCATGAAAAATGGGTTGCGTTGGCTTTAATTTATCAAGCTTTAAATAATTAACATTAAAAATATTTAATCTAATTTTGGTGATATTTAATCTAAATTCTGTCTAAACCCAGGAAAAAGTTGCCTAGTTAACAGTAATCAAGTGGGCAAAAAAGTATTATATATATAATTAAAAAATGTTTAAGCTTACTAATAAAATTTAGGCAATTTCTAAAAATCGATTACCAAATTAACTTTACGGGTATTAATCTATTAACTGACCTTTAACTTTAGGATTCAAAAAACAAATGGGCAACACAGAAAGCACTAAACCAACTGATAATACAACTAATAAACCAACTGCTAAGCCAAAACCTTCGGCTCTAACTAATTCTAATGGTTTAGCTTCCCTGGCTGCTAAAAATACCGTATCAGCTCCAACTAAGCCAGTTGAAGCTAGTGCTGCGCAACCTTCAGATGCAGCAAAACCAACACCTCTCGTAGAAAAACGGGTTATTCCAACTTTTGCAACTGTAACTAGCGAAAAACGGGTTATTCCCCCAGCCAACCCAGATACTGGAACTTCTGCGACTCAATCCAGTAGTGATAATAACGCCCAATCTGCTGCTGCTGCTAAAGCTACACTAAATTCATTAGAAACACCAACTAGTTTAACCTCTTTAGATCAAATACCAAATATTACTAAAAATTCATTAGAATCATCAACTATTTCAACCTCTTTAGATCAAACTTTGTTAAATGACTCTTTGTTAAATAACTCTTTTTCAACAGGTTATTCGTTTGGACTTAATACCCCCGTAGACAATTCTATCAATTCAGTTCTAGGAACTACTGGTGGTATAAACTTAAATTTTGCTGGCGATATCTCTCCCAATCAAACAAATTTCCCCTCATCACAAATAGATCAACCCACGATTAATTATGACAATTCTGGAAATACCACATCTATCAAAGAATATAACGGTAATCAAATTACTTTATCTAAATATATTAGCAAAACTATAAATGGAAAATCACAGGAAGTCCCACAAGAATTTTCAATTTACAATGCTATTTCCAAAACAACAACTACCTTTTCTATGGATAAAAATGGTAATTATACTGATGGAACTACAGGGGATATAATATCTAATCTGAAAATATCAGGAAGTACTGGTGATGTAAGTTATGATTTAACTAATTCAAATATTAAAAGTACTTACGACTATGCTAGTAATGGTCAAATAATTATTAAAGATAGTAATGGTAACATAACGCAAATGACTGATGGTGGTGGTAATCAATATAATTATACTTATAAAAACAATAAACTTACCCAGATAATAACTAATAACAATATATATAATGTTAATCCTGATGGCACTACTTTTTCTACCACTAGCAGTGATGGGGTAGCTGCGATTTCAATTGCTAATGTTAAAATAGCTAGTGATGGCACATTATCTTATATATACACCGGTGGACCAGGTGCTGGACTTACCCGTGTTTATAATGCTGACGGAAGTTCTTCGTTAACTAATAAAACTGAAGGCACAACAGTACTATTTAATTCAAATGACAATGTAACATCAAAAACATATAAGGTTGGAAATACAACTTACACGACTAATATATCATACGATAAAAATGGCAACACTACTGAAATAAATTCACAGGAATTTGGCGATTGGCAATATAACAGTACAAAGGCAACTTGGACACTAGTAAAAACTCCAGCTGAACCTACGTCAGCTGAATACCAAAAATCTATTAAAGCTAATCCTGCCTTGAAAGCAGGCTATACAACAACAAATCCCAGATGGTTTGATAATTATGGCAATTTTCAAACCTTTGTTGCTGGTCAAGTAAAAACAATTGGTAAAGATACCACATCAACTACAAATTTAGACAAAGTAAGTATTATTAATAATACTGCTAATCCAGGTCAAGTTATTGCTCAGCTTCCCAATGGTGATCAATATGTTTATGACTACAATTCAACTACCAAAACCTTAAGTAAAATTGAATATATTGATAAAGATGCCACCAAAAACCCAACTGAAACAATTACCTTAGGTAGTAATGGTAAGTGGCAGGATAGCAATGGAAAAACCTATACAAGTGTCACCGTAGATACAAGTGCTAACGGGAGTGGTTTACCTGTTTTAACTGAAGCAAATGGAAATCAAACAAAGATAATTCAAAATCCTAAAGGTGACTTAAGTAGCTATACTTATTCTAAAGCTAATAAGTTAATTGAAGTAAATACCTTAACAGGACTTAATAAAGGGGTTTGGACTATAGA
>DAHXLC010000261.1 GCA_027371815.1 Candidatus Melainabacteria bacterium | reverse complement strand
ATCGACGACTTATTGACAAAAACTACTTTACCGGCAATCCTTATGCTAATGATTTAGCAATGATAAATTGGGATTCCAATGATTTAATTAACAACAAAACATCTACTGATCTTAGCTTCAATGGCTATTCAACCTTGACCTTCAAAGATATTTTGCCACCACTTTGCCGAGCGCTTATTTTAAAAAAACATAAAAATAAATTTCAAAAAGAAATTAACGATTTTAATCTTAATATTCTAAAAGATAATCCCGAATCAAATGCCTTAAACTTTTTAATTAAACATAAAATACTTAATAAAAATATTACTTATAATTTAAATGATCTAGTTACTTATAATACAATAACAAAAATACCCATAGGTAAAACTATCGACTCACCCCAGCCAATAAACAAATTTGAGTTTGCCAAATGGTTATTTGAAATTTGTCAAACTCAATGAAACAAAGGACTGACATCATGCGCCAAATTACAACCATTATTATGTTACTAACTTTGCTTTATCCAAATCTTTTCACTTTAGTACCGGCTCAAACCACTCAAGGTAATAATCCAACTGAAAATTTACTTATTGAACCAACTGAATTTAATTTTGGTTTAATTGATGAAGGTATTGAAGTCACCCATGACTTTAAACTTACTAATTTAAGCAAAACTAATTTGCTGATTTATAATGCCTATGCTACTTGTGGTTGTACGATACCAAAATTAACTAAAAACAAATTAAAACCACATGAATCTACAATTTTAAAAATAACGGTTGATACAACAATGAAACGAGGCAAAGTTGATAAACGCGTATTTTTAATTACCAATGATAAAACTAAACCCAAATCAACCATAAACTTATTAATGACGGTTAAAGATCCCCACAAGGGTCTTACTAGAGAAAAAATGACCAAAATTTTCACCAGTGAAAAATGTACTGCATGTCACGTTGCTAGAGGAATTGGTCTATTTGGCCGTGATTTATATAATGCGGACTGTGCTATGTGTCATGGGCCTAAAGCGGAAGGGGCTGTTGGACCAAAACTATTTGGGCCATATTACGATCCGATATTTACAGCTAAAATGACTAAAACGGCTTCTTTTGGCAGTCAAACCAGCATTACTATGCCTGGTTTTTTAAGTGATGCCAATGGTCCATTAAACCAAGACCAAATTGATTCAATAATTAAATATTTAAGTGATTTATCAAAACTACGGCATTATAAATAAACCAAAGAGAGCCAAGCTTTATTCTTATGGATTAGTGAAATAACCATCAATTAAGGGATTACCAGTTTCTTGGGATTTATTCTTTGCATCAAAACTTCCATCAATTAAAACATTTCCGGTATTTACTTGTTCATTAGTTCTGTTACTTGCATTTGAACCACTTTCTTTAGCCAATAATTCATTATTGCTATAACCAAGACCTTGAGCTGCAGAATCTAAATTTAGATTACCAGATTTATCTAATAAACTTTGAACATTTGGCGTTTGCCAATTTTGAGCTAAATTCTGAATTATTTGAAATTGCTCGGAACTGATATCGTTAGCTAAACGGCTTTGGGGATTACCTTTAACATATGCAATATAAGCTTCTAGACCACTTTGGGATAAATCCTTAGATGATGTGACCGAATTAATATCATTATAGACTTTCCCATTCTCAGAAAATAAAGTATTTACGGTAGCATTATCAGACTGTCTTAAATACTCAAAATTATTCTCAGCAGAATTTAACAAAGGTGAATTAACTGCAATTGAATTCTTATCACCAAGGCCAACCGCAATGGAATCAGGACTCATATTGCCATTTTTATCAACCATTTTTTGAATATCCGCAGAATGCCAATTGTTAGCCAAATTTTCAACTACTTTAAATTGTTCAGAGCTTACATCTTTGGCTAAACTACTATCCGGATTACCTTTCACAAAAGCGACATAGGCCTGTAATCCACTTTGAGAAATTTCATTAGCCGAAGTTACTGAATTAATATCATTATATAATTTTCCATTATTAGCTAATAATTTTGAGTATTTAAGACAGTCTGATAATGCTACCGTAAATACTTTATTTTCTGAGAATGGGAAAGTCTATAATGATATTAATTC
>DAHXLC010000260.1 GCA_027371815.1 Candidatus Melainabacteria bacterium | reverse complement strand
GCAACATAAAGAGCTTTACGTAATTCACTTATAGCAAGATTTAAATTATTCTGACTAATTAATGTTTTACCGTAAACCGTTCGAGCTGCTGAAAGATTAATTTTAAATTGTTTATTTGAAGGATCATACTTACAGGCCTTTTCATGCAAGGCAATCGCATCGCTATAATTACCGCTTTTACCAAATGTTATAGCCTGACGATTAAAAGTTGCGGCCATTTCTAATTGCTTCTTATAATTAGTTAATTTGTCTTGATAAGCTTTTAATGCTGTTTGACGAGCTTTTTCGGCTTCAGCTTTAGCCTCATTAGATTTTTTTGCAAGATCTTCTTTTGCTTGAGCTTCAGCTTCTCGGTAATCTGGACGACGATTAAACCTGCTATTGGGAACGTTTACTTCTTGGGCATTAGCAAAATCCTTTTCGCTGGGCAATGGTGGAGCATTGAGCTTAGTGGCCTCGACCGATGTGGTTATTAATGATATTGCCATCAATAGCGAAATGAATAAGCTAAAATAGATTTTGTTGATTCGAGCGTTTTTCATATTTATCCTGCCTGCTGAATGATTTTCCCGTAAACATTTTTTCACTTACGAGCTTAATCTAATTGTGATAAGGAAGTCCATTGGGGAATATCCCATGGTTTGCGTAACATTCCCCTTAGAAAAATTAATTTTTTGGAATTAAGCACGCAGAATCTAAATTAAAATAAATTAATACTACTGCCATGAGGTTATGATTAATTTTTTTTAATAATATATTAAAAAATCATTAAAATAGGTTAATTTTAATGTATTATTTTTTTATTAACGCAAAAATTAATTACAAAATTATTTCATAAATTGGCTAAATTCTTATAATATGTTTGTTTATCTAGTAATATTGGTAGAATAATAAAATAGATATAGAAATATTTAAGAATTAAATTATTAAACTAGATTATGGAGCCATCATTGAATTTAAATATACAATCTTCAACATTTAAGCCAACCAGTTTTCGGCCTAAGACCATTATCTGTGAAAGACATGAATTAATTCGTTTTGGCCTAAAAAGAGTAGTATCTGAAGTAGTAGAAATCATTGGCGAAGCGAGTGATGGTTTAACGGCAATGGAAATCATCCGTAGGTTAAAACCTGAATTTGTTATCCTGGAACTTGATTTAGATGGTTTAAATGGTGTCGAAATAGCCAGACGCGTGCGTGAAGAAATGCCTAATACCAATGTATTGGTGTTAACCGATTCGTATCACGCCACCAAATATTACAATCAATTATCAAGAGCTGGAGCCAGAGGTTTTTGTCTGAAAAGTTCAGGTCCCAGAACTTTATTTGAAGCTATTGAACAAGTTACTCGTAATTTACCTTACTGTGATCCAAAAATTATTCAATTAATTAAACAAAGTCCAGCTAATTCAATGCCTAACTGCAATTTGACTGAAAGGGAAATTGAGGTGTTAATTAGATTAGACTTACGTAATAAAGAAATATCTGAAGAATTAGATATGAAACTTAGAACAGTTGAAAAACATATCGAATGTATCCTTGCTAAATTAAAAGTACCAACTCGGACTGCTGCAGCTTTAAAAGCTGTTCAACTTGGCTATGTTTTATTACCTAAAACACCAGGAAGGGATCCATCGACAGGAATTAGTCATGAACAAACGGTAGCTGAATTACAGGCCGAATTAGTAATTGCTAATGAACATTTAAAAGCTTTATTAAAGCAAAATGAATTACTTAAAGAAGCTTTAAATGAAAGAAT
>DAHXLC010000253.1 GCA_027371815.1 Candidatus Melainabacteria bacterium | reverse complement strand
AATAATTTAAATTGTAATATAGATAAAATCTTTATTCAATTTGAGATTCAAATTAAAAACGATCCAGATATGCCTTTACGAATGCATAATTACTGGTATATGATTCGCCGCAAATATAAAATTCCAGTGCTTCAGGTGGTTTTTTATGTCGGTAAAAGTAAATTAAATATGCTAAATAACATAAATGAATTAGGTGCTCAGCATAAATTTGCCATAATTGATATTAATAAAATTGATAGAAGTCTTTTATTAAAGCAAGAATCTACAATTATTTTAAGTTTACTAGCTATAAATGGGTTTAGCTTAGATAACGTTGAAAGAGTAATTAAATTTATTAAAAGTATTAAAAACCCTAGTCTAAGAAAGAAAAAATTAGGCGAGGCATTAACATTTGCTGGTTTACGAAAAGATGGTAATATATTAGTAGATAAACTAAATGAGGATATGGCTATGTCAATTGATATTGATGATGTAAAAGATAGTTATTTGTTTAGAATGGGATTTGAAAATGCTCGTCTTAAGTTTAAAGAAGAGTTAGCTAAGGCTAAAGCTGAGGCTCTGGCTAAGGCTAAAGCTGAGGCTCTGGTTAAGGCTAAAGCTGAGGCTCTGGCTAAAATTCATGAAAAAGAAATAAAGCGCTCTATAAATAAGCTTCACAAAATTAAAAGTATGAGTGTCAAAGAAATTGCTGAAGTGTTTGAGTGTTCAGTTTATTTTGTAAGAAAATGCCTTGAAAAATAATTGTTTTCCTCTAAATTTTTCCATTCATGAGCCATTACTAATAATATCCAAATTAAGGTTATTGTTATTATTGTAAATGCTTAATCCTCTGCTTTCGATCTTCCATCTAACCAGAAAGTTATCCAAGCTTTATTAGCTAAGGCTAAAATTAATTAATAATAACATTTGAGTAATTATTAGCAATATCTACTTGTTTAATAAAAATCTTGTAATTAGCTTTTTATACCCAATGCTTAATATAATCAAATATTGAACAGATTATTAGTTAATTTAAAGCTTTTACTTATATATTAAGGTTCAATTTGAATATAATATTAAAATATACAATGAGGTTAGTTTTATTCTATGGTAAAAGAAAATACAGATAATTCTACGGCATCAACAGATGAAATAGCCATTTCCCTGGAAAGAGATTTAGAATTTCGTGGTGAAACCATTTATTTTATAGTTGTTGATCGTTTTTGTAATGGTAACCCTGAAAATGATCGTGGTCTAGATGATAGTTTATTTGATCCCAATAAAGAAGATTGGCATAAATATTGGGGTGGTGATTTACAAGGCATAATTGATAAATTAGATTATTTACAATCATTAGGTATTACAGCTATCTGGGTTACACCTTTGTTTGAACAGATTGAAAATACTGGATGGGATCAAGCTCCTATTCATGGATATTGGACCCAGGATTTTAAACGAATTAATTCTCGCTATATTAACAATCAAAATGAAATAAGTCTATTTCAACATGATAATACAACTTTTGATGTCTTAATTAAAGAAATGCATAATCGGGGTATGCGACTTATTTTAGACATTGTCTGTAATCATAGTTCGCCTGATGCCAATGGCAATAAAGGCAAAATCTATGACGATGGTAATTTAATTGCTGATTTTAATAATGATACTAGTAATTGGTATCATCATTATGGAGAAGTTCATGACTGGAACGATACCTGGCAGATACAGAATTGTGAATTAGCGGGATTGGCTACCTTCAATGAAAACAATGATGATTATCGTAACTACATAAAATCAGCCATAAAACAATGGCTGGATAAAGGTGTTGATGCCTTGCGTGTAGATACCGTAAAACATATGCCCATTTGGTTTTGGCAAGAGTTTACTAGTGATATTTTATGTCATAAGCCAACTACATTTATTTTTGGTGAATGGATTTATAGTCATCCCAATGATATGAATTCAGTTGCCTTTGCTAATAAATCAGGTATGACAATATTGGATTTTGGCTTCTGTATGGCTATAAGACAAGCTCTTGGTCAAAATGCTGAAGCTGGTTTTAATATTATTAATGACCTTTTAGCCAAGGACGCTAATTACCATAATGCGACTGAATTAATTACATTTATTGAAAATCACGATATGTTAAGATTTATGTCACTTGGCTGTGATGAAAGCACCATGCAATTAGCTTTAATTTTAATCATGACTTCACGTGGAATACCTTGTTTATATTATGGCTGTGAACAATTTCTCCATAATGACACTGATGGTGGTAACGATCCTTATAATCGACCCATGATGGATAGGTGGGACCTGGATAGTAACTTATTTAAACAGATAGCTATTCTAAGTGATTTACGCCGTAAAAACTCTAGTATAAAATGGGGCGGGCAATGGGTTAAATATCTAACCAATGACATTTATTGTTTTTTACGTAGATATCATGATTCTCGTTGTTTTGTAGCCATGAATCGCGGTGGCAGTACAACCATTAATGAAGTTTTAACAGATTTAGCCGATGGAAGTTATACCTGCGTATTCACCAAGAAAATTTTTAATATTAAAGCTGGTAAAATTTTTAATTTGCAACTTGGACCTAAAGAAATAATAATCTTAAGTCATATAGGTAAAGCTGTTGTCGGTAAAGTTATTGTTCGTATACAATTAAATGGTATTAAAACTGAACCAGGACAAATTGTTGCAATTATTGGTGATTGTAACGAACTAGGAAATTGGTCAATTAGCCAGGCTAAACCCTTAGAATACATTAATGAAAATACTTGGTTTGGTGAAATCGCCTTTAATGAAAGCTGTAATATGCGAATAGCTTATAAATATGTAATAATTAATAATGAAAATGGTAGTTTAATTCCTATTCATGAAAATTGTACTACGCATAAAAGGCTTCTAATTGATCGTGGTGTCACTAAATGGCGCGATACCTGGGAAAACTCATAGTTGTTGTTCACCCAAGCATAACGCATTAATATAGATTTATTTGTAGCTCACCTTACTTATAATTAATTACCCGACACTACCAGCTGTTACTAGTATCGATTTATCCGGATGCAAATGTTTTTTTATAGCAGCATTAACCTCTTTAACAGTTAAACTTTGATATTGGGAAACAATTTTATCCAATTCATTAATACCTAAACCATAAAATTCAAGTTCACTCATTACTGAGGCTAAGGCTGATGGTGATGCCAAACCAACTTTAAATGATCCAGCGGCCTTGCGAATTTCCTTGGCTAATTCGCTCTTCGTGATACCTTTATCAATAAAGTCACGTAATACTTGATAAGTAAGATCAATAGATTTATCAACATTTTTCGGGTTGACACTTAAATTAACCGTCCACGCTCCACTACCTAAATAAACATTTGATATGCCCGAATAAATTCCATAGGTAAGTCCAGCTTTAACCCGAACCACGTGGCCAAGTCTGGCTGTAATTGTATCGCCACCTAGAGCAGTATTTCCTACTCTTAAGGCAAAATAATCTTTATCGGTACGTTTTAAATCTAAGGTATGACCAAGAATAATATCGGAACTGGTTTTATTGGGAATATTAACAAATTCACGGGCTATGGCTTTTGGAAGTTCAACAGGATCGACAATTAAGGCTGTCTTATCTTCACCTTCCCAGTTATGGGTTAATTTTTCAATTAAAGCAATTAAATTATCAAAATCCAGATCACCAACAATAGATATTATGCATGAATTAGGAGCATAATGATGTTTATGAAACTGGCTTAAGTCTTTATGACTTATATTTTGTAAATCTTTAATAAGCTCGGCTATCGATTTTTCATAATAAACATGATTATTTGGATAAAGCAATTGTTTAAATTTATTATTAGCCATAAATCTAGTATTATGATTAGCTTCATTTAAATGATTAGTCCATTCAATTTTACTTTTTTCAATTTCTTCTTCCAAAAATTTTGGATGTCTAATAACATCCATTAATAATTCTAGGTATTTTTCTAAGTCATTATTTACTAATAAAGTGCTAAAATTTACCTTAAATTTATCAGCACTAAAATCAAGACCATTAGGAATAGCCATTTCTTCAAGGATTTTAGCAATAGTATCTTTAGAATAATTTTTTGATCCACTAGCTAGTAACTCAGCAGTCATATCCGGTATATTCGAATTCTTGCTTAAAACCTGCGGATTATAAGCCTTAATAGCTCCAGCTATTCCAAGGGCTTTAGCTCCTGGTGATTTTAAGAAAATTAGCTTTAAACCATTTTTAAACTGATGTATTTTGGCACGTTTACTAAAATCAGTAACTGAATCAATTTCTTCTTTTAATTCTAAAGGAGTAATTTTTGGCACAAAGCCTCGTATTTTAGCTTCTTTTGGCGAAGATTTTTTACTTTCTTTTACTAACGTTTTAAGGGGTGTTTCTTCATTTTTAATAAGATCTAATTCTTCAGGTGTGACTGGGGTAAAATAACCAAGTGTTTGATTATTAGGTTTAAAATATTTTTTTGCAACATTCATAATATCACTAGCGGTAATTTTATCAAAATGGTCATCATAATTCATAATCCATTGCCAATCTACTTTAGATTCAGCTTCTGCAAGGATAAAAGCTAAATTACTGGATTTAGCTGTAGATAAAATTGTTCCTTTTTGATTAGCAATTTTATGACTGGTAATCTCAGCTTCACTAACTTCGCTATTAGCTAATTTATTTAATTCATCTAA
>DAHXLC010000241.1 GCA_027371815.1 Candidatus Melainabacteria bacterium | reverse complement strand
GGTATTGAGGCAATTGCTCAAATGCTTGGTGAAGATATCCAGACTTTGCAAACGGTATGTGAACCTTATTTGATTCAGGCGGGTTTTTTAATGCGCACACCGCGCGGACGTACTGCTACTAAATTAGCTTATGAGCATCTATTGTAAAATTTTAGCTTTAGGTAACCAATCACCAAAATGAAAAATAAAATGAGGATATTATCAGGTTTTCTTTTATTTTTAACCGGTGTATTTTGTTTTATTTTTGGTGGCATATTTTTGGCTTTTACCTTAGGGTTAGCCTGTTATTTGGCTGGGGTCGAGTATATTAATTTAGTTAAGGCCAAAGGAACCAGGCCTAGTGTTAGAATTGTTAAAGTTATGATTGTTGCCTTTATGGTAACAGCAGCTTTGCCTGGTCTAGGCATTCCAGCTTTACAGAATTTTGTAAGCCTAGCTAATTTCCCGATTTTATTAACCGTAGGTATATGTTTATCATTTTTTCGTTTATTGTTTCGCAACGAGCATCCGCCTGCAACGATTGCCGATATTGCTACAACCATTCTGGGTTTTATTTATTTAGGCTTTTTACCTTGTCATTTAATTTTACTACGTAATTTATGCCCGCAGAATTTAGTTTTACCAACTACTCCCTGGGAACAGCCAGGAGTAGCTTATTTATGGGCTTGTATGTTTACAATCTGGGCAACCGATGTTTTTGCTTATTATGCTGGTAAATTATTTGGTAAAACGTTACTTTACCCTCAAGTATCCCCTAAAAAAACTGTTGAGGGCTCTGTGGGGGGATTGCTTGCAGCTATATTTTTTAATACCTTGGTTTTTTATGTTGCGGATTATTATTTGTTTAAATGCCACCCGTTTAATTTTCAAACATTACAGGCTCCGTTTATGGGCATTTTAGTTTCAGTGGCAGCTCAGCTTGGCGATCTTTGTGAATCTTTGCTGAAGCGGGATGCTGGCGTTAAAAATTCTTCTGAAATTATTCCCGGCCATGGCGGTTTATTAGATAGAGGTGATAGTGTGATTTTTGGTGGAGCGATTGCTTATTACTGGATAAGTTTATTGATTTTACACAATTGGTGATTTTGTTTAGAACTAGCACTATGAAAGTTTTAGGAAAATTGCTTAGCCGATTAAAAACTGGTTAATTCATGAAAAAAAGAGTATATTTTAGTTTTCAAGTAATAAATTTGCCAATAATTAATTAAATTTCACGGTTGAATGTTATCAAGTTGTGATTTTTTTTGTTATAATAAAAAATAATTAGATTGATTATCATGATAATTTTTGGAGAGGTGGCTGAGTGGTCGAAAGCGGCTTCCTGCTAAGAAGTTGTACGGTCAAAAACTGTACCGTGGGTTCGAATCCCACCCTCTCCGCCATTTATTATTTTTTGTGAAATTGTAAGAAGTTGCTTTGGCATAAAGCGACTTGACATGGTGTTTTTTTTGCAATGTTGAAATCCAGCGCTTGGATAATTCTCTAAAAGTGTCACTATCACCTAAAATTTTCCATTGATACATGATCGCAGCAATAGCTTTATCCTGTAAGGCTTTTAGGTACTTTTAGCCATAGATTTTGTGATAGTCCCGTTATTAGGCAAAAGACAGTTTCAGTTATAAAAAGCACAATCATAAATTTGAGTTTAATTTAATTTGCGTTTAAAGCATTTTTAATTTTATATTCAAGAATTAATTGGTCAGCTGTTAATGTTGGATCTAAATTAAGTGTTTTTATACCTTGGTCAATTAGCTTAGATTGATTATCTGTAGTAATAGTTAGTAAATTGCTTTGGGTAAGGCTAAGATAAACAGCTTCCATGGGTAGTAAACCTATCAGTTCAGCTTTTGCTGTTTTAATTTGAAAATGATTAGCTGCCATTTCTACAGCTTTGTAAGCTGTAGAAGGTATTGTTAATTTATAATCGGTAATATTCAGGGCAATTTGGCTAAAATTATTATTATTCCAACCAAAGGCCAGGAGTCCATTGAGATTAAAATTAGTGCTAAGACTATTGATTAAATTAAGATCGTCGTAATTTTCCAGTTTAATTTTATGCTTGTCACGTGCTAGCCTTAAGTATCTAGCAATGGTTTTAATGGTAGTGGTATTAGTTGTGGTTAAATTTACATTATAGGCTATAAGTGGTGGACGAGTTCCAATAAAACCAGCTCCAAATTTAGGATTATAAAACTTAGCTCCATAATCCGGAAAAATTTCTTTATTTAAACGTGCTGCTAAGCTTTCATAGCCACCTTTACGAATGGGAGCAATATATTTATTAGCTAAATTTAAGGCTGATAAATTATAGCAAAATAAGGGGATTTGAAAATCATTAGCAATTACTGGACTTATTTCATTTATGATATTTTTACAGTCTTGGTAGGTAACTTGGGCAATAGGTACAATAGGGCAAACATCTAAAGCGCCAAGACGTGGATGAATGCCGGTATGATTGCGCATATCAATTAAGGTGGTTATGAAAGCTTAGCAGCACGTTTAAATAAAGAAA
>DAHXLC010000239.1 GCA_027371815.1 Candidatus Melainabacteria bacterium | reverse complement strand
CTAATGAAAGTGATATTGATCCGCAGGAAGCTGTATTAAGTATTAATGACTATGAGAAATTTAAACAATTAGGTAGTTATTTGTGTAAACGCTTAAATCAACTTGGTCCAACCTTTATTAAAATAGGTCAGATGTTTTCTACAAGAGCTGATTTGCTTCCTCTGCCAGCTATGCTGGAATTGGCTAAATTACAAGAAGAAGTTATTCCGTTTGCTAATGATATTGCCTTTGCCCAAATTTTTAGCGATTTAGGCAAAAGCAAAGAAGCATTGTATGCAAGCTTTGATGAAACCCCAATAGCTGCAGCTAGCCTGTCTCAGGCTTATAAAGCCCAATTGTTTGATGGGCGGCAAGTCGTGGTTAAAGTTCAACGACCACAGTTGCGTAAAATTATTACTAGTGATGTGCAGATTATTGCAGCTATAGCTAGTGAAGTTATGAATTATCCTACATTATGTCGTCATACAGATTGGCCTAGTGTAGTTGTTGAATTTGCCAAAACCATTTATGAGGAAATTGATTATTTAAAAGAAGGCAGAAATGCTGATAGGTTTAGGCACAATTTACGTAAATTTGAAAGCGTTTGTATCCCTAGAATAATCTGGAAATTAACTGGCCGGCATGTGCTGACCATTGAGTATATTGGCGGAGCTAAAATCACTGATGTTAAAGCTATTACCGATATGGGATTTTCTGTTGATGAAATTACTAAACTTGGTGCAGAATTTTATTTAAAACAATTACTTGATGATGGCTTCTTTCATGCCGATCCGCATCCAGGGAATATGCGGGTTATGCCGGATGGCCGCGTTGGTATTTTTGATTTTGGTATGGTTGGTAGATTAAGTCCAGATTTAAAACAAAACTTAGTTAATGCATTTATCCATGTCTTGCGAAATGATTATATGGCTTTAATTCAAGATTTTATCAATATGAAAATTTTAAGTGATACTGTTGATAAAGAAGCTTTGTATAATGATTTATCACCAATTATTCAAGCCAGGTTTAATACTAAAATGTCTAAAATCAGATTTAAAAAAGTCCTTTTTGATTTTTCTGATGTTTGTTGGCGTTACCCATTTAGCTTGCCTAGTGAATTTACCTATATAATGAGAGCTTTGCTTACTTTAGAAGGAGTAGCTTTAAGTATTAATCCGGAATTTGATTTTATTACTGCCGCCTTGCCATTTGCTCAATCGATAGTGATTAAAAATAATGGTACTATTGGTAATGCCTTGTTAAAAGAGGTTTTTAGCCAAGGCAGGTTTGATGCCAAGAGAGCTTTTTCGTTAATTAAGGCTGCGGCAAAATTTAAGGCAAATTATTATTAAAGCAAAAATGGCCAATCATTAATGCGCTTTTACAAAGTTGCAGTCTTTAGTAATTTGAGCAATTAAAGCTTCAACGCTGTTAAATTTTTGTTCAGGTCTAACATAATTTAGAAAGCTAAGTTCAATTTCCTGATTATAAATATTTTGATTAAAATCAAGAATATGAGCTTCAATAAGTGGATTAGCTATATGAGTATTGTTAAAAGTTGGTCTTATGCCAATATTAATTACGGCTTTGTACTCTTGATTGTTGATTTTAGCTAGCCCCGCATAAACGCCATTGGCTGGTATAGACTGGAATTCACTTACCTGAATATTGGCCGTTGGATAACCAATGGTACGTCCGCGTTGGTGTCCGCTAATTACAGTGCCGGTAAGGCAAAATCCTCGACCAATTAGTTTGTTGACAATTTCGACATTACCTAGAGCTAGATTTTCACGAATAACTGTACTAGATACAGCATAATTATCTACGGTTAAAATGGGACAGATATGTAAGGCAAATAGATTTTCTTTCGCCATTGATTCAAGTAAAACACAGTCACCTTGTCGATCCTTACCAAAATGATGATTTTGACCAACGGAAATATATTTTGCGCCCATCGAACCTTTGAGAATATTTTTAACATAGTCTTTGGCGCTTAAATTACATAATTCTGGCGTAAAAGTTAAAACTAGGACAATTTCAACACCCAACTGCTCAAATTGTTTAAGCCTTTGATCGGGCGTTGTCAATAGCAATGGCTGTTTAAATGTTGTAAGCGCGCGAGGATGATCCTTAAAGGTAACAACGCCACTGGTAATATTATTGGCTTTAGCATAGTTTACCGCTGAAGCAATAACACTTTGATGACCTTTGTGGACGCCATCAAAAAAACCCAGAGCAATGGCTGATTTTGCAATAATATTCGGGGTTGGATTTGTAAAAACCTTCAATGAATAAGTCCTTTTAAATTATTTGACAAGTATGGAAATCTAGTTTAAATTTTATTTTGCTAATCTCATATTTTATCCTAATTTTGGCTATTCTTCATTAATACGTTATTTCATGTAAACTGTAAAAACTGTACTAAAATTATTGGTAAAAGTTATTGTTTTGTGTTAAAATAGCTTATACTCAATAAATTCAGGTGTTTACTTTATAAACTAATTTATTTAAACAGATGAAAAATTCTTATGTCTTTAATTAAATTATCGTAATTGACCTGCATTTAACATATTATGGTTGGCGACAATACCCAGCTAAGGCTTCATCCACAGAATTATCTACAATTTCCCAAACCAAATGATGCAAACCTCTTGGACCAGTACTACCAATATACATGCCTGGACGCACTCGAACCGCCTCTAGACCTTCTAAAACATCAATGGAACTGGCATCATATACCACTTCTTTTCCTGGTAAATTTTCATTTAAAGTTTGATTATTCATTAAATCGTCGGTAGAAATTGTATTATTAGACATTAATTTACTTGCATCCTGTTCATTCATAGT
>DAHXLC010000238.1 GCA_027371815.1 Candidatus Melainabacteria bacterium | reverse complement strand
CATTTAGGAAAATGTAAGCTTTAAAACTTAAAACTTTTCGATAATGTTTATATTTTCCTAACTATAACCGAATAACTATTAAAATCAATCAAAGTTTATTCAATATATAATTTATAACCAAGTTTTTTAGCTTCTTGAATTACTTCCTTTAACGGTATTTTTTTTAATTGAGCATATTTAGCACAATCATCATATTCAGGTTCCAGTTTAACAATTTTACCGTTGCTTTCATAAGCCACTTTTAAATTTATCTTATAATCGGATTCTAAATACACTTCTTTAAATTCACGTTTAAGAATCTGACGATAACTTTGATGATTTCTAATACCAAGCGTAGTTGTTTCCCGAAAAATTATACTTTCCATAAGGGCTTTTACTTCTTCCTTACAGATAACGGTTAAGACAAAACTACAGCGATTTTTTTTACTGATACACGGTGTTAAAAAGACTTCTAGTGCCCCATTCACTAATAACTGCTCCTGTACATAAGCTAATATGTATGGAGCTAAATCGTCAATATTACACTCCAAAATATAAACTAAATCAAAATTAGGCTCAGCCGTTTGACCAAGGACAATGCGGCAAATATTTGGATAATTTTGCGTATCCCTAAATCCAGCTCCATAACTTTGCGCTACAATCGTAGTAATTTCCAAATAAGGCGTCCATTTGTGGGTTATGGTAGCTAAAATAGCACAAGCTGTTGGCGTTAAAGCCTCGCTGAAAGCACAAAATGAGGATAAGGGAATTTTAAAATCCTGAATTAATTGCGCTGTAGCCGGAGCGGGAATTGGATAAATACCATGAGCAGTTGTAATAGTTCCGGATCCAACCGCTAAAGGGCTAGTTTTACATTCGGAAATATTTAATAAGTCATAAGCAATACTAAAACCCAAAATATCAATAATTGAATCAATTGCACCAATTTCATGAAAATGAACTTCGTTAATATCAATCCCATGAATTTTAGCTTCAGCTAAAGCCAGATTAGTAAATATATTAAGAGCAAGCGTAGTAACATTAGCATTATAATTAGCCCGTTTAATCATTTCAACAATGCAAGCTAAATTACGTTGCGTCACATCTGGTTTTTTTTCCGTAATAATCAATCGATTAGCATTAATACCACAACGCAGTTCTTTAGTAACAGTAATCGAAACATTATCCTTAATTAAGGCTATTTTATTAATTTCCTTAAGCCATTCATTAAAATCTAGCCCTAAGTCAAGCAAAGCAGCTAAGAGCATATCGCCACTAGCCCCAAATTGACAGTCAAAATAAGCAATAGATTTATATAAAGATTTTTGTGTTAAAGCCATGCTTGGGGAATTATTTCCTGGTTGTTAAGTATTGAATATAAATTCATTAAATTCTGAAACTGACACATTGTAATGAAATTGTCCTGACTAATACTTTGATTAAATTTTACTTGGACAAGACACCAGTTTAAATTAATAATGACCACTAGCTTCAAGAAAGTTATTAATTGTATTTTAAGCGAATTAATTATATCTTGTTTTTTCTTTATTGCCAAAATATTATAAAGAGCTGAAGGAGATTCTAAAGTAGTAAAATAATTTACATAACTAGTCAAAAATAAATTAATTATCTTATGATTAAAATCCTGAATTAATTGCGCTGTAGCCGGAGCGGGAATTGGATAAATACCATGAGCAGTTGTAATAGTTCCGGATCCAACCGCTAAAGGGCTAGTTTTACATTCGGAAATATTTAATAAGTCATAAGCAATACT
>DAHXLC010000232.1 GCA_027371815.1 Candidatus Melainabacteria bacterium | reverse complement strand
AACAAATGGCTGATTTGTCAATATATAATTTAGCCATAGCAACCTTAGAATAAGTATCAATAAAGGTTTGTTGATAAATTCTTCCAATACCTTTTATATTTCCAACATAATAAGTGCCCTGTGAACCAAGATAGTCTGGATGTTCAGTTTCAATCTCACCGTTTTCTTGTTTCTCCTGCTTAGCTCTTTCTAATGCTTGGACTTGGGATTCTGTTAAAATAACACCCTCAGCTGCAACTTTAGACTCTAAAGCTTTTAAACGTTTTTGAAAAGTTTCTAAATCATGCCTTAGCCAAACAGAACGTATTCCACCTGGTGAAATTAGAATACCTTTTTTCGCCAATTCATTACTAGCTCTTAATTGCCCCATAGCTGGGTATTTCACAGCAAAATTTATACAAGCCTTTTCAATATCTTCTGAAACCCTGTTTTTAAGAATCGGCTTCTTTCTCGAGATTTCTTTTAAAGCCTCTGCTCCACCTGTTTCATACAGTTCTTTAAATCGGTAATAACTGTCCCTTGAATAGCCCATGGCTTTGCAAGCGTCGGTAACATTTCCTAGAGTTTTGGCTAAATTTAACAATCCTAATTTTGGCTTGATTATTTTTTCTGTTATATTCATAATATGTTATACTTCGTTAAAAGATTTTGTAATTATAGAACATATCGTCAGATTAAGTATTAACTAGTACATATAATGAGTACAGCCAATAATCCGGAAAATATTGATTTTGAAACAGCTCTTGTGGAATTAGAACAAATTGTCAAAGAATTAGAAAGTGATGTTAAATTAGCCAAAGCCGTAAGCCTTTTTGAACAAGGTAGTAAGCTTAGTGCAATTTGCCAGAAGCACTTAAGTTGTGCCAGTCAGAAAATTGAAATATTACGCAAACAAACTAACGGTGAAATAATAACCGAAGATATAACTAAAAACTTAGTTAGTCTGGATAATTAAATTTTAAATTTACAACTAGGCTTATTAGAAATTAACTAAACTGTATTATTTATTTTATTGACTTAGACTCAAAAGTAAAGGTAATATCAACGTAATTTGGTGAACCAGGTGGCAAAGGTGGGAGCTGCGGCATAGCATCTATTATTGCTTGTATGGCACTGGCGTCTTCGTTAGAATTTTTCGACATTCTCTCAAGCTTAATACCCGATATTTCACCGGTTTTTGAGATACGAAAGGAAGTTACAATGACATGCGGCAACTTGTCACACTTCCAGTAATGGTGAATTGCTTTTTGCAAGGCTTTCATATATGGTTTAAAATCGGGAGATTTTATATTAGCAGCTGAACTGGCAAATTTCTTATTCGTAATTTTTTCCTGGACTATGTAATTTTGCCACTGTAAATACCCAATCATTAACGCACCTGTAATTGCAAGAAAAGTAGCATAAAATAACATCTTCTTGCGTAAATTAATTTTTAGTTTATTTTTTTGAATTAATTCTAAATCATTTAAATTATGTGCAGCATCCAGCCACTCAGATTCATTTGCATTTGGGTTTTTGATAATATTTTGTAAATTTTCAATATTATAATTCTTAAATTTTTCACTCTCAGTAATACTTATTTTGGCACTTTTATCTAATATGGGAGTTCCTATATTAGTTAGTTTAATTTCAGCTTTTAGACTATCAACAGAATTTTCAGAGGCTAATATTTCCGTATCGTCTATTTTAGAATTTAGTATTAAATCATTTTGTTTAAATTCAGTCATATAATCTTAATTGATCCCTGTATTGCATCATTTAATTATCTAACCATGACAACTAAAATTATCCATCTAAAATATTACCATAATAACTTTATTTAACGAGAAGTTGAGCTTCCCCCCAAAAAGTGGACAAGGAAAATCAAAGAGAGGTGCGCCAGGCTAAGCTTGGTCAAGGGGGATAAAATGATTTAACAAATTTGAAACCTTGAATAGTAACCC
>DAHXLC010000168.1 GCA_027371815.1 Candidatus Melainabacteria bacterium | reverse complement strand
AAAATAATATTAATGCTAATGAAGCAATAAAATTATTTGGCTGGGTTGTAGCTAATAATTAATTTTTTACAGGCAAAATAATCATAATAGTAGTGCCACGATTAGCTCCCGAATCAATCATTATTTTAATACCCATTCGCTCGGCATTAGTCTTAGCCATATAAAGTGAAAGTCTTTCTCCATAAGTTTCTTCATGATGTTTTTCCGGAATAAAGCCAGCAAAAAATTCTAAGGTTTCTTCAGGGTTTAAAGCAGGCCCTGAACTTATGATTGAGATTTTGAGCTCTTGACCCTTTACAACGTTTTCAATGCGAACTCTGCCACCAGCACTAGTCATATTAATAATTTTTTCTAGCAGGGGAATAATAATTCCTTTAATATTACTGCTATTTCCATTTAAGGCTGGAAGCCCAAGCGGTGATTTAAGATCTAAAGATAACTGACGCTGTCGGGCAAGATTAGCCGTTTCTTCAAGACATTCCGACATTAATCGGGTAACCGCTATTGATTCACGAGGTTCAACTTTGGTTGGTACCATTCCTCCATAAGCCATTATCAGGCTGTCGACCAAGGCTAAAATATTCATAATGTTTTCATTTAACTGTAAAAGATTTTGCCCAATAACTGGAGGAATATTGGCTTTGATTATCTTAAGCAAATTATCAAGGCTGTCCTTGCTTTCAAGTAAACTTTGTCTAATGGAATTAGTTAAAATAGAAGTAAATTCGCCTTTAAGCCTCGATGGTTCAACTTGAGTTGTTTTATCCAGTAAAATCATTAATTCACTACTTAGGTTATTTAGAGCCGGCAGAGTTATTTTAATACCGATGACTTCACGGTATTCTTGATTTTCAAAATTATAAACAATATATTCATCATCTGAATTTAGCGAATTTTGAGGTTTGTTACTAACTTTTAAAAAATCATAGACTGATTTACCTAAAATATCATTTTCCTTAAGTCCTAACCATTGAAGAAAAATTTGGTTAGTAAGAATTATGCTTTGACGATTATCGGTTACCACCATACCATCAAAACTCTGATGGATTATCGTATCAATAGTTTGCTGTAAATTATTTACACGTTGATTAGCAATATCATTTAAATTAGTTATTTCCGATAACTGTTTAGTTTGCACCGAAAACTGTTTGTTGAGATTAGCTAACTGATCACTTAAAGATTTAACCTGTTTAGTATCTTCACTGTGATGAATTTCCTCTTTGGGCAAAACCTGATTTTTTATGTTATTAATACTCGTTCTTAAACTGCTAACACTAGTATCCATATTTTCAGCTAAAACTAGCCATTGACCACTTAAACCTTTAAGCGGTGGCACATCATCCTGATATTTACTTAATTTTTGAGCATGATTTATGAGTTTTTTTAAGGGAGCTGAAATTGAATTGTTAATTATCACAGCTGATATAAGACTAATTAAACAGGCTATAGCAGAAAAAGCTAGACTAGCAATTAAAATAGCTAGTATTGTATCATTTATAGAATTTAGTTTGGTCGTAAAAAATAAATAGCCACACGGATTCTGAATGTTACCACTATCCAAAGGCAGTATAAACCACCAACGACTGTCTGATTCAAAGCCAAAGATACCTGGGCTATTAGGCATTAAGTTTAAATTTTTAGAGTTTAGTAGCGTTGAAAAATTTATCGTGTTATTGGAAAGATTTTGTAATAAATTTAGCCTAGCTGTTAATAAATCAGTGGTCGAAGCAACAATTTTTTTACTATTGGTTGAATATACAACTAAGTCAATATTACTAACCGGATTATTTTTCATAAAAGTAAGTGCCGTTGAACAACTTGCTAAAAATTCATTATTGATGGGCTGGCTTACAATAATTGCTCCAGTCAAGGTATTATCTTCCATTATGGGTACGGCTGAACTTAAAAATATTACTCCGGTTGGCCCAAAACTAGTATAACCATGATAATCTTTTTCGCGGGTGAGCACTAATCGGATTGTCTCACTATCTTTTTTAATGGAATAATTAAATTTAGAAGGGGTATCAGTGCTGGCTAAAACCTGACCATCTCGGTTAACTATCGTTACACAGCCAGTATTGTTGAATTTATTTAAATATCCCTGTAATAAAGTTATTAATTTATTTGAATCATCAAGACTGTTAATAATATTGTTGTCTTTAGCAATTAGATTTGCTAAATTGGCATTATTATTTTCAACCTGGATTAATAATTTAAATAAATCATCTTTAGCAATTTGAATTTTTTGGCTGGCATTAAATTTTTCACCTTGACTTAATAAAAACCAAGAACCACCTAAAATTCCAACCAACATGATAATTATCACGGTTAGGTAAGATAGGAATGTTTTAACACCAGTACTCAAGATGAAATCACTTTATATAAACTAAATTAACTTTAATTCTCTATAAGAAGTTTAACCTTAAATTTAAATTTAGGCTATAAAAGTATAATTTAATTAGGTTACTCTTGTAAATTTGTCTTAAGCTTTCGGTATTCAGCCTGGACTTGAATAGCTCGGATAAGTTGGTTTGGTCCACAATAACCAAGTTCAAGAAAAATTTGTCCAAGGGTTTTAGGTTCTTTATTATTTTCTTTGTCTTGTTTTTGAATAAACAAAGCTTCATCAAGTTGGTATATAGTTATATAGCCAAGTTCAACAAGAATTTGGCCAATTAAAGTCTTGTCATTAACTTGACTATATTTTGTTGATTTAGCTATCGAACTTTTATCTGGTTTGGATTTCATAAATAGAAAAGATTAATAATATTAGTAATAAGTTTAGACCGCTGTATACACCCCATTAAGAAAGCTTATGGCTGCTAGGTTTCCCTCCTGACCAGGTTCACTACCAATGGCCGTATCCAGCGATCCTAATAATTATTATAAACTATAATTGAATTTTTGAACAAATATTTGCCAGTTTATAATATAAAATTTGGCAAAGATTAAATTATTCTTATGTGGCCTGAAAATCCTGACCACTTTCACCACTATTCCAACGTAATAGTTCACGCCGCCATTCTAAATCAGCTTGAGCCTCTAAAATTAATTCATTAAGACCCTGAAAATCAGCAAAGGCTAGATCAATGGCTACACCTAAGTCAAAAGTTAATTTAATTCGTTCACAATTAGGGGTACAAGCTAGACAAACCACATGATCCGGGCCACAAACTTCAAACAGTTGACTATCATCACATTGTAGTGGATCTTTTTTCCACATTATATAGTCCATCAATTCTTCATTCTCATTGGATTCCTGAATTAATAAAACCAAGGCTCCATATTGATTGCTGTTAAGATATATAGTGATTTCCTGTCTTCTTAAATCCAAGGCAAATTCACCATTCTCCTTATCAAGATACAAATCAGCATAAGCATTAGCAAAACTAATTTGATATTGTGAACTGGTTTTCATTTATATAATCCTTAAAGTTAATTATAAATTAGCTTTATTTATGTACCTAATTAAATCTTTGGTGTGGTAAGAAATTATAATATCAGCACCAGCTCGAAAAATCGAGGTTAAAATTTCTAAAGTAATTTTTTCCTCATCAACCCAGCCTTTTAAACTAGCAGCTTTGACCATGGCATATTCACCAGATACATTATAGGCTACTACTGGATAATTAAAGTTGTTTTAGCCTGGTTAATGACATCAAGATAACTTAATGCTGGTTTAACCATGATTATGTCAGCTCCTTCTTTAATATCTTGCTCTATTTCCCTTATGGCTTCCCGGATATTGCGAACATCCATCTGATAACTAGCTCGATTGCCAAATTGAGGAGTTGATTCAGCCGCTTCGCGAAATGGAGCATAAAATCCTGAAGCATATTTAGCGCTGTAGGCCATAATAGGAATATGTTCAAAATGAGCTTCATCGAGTTTTTGGCGAATAAAACCAATTCGATTGTCCATCATATCTGATGGGGCGATCATGTCAGCTCCAGCACTGGCCTGAGATACAGCTGCTTTAGCTAATAATTCAAGACTGGGGTCATTTAAAATGTGTTCGCCATCAATCAGTCCACAATGACCATGTGATGTAAATTCACAAAGACAGGTATCGCTTATGACTAGTAATTGAGGGAATTCAGCCTTTATGGCTTTAATGGCTCTTTGGACAATTCCTTTAGAACTATAGGCCTCACTGGCTAACTCATCTTTAGTAGTGGGAATGCCAAATAATATAACTGATTTTAGACCATTTTTAACTAAGCTATCGATTTCTTTTAAAGTATAGTTTATATCCTGTTGATAAATTCCCGGCATCGATTCAATTTCTTTTTTAAACCCCGGTTTATCTACAACAAACATGGGATAAATAAATTTATTTAAATTCAGGCTGGATTCAGCATACATATCACGAAGCACTTGATTAGATCGTAAACGTCTAAACCGAAAAGTGTTTTCAATATTAGATAAGGTAAGTAGTTGATTAGACATAGGCTGTAATTGTATGTATTGTATATATTTATATATGCGTATAAGGAAAAATTATTAAATCTGAAAATATTTTACCATCTAAGTAGTTTAAATCGTTCCATGTCGACAGATGCCATGAATCGATAAATTGAAAGTACTATAGCCAAACCAACAGCTGCTTCAGCAGCTGCCACTGTAAGGACAAAAATAGCAAATACCTGGCCTTTTAATTCAATAGGGTCAATATATTGGGCAAAAGCTACTAAATTAATATTGACAGCGTTAAGCATTAATTCAATCGACATCAAAACTCGAACGGCATTTCTGGATACGGTGAGTCCATAGATACCGATGCTAAAAAGTACGGCTGAAAAAATTAAATATTTATTTAAACTACTTTGATGAAAAGATAGAATAAAAAATGACATCGTGATACCAGCAATAACAATCGTTTTGATATTGGCACGCATCGCACAAGCTAAATAACCAAGAATAACAATTATAATAAACAGGCATATTTCCAGATAATTAAAATTCAGGATTTTTTCAAGAAACCCAGTTGCATAAGTTATTGCCATAAGCGAAATGAAAAAGGTAAAGCTCAAACCAATAAAATCAGATAATTGTCTTGGTTTTATGGTGGCTACAGTTTGATCGTTCATTTTCTTAAACCTCTATTATTGATAATTAACTTAATTATTTATTTATTGCTACTGGTTATTAAATTGTCTTCAATAGCACTGGCTCGCGTCCTCTTGGTTACAGACTGATTGTGTTTAGCTATCATTATGGCTCCAATGAGAGCCGATAATAAAAGTAATGATGCAAATTCAAAAGGAATTGAATACTCAGTCATAAGTTGGGCACCGATAACTTTAACACTGTCTATTCCCGAAATTTCGGGTCTTACTGGCCAAGATTCACTTTTAATGGCCGTGAATAAAGTAAAGAAAACAGCTAAGCTTAGGAAAAAACCGGAAATTTTGCTATCATCAAAATCTAATTCATTTAAGCTTTCTAATTTTGGACTGGTTAACATTAAGGCAATAACTACAACTAACGTTATACCAACAGCGTAAATCATTAATTGGGCTAAAGCAATAAATTGGGCTTGTAAAAGTAAAAACATGGCACAAATAGTTCCAAATAAGCCAATAAGCATAAAGCCACTTCTGATAATTACTTTATCCATAATGACCCCAATTGCCATAGGAAAAGAAATAAAGGCAATTATGTAGAAAATAATGTCAATAAAGTGACCATTAGTATAGTTTGTAAGTAGATCAAAAGTCATTTATTTACCTCATTTTAGCTATTTTGATTCGTTATCAGTTGACTTAGTATCAGTGTCAGTTTCAGCTGGCTTAGCCTCAGTTTTAGTTTCGGCTGGCTTAGTTTCAGTTTTAGTTTCGGCTGGCTTAGCCTCAGTTTTAGTTTCAACTGGTTTAGCCTCAGTTTTAGTTTCAACTGGCTTAGCTATACTTGGAGCTATCGGAGCTGAAGCTACTGGTTTAGCCGGTTTAGGCTTAGGTAATGCAATTTCTTTGGCGGCAAAATAATGGCTGGATTCGCCTTGAGTAAGTGTTAGTTTACGAATGTCATAAACTAATGCTTCTCTACTATAATCCGCCATTTCAAAATCATTAGTATTAATAATACAGTCAGTTGGACAAACTTCAGTGCATAAACCACAAAACATACATAAACCGTGATCAATTTTAAAATCAATCAATTCAAGTTTATTAGTTTCAGGACTTTTATGAGCGGTTATTTCAATACATTTATCCGGACAAACCCGTTCACACTGACGGCAAGAAATACATAAATGCTCATTGGTTTCTGGGTTAACATTTAAGGCTAGCCTACCGCGAAAATGTGGTGGCAATGGTGGCATTGTATCAGGGTATTCTTTAGTGGTAGGAATTCTTAAACTGTGAACCGCAACAGTCTTTAAACCACGTAGAACTTGATATATACTATCCTTAGCTCTAGTAAGCAGGTTAGACATTGGTATTGATTACTCCTTTAGCGAAAATAACTATAAAAAATACAAGTAGCGATAAAGGAATTAGTCTTTTCCAACCAAAATCCATTAACTGATCAATTTTAAATCGAGGTAATGTACCTCGCACTAATACGGCAAAGAAAACCAGACTATAGGTCTTAACAATCATCCAGACTACCGACCAGAAGGTAATGGGATTAATTAAATGAATTTGATTAATCAACGGCGACAAAGCTTGCGTAATTGCATTAATAGTTTGAGGGATGAAAGTTACGTTTTTAAACAGATAATCAATTAAAAACTGAGGAATTGGGTTATTTCCAGCACCTAAAAACATTATGGTAGCGATACTGGAAACAATAAATAAGTTTGTAAATTCAGCCAGGAAAAATATGGCAAATTTAATTCCACTATATTCAGTGTTATAGCCACTGACTAATTCACTTTCAGCTTCAGGTAGATCAAAAGGGATACGGTTTACTTCAGCACAGGCAGCAGTAATATACATGAAAAAAGCAATTATTGTTGAAACAACAAGTCCGGCTATGGCAATTACAGTTAAAATCCATTGATTGCTTGGATAATACGCCTGTAAAATATCATTGGCATTTGACGAGCCATTGATTAAGGCATTTAAATATTTATCCAAGCCATTTAAGGCTCCACCTCCAAATATATTCCAGTTAAGAAAACCACCGGTTTGGCGGCTGGCAATTTCTACAACATTTAAACTTTGATTTAAATAACAAATTGTAACTAAAGATAAGACCAAGGGGATTTCATAACTTATAGCCTGAGCAGCACTTCTAAGACCACCAACTAATGAATATTTATTATTACTGGCCCAGCCACCCATAACTATACCCACAACTGGAACTGATGACGCCGCAATGATAAAAAAGATTCCCGTGGGTAAATTAGTAATGGCAAATAAGTCATTGTTACCAGTTATGGCTGCTAACAATGGTATTGAACCAAATATGGATGGTGCAAAAAAGATAATTGGGGCTAGTGTAAATAACCAAGCATCAGCACCGGTAGGAATAATATCTTCTTTAAATAACAATTTAACTGCATCAGCAGCTGTTTGTAAAAGTCCATCCGGACCAACTCGATTAGGTCCCATGCGCACGGTAAATAAAGCTAGGCCGCGGCGTTCAACTAAAACCATAAACATGGCATTAATCGGGATAAAAACTAAGATAGCAATTAGGGGTGTTAAATATTGACAGATTTGCGCCAGTAACGCAAATATTTCATTATCACAGGCTCGTAACAGTAAAGTTGGTAGGAGAACACCAACAATAAAACAAGCACCCCAGACACTGCCAAAGATTAGCGTAAGCCAAATTAAGGTTAATCTTGTAAATTTAAATAATTCTGCACTATTTGCTAACATTTTTTATCCTTTATTAACTTAATTTCTGTGTGAATTTTTATCCTATTGTTTAGTGTAAATTTAAATAATCTTGACTCATCAGATAGTCAAGTCATTTTAACGATCAACGTCAGGTAAAATAACATCGATTGAACCAAATATAGCCATAATATCTGAAATTGGTCGCCCAATTAATAAACTTGGTAAAACGGCTAGGTTACAAAAAGAAGGATTACGCCATCTTATACGATAGGCTTTATCTGACCCATTGGATATAACATAACAGCCTAAAACACCTCGTGGTGATTCTATGGCACTAAAACCCTCACCAGCTTTAATTCTTAAACCAGCAATTTGTTTTTTACCTGAAATTTCACCTTCAGGCATTTTGTCGAGGCATTGATTAATTAAATTATTTGATTGGCGCATTTCTAAAATACGGCACATATATCGATCCCAAGTATCACCTTGATTTTGTCCAAGTGGTATTTCAAAATTTAATTCAGGATAAATGCCATAAGGACGAGTTTTGCGTAAATCATAGTTAATCCCCGATCCCCGAATTGATGGTCCAGTTACGCCATAGTCCATAGCTACAGATTTGTCTAATATGCCAACGCCTTTAGTTCGTTTTAAAACAATCGGATTTTGGGTCACAATGGCTTCATATTCATCGATACGATCAGGAAATTCGGCCGTAAACTTACGCACTTTTTCAAACCATGATGGTTTGGGATCGCGCTGAACACCACCAATACGAATATAGTTAAACATCATACGCTGACCAGCAATTTCTTCAAATAAATCTAAAAGTTTTTCGCGTTCACGAAAAGGATAAAAAGGAAAGCCAAATAAAGCTCCTAAATCGATTAAAAATGTACCCAACCAGAGTAAATGCGATGATATTCGATTCATTTCACACACCAGGGCTCTTAAATATTGTGCTCGTGGAGGAATTTGGCAACCATCAATTTGTTCACAGGCATGCGCAAACGCTAAGGAAGTAAACATTCCAGATAAATAATCGACGCGATCAATTAAGGCCTGGTATTGAAAAAGCGTTCGATTCTGACCTTGCCACTCTTGAGCCCGATGTAAATGACCAATAACTGGTTCTACATGTCTTACAATTTCACCATCAAGTTTTAAGATCAATCTTAAAACACCATGGGTAGCCGGATGCTGCGGACCCATGTTAATTATCATTTCATCAGTTTTTAAATTAGTTGTCTCTAAATTAGTTGACATATTATATTATTCCTAAAAATTACCTGAAACTATGGGGGTTTTTATCATTGAGTGCATCAACAAGCTGTTTATAATCGCGTCTTAAGGGATGACCTTCCCAATCCCAAGGATTAAGAATTCGTCGTAAATAGGGATGACGTAGATATCTTATGCCAACCAAATCATAAGTTTCACGCTCATGCCAATTGGCTGCTGACCAAAAATTAGCAATACTGGTTAAATTTACGGTATCAGTATTGGCTTGGCTTTGTTTCGGCAATTCAACTTTAATTACCAAGGCATCATTATGATCATAAGACCATAAATGATAAATTGAATCAATTCGGTCGGTATAGTCAACACCACTTATGGTTAAAAGCATATTTAACTTAGTTTCCGAACTGGTTTTTAAAAGTCTTAGAGCTGGTTCTAAATCTTTAACACTAATTACAATAGTTTCTACATTAATACTGTCATCTTTGCGCGTTGAATCAATTCCATTATCTTTTAGAAATTTACCAAATTTTCCTAATTCCATTTCTTTAGTTTCGTTTGGTTTATTGGTATCAGTTTGTGACACTTATATTATCCTCGTTAATTATTATTTACTTTTGATCTAAGGCTAAACTCGTATCTTCCATGGCCATAGCTAGAAGATCTTCAAGAGGGCGGCCACAGTCGTAGTCAACATAACAAACTGGTCTTTGTTGATAAGCCTGAACCCTACGTTTGGCATAGTTTTCGGTGCGGATTTTTTGCTGTAATTTAAGCAATGCATCTAAAATTGCTTCAGGTCTGGGTGGACAACCAGGTAGATATACATCTACTGGTATTATTCGATCAACTCCTTGAACCACTGAATAGGAGTCATTAAACATTCCACCAGTAATCGTACAAGCTCCCATGGCAATGACATATTTAGGTTCGGGTAATTGCTCATACAGAGTGATAAGTGCTGATGCCATTTTTCGAGTTATGGTACCAGCTGTAATAATTAAATCAGCCTGACGTGGTGTTGCTCTAAATACTTCTGAGCCAAATCGCGATATATCAAAGGCCGACATACCTACGCACATCATTTCAATGGCACAACAAGAAGTACCAAAAGTTAATGGCCAAACCGAATTTGACCGTGCTAAATTAGCAATTGGGCTAACTATTTGTGACAGCATGTTAATAGCTTTGTCAATACTGGTTAAAGTAACTGTATCAGCCAATTCTGGGGATATAAGTGCAGCGTTTTCACGAGCTAAGTCAGTTGAATTCAAGTCATTGTTTAATAATTCAGACATATTTATTACTCCTTTACTCCCACTCTAAGGCACCTTTTTTCCAAGCGTAAACTAGGCCAAAAGTTAGAATTACTAAGAAAATAGCCATTTCTATAGCTCCAAGCATTGGATATTTAAGAGCTTTACTAATAAAATCAGAAGTGACCGCCCACGGCATGATAAAAATTACTTCGATGTCAAATATAATAAATAAAAGTGCATATAAATAGTATCTGATATCAAATTGTAAAAACGCATCTTGAAAAGCTTTAATGCCACATTCATAAGGTTGATTTTTAACCGAATTAGGACGATGGTAACCAAACATAATCTGTAAAATATAAGCTAGTCCAATCATACCAATAGCTGGTAAGGCAAATCCTAGTAAGACAAAAATTAAAATTTGAATAACTTGAAGCTGTGCCATATGTTTAAAAATCCTTATAATATGATTAAAGGTAAAATCACAAATTTAACTAACGTTAAGATTAAATAAATAACTTTTATATAATCAGATTAAACCATAATATAAGTAAATTTTGAGTATAAAGTTAATGAATAATTTAATCCTTGTAACTTTAATTAAATTTTATATCAAATTAAAATTATTTAACGGTCATATATTTACAATTATTTATCGGCTTGACAATGACTGATTTTCAAAAATATTTAAACATATTCAAACAAGAATTTAATTTTTCGGTCAATAATCCGGAATTATTTGATCAAGCATTTTTACATAAATCGTATGCTATTGAGCATAATTTAGCAAAGGATAACGAAATACTTGAGTTCTTTGGGGATGCTATTTTAAAATTTGCTATAAGTGATTTTTTAATTAAAAAATTCCCTAATTATAATGAAGGAGAATTGACGCAAATAAGGGCAGTTTTAGTTTCTGACAATACTTTAAGTGAATTAGGTTATAAGTATAATCTTAACCACTGTCTAAAATTAGCCAATAATACTAAGCCCAAAATTTCCATAATGGCTCAGGCTATGGAATCACTGATTGCAGCAATTTATCTTGACAATGATATGTCTTGTGTACTTGCGGTAATCAACCAATTGTTTAATGAATTAGCTGTTTTAGTGGATAAAGATGATTTGAAAAATAATTTTAAAGCCCGTTTACAGGAAATAGCTCAAAGTTATTCGCAGGAATTACCAGTTTATGAAGTAATTAAAACAACTGGTCCAGATCACAACCGTAATTTTGAAGTTAAAGTTATGATTTTTGGCCAAGAAATTGGTCGTGGTCTTGGCCAATCCAAAAAAAGTGCTGAACAGGCTGCAGCTAAACTAGCACTAAATAATATAAAATTGCTTTTAAATTAATAAATGCAATTTTAATAATGTTTTTAACTATGGTAGTGGTGCTTGGAAAGCACTGTTACTGCTTTTATTTAAAGTTTCGCTACTAGGGGCATTAAAACTACCACTTTTCATACTAGCAGTATCACCAGATTGACTGTTGACTAGATCAGATGTTCCAAGTTGATTGTTGGTTGGCGTACCAACTGAAACCGGAGTATTAATAGGTAAATTACTGTTACCGGAACTAATCGTCTTACTCATTTCATTATTTTGCATACTTGCTGGTTGCATATTAGCTGGTATGGTAACGGAACTTGCAATTTGTTTAGCCGAATTAGTTAGTGCTGTTGCCGTTTGATTACTTTGAGCAGCCTTGTATTCAGCTAAACTAGCTTTAAGATTGGCTTTAGCCCATGTCAATACTTTTTTAGCTTGAGTTAAATCGTTTTTAGCTTTGACAAATCTTTCATTAGCTAAATTTAGAGATTGATCATTATTGGTAATTGACTGACTAGGATTAGCTAATGGTAAACCATTTGAAACAGGTAAATTGGCTGTATTAGTATCAAGGCTATTTTCAGCTTGGACTTGGTTGTGATTAGCAAAGGAAAATGCTATTACGGATAGCATTATTAACGAATACTTATTAAAAGAATTTAATTTGTGGGGGATGATTGATTTCATAAACTACCTCGATAAAAAATATAAATGGATTTTACTACCAATACAATGATTTATAGCATAGTTTCTTTAAAATTAATTTTTAATTTTATCAATCTAATATATCTAGACTTGGCACTAGCTATGACTTTTGGATATATCAATTACATCACCAAAAATTAACCAAAACAAATGAATCTTAGTCTATGTAGTAGTTTGACGCTGCTAAAATTAAAATTAATAAAAAAAACTTAGCTTTATAATTAAGAAGATTTTATCTATTGACAATAATATTTTATTAACAATTAGCTTAAATACCAACTGTTTTAAAGCTATTTTGCTCAAGTAATTTTAAGAAATAGTAAATATCTTTAAAATATTGCTTTAAATTTTACTTAACTATATACCTTTTTGATATAATTACTAACAATAAGTATTCTTAATGTAGAATGCCCAACATTTCCTATCTTTATATTAGATTAGGCATATAATTCAGAATGACTAAATATCTTAGGATAATTATTATTAATGATAAAACTTTCAACAGGAGCAAACAATTCAGTGTCGGAAAAACAAATGGAAAAAACAGAATTTGAAAAACTTTTAGAAGCTACGCTTCGATCTAAATTTGAACAAGGTAGTATTGTTACCGGCGATATTGTTCGAATTGAACGTGACGGCGTACTGGTTGATGTTGGTGCTAAATCCGAGGCTTTTGTACCTGTTAAAGAATTGTCCAATATGCCTTTTGATGATATTCATGATGTTGTTAAAATTAGTGATCGATTTGAGTTCTACATTTTGCGTGAAGAAAATGAAAACGGACAATTGACCTTGTCCTTAAAAAGAGTTGCTCAAGCACGTGGTTGGGTTCAACTTGAAGAAATTAAAAAACATGATCAAACTATTAAAGCGAAAATTTCGGCCATTGTTAAAGGTGGTGTAGTCGTTGATGTTTATGGCTTACGAGGATTTGTTCCAGCTAGTCAGTTAAGGGTCAAATCGACTACTTTAGAAGATTTAATTGGTTTGGAAATACCTATGAAGATATTGGAAGCAGATGTTAAGCATAATAAATTAGTTTTAAGTCAAAGACTGGCTATTCAAGAAGAAAAAGCTGCTCAACGTGAGAAAATCCTCGATACGCTAGAGCCTGGACAGGAAATTTCCGGTGAAATTGTGCGGATTGCTGATTTTGGTGCTTTTGTTGATTTGGGTGGTTTAGATGGTTTGTTACCAATTTCAGAAATTTCCTGGGAACGGGTATCCCATCCTTCGGACAATCTTAAAGTTGGTGAAATTATTAATACTAAGGTACTTAAAATTGACAAAGAAAAAGGTCATATTTCTTTATCTTTAAAACAAATGCAACCTGATCCCTGGCGTGAAATTGAAGATAAATTCCAAGAAGGTCAAGTGGTTTCTGGTACCGTTCGAAAAATGCAAAGTTTTGGAGCTTTTGTCCAGATTTATCCAGGTGTTGACGCATTGTTGCCCACTATTGAAATGACTGATCAGCCTAATGTTCGCCCTGAAGAATTATTCCAGATTGGTCAATCCGTTAAAGCCGTAATAAAAAAATTCTCGCCTAAAGAACATAAAATCAGCTTAAGTGTTAAAAATCTCGAAGTTGCTGAATTGCTTAAAGATTAATTAGTTAATTAATCCGTAGTTTTAAGTCGATTAATAAAATCCCATTCTTCCTTACTAACTGGCTGAATGGATAAACGTGAACCTTTTTTTAATAACATCATATATTGTAATTCAGGATAAGTTTTAAGTTGCGCTAAACTTAAAATTTGATTAAAGGCTTTTTCAAATTTAAGATCAACCATATACCAGATTGGCTTGTCTTTAGTTGATTTAGGGTCATAATGATGATTATGAGGGTCTAAAGCTGTATAATCTGGATAGCCTGTTTTTACGACGCTAGCAATTCCTGCAATTCCGGATGGCTCACTATTAGAATGATAGAAAAAAACCAAATCGTTTAATTTAATACTATCACGTAAAAAATTGCGAGCTTGATAATTTCTAACTCCATCCCATTGCGTTATTTGTTGGGGGGCATTAGATAAATCAGTTATAGAAAAAACACTAGGCTCTGATTTAAACAGCCAGTAATTTGTCGTCATTTCTAATTAACCAATTTCATTTAATATTGTCATGATATCTTTACGGATACAGGTAATTATTGGTGTATCTTTTAATGTATAACTACTGGCCTTTGATTCACGTAATTCTTGGACAAGATCTAAAAAATCTTCACAGCTATCTGATTCAAAGGCTACAACAAATTCTTGATCGTCTAAACCAAACGAATAAGTAGTATTTAGTTTTACCGAAGGATATTTATTACCAATTACTATATGTTCAGTCATCATTTCCTGACGTTCATCCATTGACAATGTATACCAGTCTCTTTTTTTAATAAACGGATAGACGAAAAAATATTTATATTTTCCAGGAATTATATGGACTCTATCTTCTTGATGTTCGGGATCGAGTGGATCAATGTATGTTGAACGTTTCGTCATTGATAAGAAGGAGTGTGGTTTAGTTAGATAAGAGCCCAGGTGAGATTTAGCTACAGCAATATTGAAATTTTGAATAGTATCAATGTCATAGGCAATGATCCAGAGTAAAAAATCACCATTGGATCTTAAACCCATAGTATTATAGGTGATTATCTGACAGTCTTTAATACTTTGGAATTTTTGGACAATATTTTGAAATTGGGAAGTACTTTTGATTTTTTCACTTTTAGCAAGTTTACGCCATTCATTATCAACTTCGTATACTACAAAACTAACTAATTGCCGTTTAATTGGTTTTTTGTCACTATCTTGGGGTCTTGTTACCGATTGAGTTTGCGTCATATGATTTTACCTCTATTTTATTAATTTTAAAAATTTACGTCAACCAATTTGGCTAGTTCAGGTAGTGAAGCTAAACGTCTTATTCAAGAAGGTGCGGTTAAATTTAATAGTGAAGCAATTAAAGATATTA
>DAHXLC010000161.1 GCA_027371815.1 Candidatus Melainabacteria bacterium | reverse complement strand
CGAAGTTTTTTTTATGGCATTGGTGTTGGTCCTGGCGGATCTGGTTTGATACCTTATGCCGCTTATGAGGCTTTACAGGACGCTGATATTATTTTAACACCCAAAGGCAAAGAGGCCAATATATCTATTGCAAAATTATGTTTAAATGGGCTATCCATTCCTGAAACAAAGTTTCAAACCATTATATATAATATGGATACTGAATCCGACTCCCTTAAGGCTCATTATGAAGCAATGGCTCAACATATATTAAATGAGTTAAATCAAAATAAAATTGTTGCTTATTTAACCTTAGGTGATTCACTTACTTATTCAACCTATAGCTATACTTTACAATCTTTGTTAAAATTATGTCCTGATCTTCCCTTTAAAACTTTTCCTGGTATAACTAGTTATAGTGCTATTGCTTCTTTTTTTAATTTCCCGTTAGGACAAGGTAAGGAACGTTTGCTTATTTTACCCTGCCCTGAGGATAGTCTAAGTCTTAAAGCGGATATCGAATCACATGATTTAGTAATATTAATGAAAATTGGTTATCGCTTGCCTATGGTAATTGAATTGTTAAAAATAATGAATATTGCTCAGCATTGTGTTTTTGCCAGCCGCTTAGGTTTGCCTGGTGAATTTACCTGTAATGATGTTTCTAAAATTGATCAAAATGAAAAACTAGATTATTTTAGTACAATGTTAATTCGAAAAAATAAGCCTGATTTCATTGAGGATTAATTTATGCGTGTTTATTTTATTGGGGCTGGACCTGGAGCTGCTGATCTAATTACATTAAGAGGAGCAAGAATTTTAAATAATACTTTAATGGTTCTGTATGCTGGTTCTTTAGTTCCACCTGATATTTTAACTCATTGTCATAAAGATGCCCAATTAATAAATACAGCAACATTATCTTTACCGCAGCAACTTGAATATTTTAAACAGGCTCAAGCTGAAAATATTGATGTAGCCAGGCTTCATTCTGGTGATCCGGCTATATATGGAGCCATAAGTGAGCAGATAAAGCAATTACAGGAATTTAACATTGCTTTTGAAATTATTCCTGGGGTTTCTTCTTTTACAGCAGCAGCTGCCAGTATTAATTGTGAATTAACCAAGCCCAATGTTAGTCAAAGTATTATATTGACCAGAATTTCAGGTAGAGCCTCAAAAATAAAAGAAAGTGAATCTTTAGAAAATTTGGCTAAGCATCAAGCAACTATGTGTATATTTTTATCTGGATCCCAATTACCAATTATTATTTCAACTTTGCTTAAAAGTTATGCTTGCGATACACCAATTGCTTTAGTCTATAAAGCCAGTACTAATGAAGAAAAAAAACATATTTCTACCTTAGAAAATATTCTTAGTGAAATTAATATTGCTGACTGGGTTTTAACTACAATGCTTCTGGTTGGTGATGTTTTAAGATCTGACCTTGATTTTGCATCGTGTCTTTACAGTATTGATTATAGTCATAAGTATCGTAATGCTAAAGGTAGAAGCCATGAATGACATAGGAATTTTCCCGGTTCGTGAGCATGGTTTAAATATTGCTAAATTAATAAATGCACAGTTAAACTCAACCATATATGAACCTTGGTTAGATAGCGTTAGCCTTAAAAGTCAATTTGCTAAACTTTATTTTACTCATAAACAGTGGGTTTTTATTGGTGCAAACGCTATAGCCTTACGCTTTCTTAATGGTATTATTAGTCATAAAAAAATCGATCCAGCTGTAGTAGTGGTGGATGAAGCTGCCAGGTACTCGATTAGTTTACTATCCGGGCACGAAGGTGGCGCTAATAATTTGGCTTATACTGTGGCAAATATTATAAACGCTTTACCGATTATAACTACTGCCTCAGAAACCCTCAAGCCTCTAGTTATTGGTATTGGTTGTCGCAAGGGCGTTGATGTTAATACTATTGAACAAGCTTGCCTAAAGGCTTATCCTGGTTTGAACTTTAATGAGGTAAGGTTAGTTGCTACTATTGATATAAAACGCAATGAATTTGGGTTGCAAGATTTCTGTGTTAAGCATAATTTAAATTTACTGATATTTTCACACTTAGCTATTGCTAGTCGACAATGGTATAAAACCAAGTCGCAATTTGTCAAAAAAATTACTGGCTCATACAGTGTCTGTGAACCTTGTGCTTTAATGGCTGGCAATCAAAGTCAGTTAATAGTTAAAAAATCAATCTATAACGGTGTGGCAATTGCCATCGCCCAAGATCTAAATTTACCAGATTCTAATTTTTTTAAGGAAGAGTTATGAGTGGAGTCTTATATTTAATTTCAGTTGGTCCAGGTAATATTAATCAAATGACGATAGCTTCTATTGAAGCTATAAATAAATCTAATGTGATTATAGGTTATGGACTATATTTTAAATGGATTAAACCACTTTTAGCTAATCAAGAAATTATTGACTTACCTTTAACCCAAGAAAAACAAAGAGCTGAAGTCGCAGTTGTTAGAGCTAGATCTGGTGAAACAGTGGCCGTTATATCTAGTGGTGATATTGGTATTTATGGTATGGCCAGTTTGATATTTGAAACCATGGCTGATACAGACGATTTTATTGTTAAAGTTTTACCTGGTGTAAGTGCTGCAAATGCTACAGCTTCGTTGTTAGGAGCGCCATTGGCGCACGACTTTGCTTGTTTAAGTTTATCAGATCTGCTTTGCCCTTGGCAGTGGATAGAAGATCGAGCCAGAAACCTAGCTAAATGTGATATGGTTATTGCCTTGTATAACGTGCAAAGTAAAACAAGAATTAATGGTATTTATAAAATATTAAATTTATTACTTGAATTTAAGTCTAGTGATACTATTTGCGGTATTGTATCTAACGCCTATCGCGAGGATCAAAGTATCATCAAATGTAGTTTAATTGAATTATTAGATAAAACTTTTGATATGTATACAACAATAATTATTGGCAATAAATTTACAACGCAAAAACAAGATTCTATGTATACACCTAGGGGTTATAATGATTTTAAAGTTAATACTACTATGAATATTCCTAAAAATTCAATTTGGTTGTTTGCTGGTACTAGTGATGGTAATGAATTGGCTAATAAATTAGCCGATTTAAATTATTCGGTTATAATTTCAACGGCAACATCATATGGTATGGCTAATGCTAAATTTAACTGTCCTAATTCAATTGTTATAAACAATTTATTAACTCCTCATGAACGTTTTAACCATATAAAGGATAGTGCTAAATATATTATCGATGCCACTCATCCTTTTGCCGTAAATATATCTAAGCAACTCATGGATATTAGTCATAATCTTAAGGTGCCTTATTTAAGATACGAAAGACCAGTAGTTACTAATTATAAGAAGTCTCTATTGGTGGATTCTTGTCAGGAGGCTATAGCTATGGCTAAAACTTTTGGAAAAAATATTTTTTTGGCTATAGGAATTAAAAAGCTAGAAATTTTTCTAAAAGATCAAGATGTTAATCGTAAAAATTTATTTTTACGTTGTTTACCATTTGGTGATTCAATTGATAATGCCTTAAATCTTGGTATCTTACCTGAAAATATAATTGCCATGCAAGGGCCTTATAGTTCTTCGTTTAATAAGGTTTTATGGGAAAACTGGAAAATTAATTGCGTAATAACCAAAGAATCTGGTCTTGAGGGTGGCTTATCTGAAAAAATTGAAGCTTGTGAAAATTTAAATATACCGCTCATCATTATTAAGCGACCTTGTGTAACTTATATAAATAAATATAATTCTTTGGCTGATATTGTTTCAGCCATCAATAAACTGGAGGTAATATCATGAGTATAAAAATTCCTATAACAATTTTTACGGGAATTTTAGGTTCGGGCAAAACTACGCTTATTTCAAATTTGGCCTTACAAAATACTGATTTTAAAATTGCTTTAATTGTTAATGAATATGGTGCTACAAGTATTGATAGTATTATTTTTAAGAAATTAAATAATAATAATCTTATAATTCATGAAATAAACAATTGCTTAATTGCTTATGCTGGTAGTGATAATTTTGAAAATATTTTTAAATCAATTATTACTGATAAATACAAAATAGATCATGTCATAATTGAAACGTCAGGTTTAGCTGTGCCATCAGCTATTTGGAGTGTACTGGAAAATAACAATTATTTTGATACTTTTTTTATTGATGCAACTATTGCATTGATTGATACCCCATTATTATTAAATGGTTATTATGATACTTGTCAGGTTGTTTCAGAAATATTTTTGCAACAGCTTATTAATTCCGATATTGCTGTATTAAATAAAGTTGATAATTTGACTAAATCTGATTTGACATTGGCTGAACAGTTAATTCGAAAAAAAGCTAATAATTTAAGGTTTATTGAGCTTGCTTATCATGGAAATTTAGATTCAGAATTAGCTTTAGGCCTTAATTTGCATACTATTATTAATTCCAATATTAGCAATTATGCTGTTAACGCCATACCCAATAATTTGAATGGACATCGTCATTCTAACCTTGAACCTCATGATCATGGTTTATTAACACATGAGCACATTCATGAACACGATCCTGCTTGGTTGTCATTTATGCTTATAAGTAATGAAAAACAAAATTTTGAAATTATGGAATCGGCACTTCATAAAGTAATTAGTCAACAAAACATTTTTAGAGTTAAAGGTTATATTATTACTAAAGAGGCAAAAATTTATGAGTTTCAATCAGTGCCAAATAAAGTTTATTCTTTGCCAGTAGATAATTCGCCATTATCGATTGAACAAAGCCAACTGGTTTTTATTGGACGTGATATTGACCGGCATCATATTGAGCACCAGTTATCAGATTTAACTAGTACATCATGGGGTTAATGAATAATGGATGATGAAAATATTTATTTAAATAAAGCAAAAAAACACAAAGAAATTTTTGAAAGTAAAAAGGCCAAGGCCATTAAAGAAAAAGGTTTGATTATAGTTTATACTGGATCTGGTAAAGGTAAAACTACAGCAGCTCTCGGCATGGCTGTTAGAATTTTAGGTCATAATATGAATCTAGGTGTTATCCAATTTATTAAAGGTGCTTTAAATACTGCTGAAAGAAATTTTTTTTTAAACTATAAAAATTGTGTGTTTAAATCAATGGGTGATGGCTATACTTGGAACACACAAGATCGAAATCAAGATATTGTTTCAGCAAATCGAGCCTGGACTTTAGCTCAAGAAATGATAGCTAGTAATACTTTTGATATGATAATTTTAGATGAATTAAATATTATTCTTAAGCATCAATACCTAGATGAAGTAGAAGTTATAAATTTTTTAATTAATAAGCCAGCCCATTTACATATTGTTATTACTGGCCGTAATGCTTCAACTGAATTAATTAAGATAGCTGATTTGGTCAGTGAAGTTAAATGTATTAAACATCCTTATCAGGAGCAAGGAATTAAAGCTCAACAAGGAATTGAGTTTTAATGTCAAAGAAGGCTTTATCTTTGTTAATTAGTGGTATTGCTTCCAATCAAGGCAAAACTACCATAACTGCTTGTCTTGCTTATAAATTGAGAAAAATGGGGTTTAAAGTTCAGGTTTTTAAAATTGGTCCAGATTTTCTCGACCCTCAAATATTAGAATTTGCTTCAGGTAATCAGGTTAAACAACTAGACCTATGGATGGTTGGGCACAATGACTGTGCACGGCTTTTATATGAAGCTTATATTTCTATGGATTATATTTTAATTGAAGGTGTTATGGGGCTTTATGATGGTATACCTTCTACAGCAGATTTAGCCATAGCTTTTAATATACCGGTAATAGCCATCATTGATGCTAGCTCCATGGCGCAAAGTTTTGCGGCTTTGGCTTATGGTTTAGCTAACTATAATAATAAAATTAATTTATGTGGAGTCTTGGCTAATAGAATAGCCAGTGACCATCATTTAAATTTAATTCATAATAGTGATTTTAAAGGAGTTGAATTTTTAGGTGGTATTGAAGAGAATTCTAAAATTGCCCTAAATTCAAGGTATCTTGGCCTTTGCCAGGCTAAGGAAATACCTGATTTAATTACTAAGCTAGAATCAGGTATTGAGTTGATTGACAAATGTAAATTAATTAATTGTTTTGAGCCTATTGAATTTGCTAAAATAAAGTCGATAAATGCTTTTCCCAGAAGTTTAAAAAACAAAAAAATTGGCATTGCCAATGACTTGGCATTTTCTTTTTTATATTCGCAAAATATTAACGTTTTAGAAAAACTAGGAGCCAAAATTGTATTTTTTTCAGTATTAAATGATAAAAAAATACCTAATATCGATTCTTTGTATTTACCTGGTGGGTACCCAGAATTACATTTAAAAGCGCTTGAAGAAAATATAAGTATGCAAGCTTCGATAATTAAGCATTATCAATTAAATAAAAAAATATACGCAGAATGTGGTGGTATGCTTTATTTAATGGAAAGCTTAACTGACACAAATGAGAATATGGCTAAACTAACTGGTATTATTCCTGGACAAGCTGTTATGCAAAGTAAAATTAGCAGGTTAGGGTATCAAGAATTAGTAACAGCATTTGGCAATATCCGTGGCCATACATTTCATTATTCTAAAAGTAAGATTAATTTACAGCCATTGGCTGTAGCCAAATACCCTAATAAAAATATTCCTGGAGAAGCTGTATATAGAATTAATTCTTTAACAGCTACTTATTGTCATTTTTATTTTGATTCTAATATTGATTTTACAACTACTTTGTTTTAAATTATATATATGATTT
>DAHXLC010000156.1 GCA_027371815.1 Candidatus Melainabacteria bacterium | reverse complement strand
GAAAATGGCAGTTTATTATCATAAAAAGCCGCATCAATAATCCAAATAATTCCATATGGTAATTCCAACCTAAGAATTACTATATGGAATTATTAAATATTTATAATTGCAAATATATATTTTTCTAATAATATTATTATGTTATGAATAAAAAATATCCTTGGGATTCAATTCGCGCCCGAACAACTTTAGCAATGTCTATAACCAGTTTAATTCCCATTATTCTGAGTTATATTTTTTTCTTTGAACGTAATAGCTTAAATATTTATGAATGTATCTGGTATTTACCGCTTATACCTATTTTAATTGTCTTTAACTGGTATTTTGCTGGTGTTATTTTAATGCCGGTTAATCAGCTTTTAGATTCCATAACTAGTTTAGCCAATCTTGATATACACAATAGAGTCGAATTAAATCCCGCTGAACCAACTGAAACCCAAGAATTGGCCAATTCATTCAACAAACTTTTAAATCGGCTGGAAGAATCCTTAAATATTCAATGTCAATTTGTTGCTGATGCAAGCCACGAATTAAGAACACCTTTAACTTCAATTCAAGGTTATACTAAATTGTTATTAAGACGAGGAAGTAATGTTGACGCTAAACTCATGGTTGAAGCTCTTCAGACTATTTCTGACGAATCGGGGCGTTTAATCAGGCTAGTATCTGATTTACTACAACTAGCCAGAGCTGATGCGGGCCAATCAGTTATTAACCAGAAAACCGAATTTGATTTACGTCGTGTATTTCATACCGTTGAAGACACAGTAAGCGTCTTAGCACCAGAACAAATCGAAATTAAATTTGTGATACCAGATGAGCCAATAAAAATCATTGCTGATGAAGATAGGCTTAAACAGGTATTTTTAAATCTCACACAAAACGCTATCAAGGCGACACAAAGTGGTGGCAAAGTAACAGTAGCTCTTCGTGTTGACAACAACGAAGCAATAGCTCGAATTATTGATACAGGAATTGGTATTGCTCCAGCCGATCAACAACGTATTTTTGACCGCTTTTACCGGGTTGAGCGCTCGCGTACCCGAAGCAAAGGTTATGGTGGCGGTACTGGCTTAGGGCTAGCGATTGCCTTGACTATCATCAAAGCTCATGGAGGCAATATTGAATTATCTAGCGAACTTAATAAAGGCTCAACTTTTACGATTAAATTACCCTTGCCAGCTAAAGCTGAAAATACGCTTACCAAGAATTTACCTATGGAACCAATAAAGGATCCTGTACTAAAAAATCTTTAACCATCAGACCTTTTTCTTTAATTGATTGGGCAGTTCAAAATAATTATAAGCTCGACCAATGAGCCAAGAGCTACCAACCAAAGCCAACCTTAATTCCGGACCATCTACCGGCATAAGAGCAGCAAAACTCATCGTAGCTGCATCTAAATTAGTGGAATGAAGGACTTCTTCAATAGCTTTATGTGATGCAGCAGGAACACTTAAATCGAGAAGTTTTCCGCCAAGCATAACACCAGCAGTCCAGGCGATTTTGGTTTCCATACCACCAGGAATTACCGCCCCCAGTGGTAATAACAATAGACCAGCACTCCAACTGCCATTTTTTGATTCCAAAACCGTATTTAAGTAGTCATTGGCTAATACTTCAGCGATATCAAAAGATGCACCTTTAGCAAAATGCTCAAAAATGCCAGTGCCTCCCCAGAATTTACTAGCATTAGCTAATTCTTTTTCAATTTGACTCATATCAACTACTGTAGCCTGACGATCTTCAAACAACTGAATTTCTGATTTGGTAAATAATTCGGGGTTACTTTTAAGTTCCAGACTTAATTCTTTTAATTTTAAAGCACCGGTTTTAGCATCCAAAAAATCTGTTGATTCTAAAAAATTCTGTCGCGCTTGCAACCTGGATAATTCATTGGTTATATTAGTATCGTTAGAATTAATACTAGCTTCTTTACTTAAAGTACTTATATCAAGTTTATCCCTGGTTAAGATACTGTTAATATTGTCATTTTCACTACTTAAAGTAACATTACGAGTATCGAGGCGGTTCTTTAAGAAATGCTTCGGGTTAAAATGATCTTGATACCATTTAGCAACTTTGTAGGCACTGGATTCTTCAGGATATTTAGTTATAACCAGATCAGCTAATTTGCCTAAGGTAAAAGGTGTGGGTCCATCACTAATTACCCCGCCAATACCACCAATAGTACCTTTTCTTAATAATTCCCATTTAGAATCACTTACCTGTTGATAAAAAGAACTATTAAAAACATTATTACCAATATCTTTTATTACGTTGTTACCTGACTGTGCGGTTTTGGCTTGAACGTCATTTACAGGAATACTTTTAGGTAAAGCCGAATTAACCCTATTCCCCTTAATACTATCAATTATATCGCTAGTAGATAAATTAGTGTTAGCTCTTAATTGGCCAACATTAAATACCGCATTATGCAATAGCTTATTTGGTTTTTGTTTAAGCGCAGTTAAATCGGTAAAAGAATCCATCATTATTGCCAAGTTAAAGGTATATCACATACATATAACATTTATTAACGTTACTTTATACTAGGGTAAATACGAAAAACTATGGGGTAATCACCATGGTTCAATTTTGATTATTGACCTTACGCATATTTCCTAATTCAGCATAAGCTAATTCTGCTTTTGCCTCATTTAAGATTAAATTTCACAAGTTTCAGCCTCGTTAATTTAAACTATCAAATAAAGTTAATTGAATAACGCTTAAACCACCACTCTCCTGTTGATTTTTAGGTTTATTGTCTAAAATAGATGCTGCTCCACTTTTCTTTTCCATTTTTGACATTAAAAATTTAGCCCTGGCAATAATCGAATTTGGCAAACCCGCCATCGAAGCCACATGAATACCATAACTTTTATCAGCACTACCTGGAGCAACTGTATGTAAGAATTCTATTTTCCCACCGCTTTCTGCCACCAAAACCTGAAAATTTTCAATTTGAGGATATGAGTTACTTAAAGAATTTAATTCGTGATAATGAGTGGCAAAAATCGTCCGGGCTTTTACAGCAGTGGCTAAATATTCCGCCACTGCATATGCAATAGCAACCCCATCATACGTGCTAGTTCCTCGACCAACTTCATCAAGTAAAATTAACGACTGCGAAGTAGATAAAATACAACACTGTGTAGTTTCACTCATTTCCACTAAAAAAGTAGATTGACCAGAAGTCACATCATCACTAGCGCCAATCCGAGTAAAAATTCGATCGACTAGACCAATACGGGCTAGTTTAGCACTAACAAAACAGCCTAATTGAGCTAAAATAACAATATGCGCAGTCTGCCTTAAATAACTGGACTTACCTGACATATTAGGTCCAGTTAGTACAATTAACTGATTAGCTGAGCTTTCTCCAGCTAGCAACAAATCATTGGGCTGATAAGTGCCTAAGGGTAGCATCGCTTCCAACACAGGATGTCGACCTGCTTTAATATCGATTAGCAGCGAATCATCAACTATTGGTTTTACATAATTATTTTGCTTAGATACTATTGCAAAAGCTAAAAGCACATCAATGGTGGCAATTTTATGTGACAGTTCTAATAATTCACTACCATAGTACTTTAAATGATTCCTTAGTTCAATAAATAAATTATATTCTAAATCACAAGACTTATCCTTGGCTGATAAAATTTTAGTTTCATATTTTTTTAATTCATCTGTTATATAACGCTCTCCATTAGATAACGTCTGTTTGCGTACATAGTTAACTGGTACCAACTTTTTAAATGAATTAGTGACTTCAATAAAATAGCCAAACACACGATTAAAGGAAACTTTTAAATTTTTAATACCAGTTTTTTGAATTTCACTAGCCTGATATTCACTAAGCCATTTTTCACCACCATAAAGCAAAGAACGTAATTCATCAAGATTTTCATTATAACCATTTTGAAAAATATTACCATCGGTAAGCTCTCGTGGAGCATCTTTAGCCACAGCAGTTAAAATCAAATTGGCCAAGTCACTGCTAAACTCACCAACCGTACTTAATTCCTTTAGATAGGCAGATGTAGCTTCATCATATATAGTATTCAAGAAGTCCAGTTTTTTTAAGGACTCAGCTATAGCTAAAAGATCCCGAGGATTAACATTACCTTGGGCTAATTTAACACTTAACCGTTCTAAATCATTTAATTGATTAAAGGCATCTTCTAGACCAGATTTCAGCCTTTCATTATTCAAAAGCTCTTCCACCACACTTTGGCGTAATTGAATTTTAGTTAAGTTTTTTAACGGTTTTACCAGCCACTTACGCAGTAATCTAGCACCCATAGCTGTTTTAGTTTTATCAATAGCCCACAACAATGATCCTTGAAGTTTTTTATCACGCAGCGTTTCTAAAATTTCCAGCGTACATTGGGTCTGATGGTCAATTTCCAGATTTTCCCCAATTTCATAACTTGTAATTCCTGGTAAATAAGGTAAGTTTTGACCATGGGTTTTTTCCAAGTAATCCAGAATTACTCCACAGGCGATTGTTGCTGCAACCTTATGATTAAGTCCGTAACCATCTAACGCCACCACTTTAAAATAATCATAAATCCTACGCTTGGCACGCTCTTCGTTAAATGCGTATTCATGCAGGGTAGTGATTTTATATTTAGGGTTATTCAGAAAAAAATCCGGTATTTCCCGAACCGCTTTTTCAATTTTCAAATCTTTATCAGTAGTCAAATAGGTTTTAATGATTATCTCCTTGGGATTAATCTT
>DAHXLC010000147.1 GCA_027371815.1 Candidatus Melainabacteria bacterium | reverse complement strand
AAAAAGGTTATGGTTACTTTTTTAAAGAAGCTGATTTATCCGATGCTGATATATTTAAATTTACAGAAAATTCCCCATGGATTTTCTGTACCGAAAGAGTCGTGGAATTTGTAACTAATAAAAGTTATACCAATGTTGAATTTTTTGAAGTTGGCGAAACTATAAAATAAAATTTCAAGGATCCGTACAGCCTGATTTTGCTAATTTTCAACTTTGCCGAAAATGCTTTTTGGAATGGCTTATTTTTTTGTTATCATGATATTGACATTTAGCTACATTGACTCACAACAATCTAACTATGACAACTAGTGTTATCTCAATTAAAGGTTCGCATTAGGATCGCTGTTAAATTTAATTAAATGTTGTCTTGCAAAATTTATAATGTTATAGTATTAAATTGTATTTAGCAAATAGGCTGAAAATTTATGAGAGCTAAAGTTTTAATGATACAAGGCACTACTTCTAATGCTGGTAAAAGTGCCATGGTTACAGGTTTGTGCAAAACTTTAGTTAATTTTGGTCTTAACGTTGCGCCTTTTAAGCCTCAAAATATGTCCTTAAATAGTGCTGTCACGCTTGACGGCAAAGAAATAGGCAGGGCACAGGCCTTACAAGCAATGGCCTGTGGTATAGAGCCTCATAGTGATATGAATCCTGTGCTTTTAAAGCCGTCAAGCGATACCGGATCACAAGTAATTGTTCAAGGGAAAGTATATGAAGCTATGATTGATGCAAGCTCTTACCATAATTTAAAAGCCAAATTAATCCCTTATGTTTTAGAATCATTTTACAATTTAGCTCAAAAATATGATGTAATTATCGTTGAAGGAGCTGGTAGTCCAGCTGAAATCAACCTAGCTCAAAATGATTTAGCTAATATGGGCTTTGCGAAACAAGTCAACTGTCCCGTAATAATAGTATCTGATATTGAACGTGGTGGTGTTTTTGCTCACTTATATGGAACATGGGCTTTATTAACTAAAAATGAGAAAAAATTAGTTAAAGGATTTATTATTAATAAATTTCGTGGTGACAAACAGTTACTAAATACCGGAATAGATTACCTATATCAACAAACCAATATACCCTTAATTGGTATAATGCCATATATTAACAATTTGCAATTACAAGCTGAAGATAGTTTATCACATGAGTTACCGAATAATTTAACCAGTAAACATAATAAATTTAAAATTACTATTTTAAAAATACCATATATTAGTAATGAAACTGATTTTGAACCATTATTTCTTTGTCCTAATCTTGAAGTATCTTATGCTCAATCGGCTGAACTTTTCCCCAAAAGCGATTTAATAATTATACCAGGAAGTAAAAATGTTCGGGAAGCTCTAAAATTCATTATTAAAAATTCTTGGGATACGGAAATATTTCGTCATTTGCGATATGGCGGAAAACTTATTGGCATTTGTGGTGGCTTGCAAATCTTAGGTAAAGTCATTCATGATCCATGGGGTATCGAAGGGGATAGAGGAAGTTCACAAGGCTTAGGACTATTAGAATTAGAAACAACCATAACTAAAAATAAACAATTAAAGCTAGTAGAAGGCTACCTCGCTTATAATAAAGCCTTCGTGCGTGGTTATGAAATTCACATGGGGGTTTCTACTGGCAATGCGTTAGTTAATCCAGCTATAATCTCCCAAAATCAAAAGGAAGGAGCTGTATCCAAAGACAATCTAATTTTAGGCACATATTTACATGGGCTTTTTGATGAAAATTCAAGCCTTCAAGCAATTTTGCAATGGGCAGGATTAAATAATTTATCCCATTTTGATTATAAATCAAATACTCGAAATGAGATTAATAAAATTGCTGCTAATATGGAATGTAATTTGGATATGCTGCAATTAATGGAAATTTTAAATTCATCAAAGTTAAATTTTCCAATTAATAAGAGTAAAAAAATGTCAGTTTAAATAAATATGAATTATCCAAGTTTACTATTATTAAATGCCATTGCCTTAGGATTTCGACATGGCCTAGATCTAGATCATATTGCAGCCATAATGGACATTACTAGCGCAGGCAATAATGATAATTCACTGAAAATCAAACCTTTAGTTTTTGCTTCAATGTATGCTTTAGGACATGCTTTTATTGTAGCAAGTCTAGGTCTAGGCGCTTTGTATTTTACCCTTATTTTACCGCAATGGATTGATCCTATTATGGAGCGGGTGGTTGGATTTAGCTTAATTGCTTTAGGTCTTATCATATTATTTTCCCTAATTCAAAATTTAAGGAATAAAGAAACTTTTAAGCTACAAAGTCGGTGGATGCTTATTTTAGAGTTTTGGGGAAAAATTCACAATTGGCTTTATTTTAAACTATTCAAAATAAAATCTGAAAAACCAGCAAATATTACCAAATATGGTTTACAGGTTAGTTTTTTTATTGGTATTTTACATGGTTTAGGAGCCGAAACCGGTTCGCAAATTTTACTTATAACTAGTATGGGTGGGATTAAAGAAAATAATTTAGCCATAATTATGCTTGTTGCTTTTGTAACTGGCCTTTTAGTATCCAATACCTTAATTGCCATTATTAGTAAAACAGCTTTTGCAAGCTCTAAAAAGCTAAATTATATTTATGTTATTTTAGGTATTTTAACCTTTTGCTTTAATATCGTAATTGGACTTCATTTTATTTTAGGTAAAGCTAGTAATTTACCTGGTTTAACTTAATTGCCCGATAAAAAGCTTAATCATTAATTTGATTTTTGGATCCGTTAGTAGTAACTTGCAAAATATTGCGCATAAAAGTTATTAGCTGATGTTGATAATGTTGGGCTAAATATAAAATTGTTTTATGGAACAAAACAAATAATTCCCTTGTCTATATAACCAAATATTTGCTTGCCCTAAAAAAAATCATCTTTAAAATACATAAAATTCGATTATCGAGGTTAACCTAAAAATGAATTTATTAATGACTTTATTCTTACAAAATATCATAAGTCCCATAATTTTAATCACCTTAATATTTGGAATTTTAACCGCAATGTGTGGTGGCAATCCATCAATGACGTTAAAAGCAGGGTTGGATTTTATTACTAAAATTACGCTTATTATATTGCAAACAATATTAAATGTTATTGCTATGCTTTATCAAATCAGTTTAAATATACTTCAAATTAAATACCCTAAATTAAGTTCAATTTTAATTACCGAAAAACCTAAAGGTAAAAGAAAATAAAACAGCTTAAACTCATTGCCAATTGCCCATGCTTGCTCTACACAATACTTACTACGTTATTCAAGTTAACAAAACGTGATAGATCAACCATCTTGTAATACTAAAGTCAAATCGACACAATATTTACTACGTTATTCA
>DAHXLC010000140.1 GCA_027371815.1 Candidatus Melainabacteria bacterium | reverse complement strand
CAATAAATATAATAAATTAACCGAATTTTTAAAACCCAATAATTTTGATTCTATTTTGTTAGTTGGTGCTAGTGTAATGCCTGTTGATGGTCCAATTATGCGTTTAGCACTTATGGGTTTATCGATTATTCCGGGAAGAATTGATAATTATTTAGCTAGTAAGAAATAGTTTAGAATTTATTTTTTACCTCTAGTAGTTTTTAATAGTCCTAATTCATGTACTTTAATTCGTGTAATTGCCCGCATTAAAGCTAAGTCCAGTTTGGTATCTTTGCCACGCGATTCAATACTGGTTTGAAGTTTCTGGGCTTCCAGCCGTTCTTTAGCCTGGTTAGCACGAACAATATCGATTTCAGCATCTAATTCAGCAATGTCGGTTAGGATAGTAACGGTATTGTTCTCTACTTCTAAAATGCCACCAATAACACTTAAATAATGTTCTTCTTTATTGGTGTTTTCAAATTTAACTAGATTAATTGCCAGAGCAGTTACAATTGGTTCGTGGTTTGGTAAAATTACCAGTTCACCATCAATTGCCGTTGCCTGAATTTTGTTAATTTGAGCCTCACAGACAATGCGTTCGGGAGTGACAATTTTTAAATTTAAATAATTAGCCATAGTTTATTCCTTAAAATTATTAAACTGTTTTATTAAAATGAATAATTGAATCAATGATACCATAATTCAGTGCTTCTTTAGCTGTTAGATAAAAATCCCGCTCAATGTCTTTGCGGATTTTATTTTTATCTTGTTTAGTCGCACGATGCAATACTTCAACTTGGGCATCACGAAAACGCCGGCCTTGTTGTGCCTGAATTTCTAAATTAGTGATATCACCTTCAGCTTCCCATAATGTCTGGTGAAACATTATGGTGGCAAATTCATAGGCTGATCGATTACCTGTACCACTGGCTAATATTTCACAAGCGCCAGATAATGCGTGTCCTAGGCAAATAGTATTGACTTTATTCTTAATGGAGTGCATTAGGGCTATAACGGCATCAGCATTATAGCCATTGCCACCACTAGAATTTAGATAGAGGTTAATGTCAAGCTCTTCAGATTGACGGTTTAATTTAAGAATGCGTCTTACTACCGGTTCAATAATTTCTTGTTCGATCCGTCCTAAAATATATACATCACGATTTGGTGCTGACAAAATAGTATCCTCTTTATAATAAAATTAAAACTAAGCCATATTGGCAGCTTGTTCTTTAACCTCTTCAATATTTCCGACCATATAAAAAGCCTGTTCAGGAATATCATCATACATGCCTTCGAGGATTTGTTTAAAGCCCTGAACGGTTTCACTTAATTTAACATATTTACCAGATCTACCTGTAAATGCTTCGGCTACGAAGAAGGGTTGACTTAAGAAACGTTGAATTTTACGGGCTCGCGTTACGGTTAAACGGTCTTCATTGGATAATTCATCCATACCTAAAATAGCAATAATATCCTGTAAGTCTTTATATTTTTGGAGGGTTTGTTGTACGCCCCGAGCAATATTATAATGCTCTTCGCCTACAATTTCCGGTTTTAAGGCCGTACTGGTACTAGCTAGAGGATCAACGGCTGGATAAATACCCAATTCGGCAATCTGACGGCTAAGCACGGTGGTCGCATCTAAGTGACCAAATGTTGTAGCTGGAGCCGGATCGGTTAAATCGTCAGCTGGCACGTATACTGCTTGGACACTAGTAATGGAACCTGATTGCGTTGAGGTGATACGTTCTTGTAACTCACCCATTTCATTAGCTAAAGTTGGCTGATAGCCTACAGCCGATGGCATACGACCTAGCAGTGCTGAAACTTCAGAACCGGCTTGAACAAAGCGGAAAATATTATCAATAAACAATAATACGTCTTGTTTGCTTACATCACGAAAATATTCGGCTACCGTTAAAGCTGACAGACCAACGCGCATTCTGGCTCCTGGTGGCTCATTCATTTGGCCATAAACCAGAGCTACTTTGTCAATAACATTGGATTCTTTCATTTCATTCCATAAATCGTTACCCTCACGGGTTCTTTCACCAACACCACCAAATACTGAATAACCACCGTGATGGAGGGCTATATTATGAATTAATTCCATAATAATAACGGTTTTACCAACGCCAGCTCCACCAAATAAGCCGATTTTACCACCTTTAATGTAAGGGGCTAAAAGATCGACAACTTTAATACCGGTTTCAAACATTTCGACATCGGTTTTAAGGTCGACTAGTTTAGGAGCCGGGCGGTGAATTGACCATTTCTCACATTTTTCTAAAGGTGGTCCTTCGTCAACAATTTCACCTAAGACATTTAAGATTCGGCCTAAAGTTTCTTTGCCGACCGGAACTGAAATCGGAGCTCCAGTACTGGTTACTTTCATTCCCCTGGTTAAGCCATCGGTCGAACTCATGGCAACAGTGCGAACAACATTATCACCAAGCATTTGTTCGACTTCACAAACAACTTTAATTTCGTCACCACTAGGATTTTTGCCGGAAACGATTAAAGAGTGATAAATTTGGGGTAAATTTCCGCTGGGAAATTCAACGTCAATAACTGGTCCAATAATTTGAACTACTTTGCCTGGGGCTAATTCTAACTTAGTACTCATTTCAACTCCATTATGTAAACTATTAAAATTAATTTATTTTAAGTTAAAAGCCTTAAAAAGAACCTTTAATTTATTATTTAAACTACAATTTAAGATAATATTTTAACAGGTTCACATTGAATTCCAACATTTATAAAAGATTTCTTACCGATATTTGTTACTTAACTGCGTTAATAGTATTTGGTAGTTTAGGTTTTAGTTTAATCGAGCATTGGTCGATTCTCGACTGTTTATTTATGACCGTTATTACTTTAACAACGGTGGGCTATGGTGAAGTACATCATCTTGATAATAACGGTAAGATTTCATCATTAGAAGCGTCACCAAAAATAGCTAAGTAACCCATTTCACAAGCATAATCAAAGCGATTCTGGTCACTTTCGATAATTACAAATTCAAGTTTATTTTGCATAAAATGCTGACAAACTTCTTGACCCGT
>DAHXLC010000131.1 GCA_027371815.1 Candidatus Melainabacteria bacterium | reverse complement strand
TTCGCAAAGCTGGTATATTAAAGCTGTTTCCTTCATTCACTGTTCCTACACCTTTGAAGTAGATTATAAACAACTAGATAAATAATAACTGTAATAGATTATAAATATTTATAGAGAATTGTTCAGTTCAGCTTAATTTTTGGGTTTTTTTGTTAAGTTACGGCCTCCTTTAGGTATTCACTCTCTCAATCCTTGGGAAATTCCTTTACTTAACAGCGTTATTTTATTATCTTCTGGCGCTTCTATCACTTGGGCTCATCATTCTCTAGTTGCTAAGGACAGAAAATCTGCTTTATTTTCTTTATATCTTACTATCTTTTTAGCTGCTATTTTTACTTTATTACAAGGCTATGAATATTTTCATTCTGAATTTACTATCGCTGATGGTGTTTATGGTTCTACTTTTTATATGGCGACTGGCTCTCTTCCCGCCGCTGCTCAATTAGATCACAGCAGTTCTAAAGAAGGCCCCATTAAAACTTTAAATCCTTATTGGATTACTGGATTTGCTGATGCTGAATCTTCTTTTGTTCTTAAAATCTCTCAAAGAGATCGTAATTTTCCATGGTATGTTATTCCTACTTTTTCAATTGAATTACATGAAAGAGATATCTCTTTATTATTTCTTATTAAAAATTATTTTGGTGTTGGTTCTATTCTAAAGAGAGTTAGAGATGGTAGATCTTCCGCTATTTATTCTGTTCAATCTCTAAATGATTTAGTTACTAAAATTATTCCTCATTTTAATAATTTTCCAATGTTAACTCAAAAACAAGCTGATTTCCTACTTTTTTGTAAAGCTATTGATTTAATTCTTACGAAAAAACATTTAAATTTAGATGGTTTTAATCTAATTATTTCTATTAGATCTTCTATGAATAAAGGTTTAACCTCTAAATTAAAATTAGAATTTCCCAATATCATTCCCCTTCAAAGACCTTTAATTTCTCAACAAATTATTAAAGATCCATATTGGTTAGTTGGTTTTGTTGATGGTGAAGGTTGTTTTTATGTTAAATTAAATAACAACCTTGCTAAACGCGGCTCTAAAACTCCTCAACTTTCTTTTTCTATATCTCAACATCTAAGAGATTATCCCTTATTAGAAATTATTAAAAATTATTTAGATTGTGGTTTATTAGAAAAAGTATCTACAAGACCGTCCTCTGCTACTTATGTTACCTACAAATTTGAAGATATTGAAAAAAAAATAATTAAATTCTTTAAAAACTATCCTTTATTGGGTCTAAAATTATTAGATTTTAAAGATTTTGTTAAAGTAGCTGAATTACTAAAAAAAGAGTTAAATTTTGATCGCCCGATCGCCGAAGGCTCGAGGGCTGATACAATTAATAAAATTAAAATAATAAAGTCTGTAATGAACAAAGGAAGAAAACTTTTTCCTCAGTAAATTCTCCCCTCGCGCCAATTCTGGCTCGTGGTCCCCTAAGTTTATGGAAAACAGGGTAAATTGCAAGGAGTTCCTTATTCCCAAAGTGTGAATAAGGTTAATTTGCAGCCAATCTTGTATTAAATAAATATAACGAACCGCGCACACTAATTGGTGTGCCAAAGTTCGTTTTAAAGCCAAACTGACAGTTTGCTTGTAATACTTGAAGGTTCAACGACTAGCTGGTGAGTACATTATTTACAATAATCCTGCCACGAAAACCCTGCAATATCGCGCACCGCGCAATATTGATGACATAGTCTGAACAACGTTGAAAAGGCGTTGAAAAAAATTTTTAATAAATTTTTGATAACAAAATTGTTCACGGGTTAATAATGCAAGCCCCTCACAATATTATTTCCCCCTTTAATTTGGCCCCTCATGCCGTCAAATTACCCGTTGCGGGTAATTTGTTTAACCTGAAATTTTCTGAATCCCGCTTAAGCGGGTCTTCTCTTGACTCTCCTTTTAAAATTAATCTTCCTTCGCCGCGCTCTGGTCTCGGGGCGGTCCCACGGCCGTGTGACCAATCTGGCCCGAGCGCCGTTACGGCGCTTGATGTTTCTTTTTTACAGTGGCTTGCCGGATTTACTGATGCCGAAGGTAATTTTAATATTAGTTTACGTCAGTTAAACGGTAACCATTATCATAGTGTTTTATTGACTTTTCAAATTGGTCTTCATATCGATGATTTGCCGGTTTTAAAATATATTAATAATACTTTACAATGCGGTCATATTTCCGTCTCGGGTAACCGTTGTAATTTTTTTGTTAATGATCATCATTCTTTAACTAACGTTGTATTACCTATTTTTAATCACATTTCTTTAAATAGTTCAAAATATTTCCAATTCTTAATTTTTCAAAAAGCTGTTAACTTATTATCTAATAAATCCCATCTCACTGAACAAGGTAAAACTTTTATGTTTCAATATTATCAGGAAATGAGATCATTTAATTCTCAACATCTTCAATATCCCCACCCTAATATTATTATTTCTGATTTTTGGTTAGGTGGATTTATTGATGGCGACGCTACTTTTTCTACAAATAAAGCGAAGCCTCGATTAAAATTTGAAAATCATCATAAAGAATTAGAATTATTTAAAAAAATTCACGAGTATTTTAATAATAAAGGCAGTTTAATTCTAACTAAACCTCGTAAATCTCTACTAAATTCGGTCCCACGGCAACCCACTGTTGTTTTAGATTTTCATCAACTAGATTTTTTAATTAATGTAATTGTTCCTTTATTTCAATCTAAACCATTATTAAAAACTCGCAAAAATGAAGATTTTTTCTATTGGGCTATCTTAGTTAATATTTATTTTTTAGGTTATCATTTATTACCTGAAACTCAATCTCTAATTAAAGAAATTAAATTAAAAATGAATAAATTTAGATTATCTACTCATCCTTCTAATCAAGTTAATAACTTTTTAATCGATGATAATTCGTTAACCTCTAAAATTTTACAATTATTTGAGACACCTCCTCAATATACTATTAATAACGGTATTAGATTA
>DAHXLC010000130.1 GCA_027371815.1 Candidatus Melainabacteria bacterium | reverse complement strand
AATCACTTTAATCAAACAAACCCATCCATAACTTAACAATTTCGAATCACTTTAATCAAACAAATCCATCCATAACTTAACAATTTCGAATCACTTTAATCAAACAAACCCATCCACAACTTAACAATTTGCCTTAAGTCAGAATTCATACAATTATGGATTAGGCTTGGCTGGATTATTGAGAATATTATGAATTTGCGTATTTAAACCAGAAAAGTTAGCATTGACCAGTGTTAATTTATGCAATGGTCGGTTTATCCTTAGGGAATCACCAAATTGAGAATTCGCCTCAATCTTACTACCCCAGAAACCATTATTATAGCTAAAGTTATTATTTTTAGGCAAATTTACCTTAATTTTTTTACGTCCCCAAAAGCCTTCCTTAAATTCAAAAGCATTACCTGAACTAGTCTCTACTTTAAACTGTTTACCTTTCCCGAACCATGCCTTATGTAAAGTCAATTGATTAGGTGTATTAGTATTTTGAGCCAATACAGGATTTACCAAGCTGAAACTAATAAATGTTATATTTATAAGCACAAGACTTAACCTTGACAACATGACCGTCTCCTTAAATTCACGAAAAAATACTTTTTAAAATAATTAGTTTAAGGAAATTAATTATTTACGAATATTTTTAACTTTAACTAATATAATAGACTAACAATTTGGTTAATTGTTCCAATTCCTCAAGCCTAAACGGAGTTAATAAATTGAATCTAAACGAAAGGGTTAAAAATGACAAAAGAACAATTGCCAAGGCCATTACAACTATTGAAAATGGTGGTGCTGAAGCTTTAAAGCTTTTAAAGCAAATCTACCCAAAAACTGGAACGGCTCATTTAATTGGTATAACTGGACCTCCCGGTGTAGGCAAATCAACTTTAATTGATGCCTTGATCGGGCAAATTCGCAAAAGTGGTCTAAAAGTTGGTGTTTTAGCAATTGATCCATCCAGCCCGTTTAGTGGTGGAGCCATTCTTGGCGACCGCATTCGTATGCAGGCACATACTTTAGACAGTGGCGTCTTCATCCGTTCAATGGCTAATCGTGGTCATTTTGGCGGTATAGCCTTAGCAGCCTATGATGCCATTCGGGTTCTAGAAGCTTTTGCTTACGACATTATTATAATTGAAACGGTTGGCGTTGGCCAAAGTGAATTAGCCATTGCCCAAATGGCCGATACCACGATTCTAGCATTAATGCCGGGCTCTGGTGATGATATTCAGGCCATCAAATCAGGCATTATGGAAATTGGTGATATATTTGTAATTAATAAAGGTGATCTTCCTGGAGCTAATAAAGCCACATCAAATATTGTTCAATCACTCGATTTAATCCAAGAAAAGGCCGATTGGATGCCACCAGTTTTAATTTCCATAGCCCAAGAAGGAATTGGCATTGAAGAATTATGGCAGGCAATAGGTGAACATTTTAAATTCTTAAAATCATCGGGAAAGCTTGAGCAACGGCGCAAACATCGCATTAAATCAGAATTAGCCGAACTGGTTGCAGCTAAAGTCAGACAATCAGCACTTGATTTTATTGATAATTCTAGTAATGCCAGCGAATTAGTTAATGATGTCTGGCTTCACAAAACAGATCCCCATTTGGCGGCCGAAAAACTAATTAAATCAATAGTTTAAATTAGTCGTTTATTTTTTTTAACTTATTGATTACGCCTGAACCAGAGTAACAGTAGTCAGCCAAGCAAAATTAATTTAGCGAATCTATATCTACAATTAAACATTAAAGAGAACAATTATCAGAATTACAAAATCGGGATAAGAAGTACCGATTCTTTGCAATTAAAAAATATAAAAATTTAAATATTGGTTTTAAAAATGGTATTTGATATAAAAAACTAAAATAATGCAATACCTTAAGATTATTACTAATGTGATATATTGCATCACTACCAATATAAATTTCTTGATCCTTATTAATAAATAAAATTCCTTTACTAAAATCAAAAGTCTTAATTTTGGGAATGGCTAATTCTAAATCAGCATTGTTACGTGGTTGATAGTCAAAAATATCTTTATTAAGCACAAGTTTCTTAATTGTATTAATCTGACTAATACAAAAATTACATTGCGAATCATATACAATAATTGATTTAGTTAACATTCTTCTTCACAATACTTTTCTACCAAAAAGTGATTATTCTTAAAATCAACAATTATAATGCGATCACCTTTATTTATAGTGTCACCTTTAAGCTTAGCCAGAGCTATCGAACATGACTTTTGACCATGATAGCTATAAACAATTTCACCAAAACCCGTACTAGAAATGTTTAAACTGGCTTTACCAATGGTACCCACCAAGTCAGCTCGACTAAAAGCATTAGTCACGGTCATTTTATTTACCATAAAACGGATAATTTGCTGATAAATAAATACTCCCAAATAACCAATAATAATGGCTGGAATTAAAAGGATAAAAGCCAGTTGAACAGTAAACAACTTAATTCCAATACTACCAACGAGCCCAAACCAAAATAAAAATATCGACCAGGCCATCGGATTAATAAATTTTAAAATATCAAAGAAAACCGAATTAGTTTTACCACCAGGTATACCAGCAATAATACTACTATTATTACTGGTATTATCAATGTCACCACTATTATGCCCATGCTCAACCGAATGGCCCAAAGTCGAATCCATGCCATCACTAGAATTACCCGTATCACCTAAATGCCCAATAAGTAGACTTCCCAAAATAAAAAAGCTACCGGTGATGAGACAAAAAAAATAAATATTTTCCAGGACTAAAGGGCTAAACATAATAATTATTTAACATCCAAAGATTGCAAGATCTTTATACCCTCATAAAAAGTACTTAAACAAACAAATAATTAATTAATGGTTAAAAACATCAGTAACCAATGTCAAAACACGAATAATTTTATAGTTTAAAATTATTGATTATAATTATATTTTTTTGGGTATTGTATAAACAGTTACGAAAATACCTAAAAAAGTAATTTCCTAAAATCTTAAATTCTCAAAAATGCTTAAAAGATATGCCTACTAGCAATCGTAAATTTATTTAACCAAACCTACATTATTTTTCAATGCAAATTGTTGTAACTCACGCAAATATGGATTTTGATGCCTTAGCTAGTGAATTTGGCATTACTAAGCTTTATCCAAATGCAAAAATGATTTTAGGTTATCCAATTTATGGTAATGTCCGCAATTTTTTATCTTTATATCGTGACTCCTTGCCAATAATCCAATTAAAATACCTGGATTTAAGTAAAATTGCTCACGTTTACATTGTTGACTGTCAAAGAATTGAAAGACTAGACGAAAATATAAGACGGCTTATTGGTTCAGAATATAATGTTCCATATACAATCTTTGACCATCACCAGATTGATAGTGAAAGTTTAGTCCATAAATACAAGAAAAATTCAGTTGTTAAAAATGTTGGATCAGCAACAACTTTAGTCGTTGAAAAAATCATTAAAGAGAAAATCCCCCTTTCAGCTTTTGAAGCAACACTTCTAACTATTGGAATTTATGAAGATACCGGCTGTCTTACTTACAAAGGAACAACCGAAACCGATGCTAAATGTGTAGCTCATTTACTAAAATATGGTGCTGACCTAACCCAGGTAAATGATTATATTGCACTTAAAATGAGTGAAGAACAAATTGAATTATTTCATGAATTAGTTACAAAAATTGAAATTATCTATATAAATGGTTTGAAAATTGTTATCGCCATAAATGAACGCCCGAAATTTTTAGATGGCTTAGCCAGTATGACCCGTAAATTACTCGAAATTGAAGCCAGTGATGCTGCTTTTGTGATTTGTAAAATGAACGATCGCATACATTTAGTCGGTCGATCTGATTCTAACGGAATAAATGTGGCCAGTATCGCTAAAATCTTCGGTGGAGCTGGACATCCTGGAGCCGGATCAGCTGTCATTAAGAATAAACCATTACTTCAGCTTAAACAGGAATTAATCCATTATTTAGAATTATATTCAAAATCCGAAACCACCGCTGCCGAAATTATGACGACTCCGGTTCGTACCATTTTAACAGATACAACCATGCAAGAGGCTCGTCGCCTCATGTTAAGATATAATCAAGATGGTTTAATCGTGCTTCAAAACAAAGAAATTTTAGGTGTGGTAACCAGACGAGACATTGATCAAGCCATTCATCATAAATTAGAACATGCACGAGTGCTTGGCTTTATGAGTAAACCTGTGATTACCGTAAATCCAGCTACTAATATTAAAGAAATCCAACAAAAAATGGTAGCTAATGATATTGGCCGATTACCAGTAGTTGATGAAGGTAATACCTTATTAGGTATTGTCACTAGAGCCAATGTAATTAACACTTTATATAATGACAAAAAAAGCAAAGAAGCTAATCAGGAAAATACTACTGCAACAACAGATATCCCGACAATAGACTTTTCCGAAAGACTTATTAGATTTGAGCCCTCACTTAAATGGCTATTTCAAGAAATAGGTGTCATAGCAGCACGGTTAAATATGATTGTTTATTTAGTTGGTGGCTGCGTTAGAGATCTTATTTTAAGTCAAGAAAATTATGATTTAGATTTAGTCATTGAAGGCCAGGCAATTGAATTAGCCAAACAGCTAATCCGACTATATCCAGCTCGTTTTGAAATTCTGGCAACCCATGAAAGGTTTAAAACTGCCACCATTATTTTTAAGGCCGAAAAACAATATTTAATCGATTTATCTACTGCTCGAATTGAGTTTTACGAATATCCAGCAGCCTTACCTCAAGTGGAAGAATCAAGATTAAAGCACGACTTGTACCGACGTGACTTTAGTATAAATTCTCTAGCCCTTTGCCTTAATCCTGGCCGATATGGGATATTAGTAGATTACTTCCAAGGTCTAGCGGATATCAAAGCTAAATATTTAAGGGTTTTACATCCATTTAGCTTTATCGAAGATCCAACGCGCATAATTCGCATGGTTCGTTTTGCTACCAGATTTAATTTTAAAGTTGAGAATAAAACATATGAATTAGCATCTCGCGCTATTGAAATGGGTGTTCTTGATGATTTAAGCGGTACCAGATTTGCCAATGAATTAAAACAAGTATTTGAAAGTAATGATATCATTAAAGCGCTTGATTTACTCTGGAGTTTTCGCAAGTCCTTTAGCTTTCTATCCCCCAATATTCAATATAATTACAAAACTAAATTAAGATTACTGCTTGCTACCAGAATGATTCAACGCTATAAATTAAATGAAAAATTTATTGTTTATCTAGGAGTATTATTAGCAAATATACCAAATCCCGAATTAAACAATATTTTTAAACGCTTAATGATTTCTAATAAAAACCGCTCAATTATTGCCAAAGCCAATCAATGGCTTAAGGAAAATGAAAGCTTGAAAATAATGCCAAAATTATCTGAAGTTCATAATATGCTTATTGGCTTAAATGAGCATTCTTTAATTATTATGGCCTGTGTAGCTAGCCCTGGAACAGTAATTAGACGGATGCTTCAGGAATATACCATTAACCTTATGCATATAAAATTAAATATTACAGGTAAAGATCTTCTAGCACTTGGTATTACTGAAGGCAAACAAATTGGCTATATTCTTGCCCAAACTTTAGAAGCTAAAATTGACGGTAAAATGCTTAATGATTATGAATCAGAAATTGACTACGTGAGCAGAACTCTTACGAGTTTGCCAAATGTTAATACCAGTAAAGTAAGTAATCAATCTAGCTAGCCTCATCCATTTAATGCCTAGTAGAGAAATTCCTTAATAACACTATTTGACAGCTAACATACAAGTACTGGATTTTTGGATTAGCCAATTCAGCAAAATCAATCCAATTGTTAAAACCATAAAAACATAAAACGGCTGCGCAAAAAACAACATAAGATAACCAATAATATAGCCTAAAATAAAACCATTATTTTCACAAAGTAAAATGTTTAGTGAAAGCTTTTTCTGATACTGACTAGCTAAAAAACTACCAGCATAAAAACCATTAGCTAAAACCGCTAATAAAATTAAACCAGAATAAGTATAATTAAAATTAAAATCAAAATTAAAACAGTAAATATTAAGAACTATGCAAATCAACAACATAATTGCCTTCAAGTATTTAAAATTTGCTAAAATTGGTAATTTAGCTATCATATACTGCTCAAAATAAGTGCCCAGAAGTGAAGCTAATAACCAAATACATAAAAGCATAAAATACCAAATTATTGAACTGGATAATTTGGCGATAGTTATAAAAGTAAGTTCCAGCTGAGCTAACCCTAAGAAAACCCCCGTAAGAAAAATATTTAAAATCGTTGCATTAAAAAACTTATAAAACATTACGCATTAAAAACAAAGTAGGTATTAAATTACTATTGGTTAAGGGCTTGGCATTTTTGATTTTATTTAAAACTTCAGTTTGATTTAAAATTGTATAGTGGTTAAGATTATTTAAATCCGGTAACAAAGACTTAAGTTTAGGAATATCTAAAATATTTGGATCCTTAGAAGCATAAATAAAAATCATATCCACATTATGCGAATCATTAGCTATAAAACAAGGAAAGGTTTTTGAAGCTGAAGCAGCAATAGCTACTGATAAATGGTTTTTAAAACTCCCACCACATAAGCTTAATGATAATAAACCGTTATTTTTTAATTTAGACTTGACCATATTATAAAATTCGGTAGTGTGTAACATTGCCGTTTGAATATGATAAGGAGCTGGCACGTCCATTACCACTAAATCAAGCGATTCAGCAGGTAAATTATTTAAGTAAGTACGGCAGTCACCAATATAAGTTTTAAAATCACCAGACTTTAAATGATTTTTAAATTTAAAAAATTTTAAGCCCGCATCTAAAACAACTGGATCTATTTCACAGACGGTCACATCATAGTTTAATTGTTTTAAATAAGCAGCACTGGATAAACTACCACTACCAACCACTAAAGCTTTTTTATGGCTTTCATGTTGAGGATTTTTTAAACTACCGGGAATAAATGATAAACCATAGTTAAATCCAGTTAAGACGGAATTTTCATAATAAGGGACTCCATCCAGAAATAAAGATAAGCCTAAATTACTCGAGACCACATCTACCAGATAATAAGGAGAAAACTGCGAAAAAATAAGACTAGGATAATTTAAACCATAAACAGCTGAATAATATTTTTTAAGTATAGCTTCATTAGCAAATGGATAAAAAATCATCATTACCAAAACTAGACCAGTAGCTAAAATTCTAAAATTTAAATTACTAATAGTCAGATAAAATATAACTAAAAGAGCTAGATTATAACTCAATAAAACTAATTCAAATTTTTGTAATACTAATATTAAAATTAATCCCGTTAATGATCCTATCAATTCAAAAATATATAATTTACTAAAGTTAACCCCATCGTTAATAAATTTTGGCAAAAACACGGCAAAATATCCACCTAAAATAAAAATACCCCACAAGCCTACTATCAAATAGGCTTGTGGAGTGTCGTGCATATTACAGTAATATATATAAATAGCTCTAATACTTAACGGCATAAATACACACATTACAAAATTTACTACTGTCCAGATTTTAAATACTTCAGGAAGCAAACGATATCCTATACCATAAGAAACACTTATGCCTATTAAAATTATTACTGTGGAAAAAATAGCAATGATTTCAGTAGAAAAAAAAGTCGAACCAACTTCGCGGGTAAAAATATATTGGGTTTGCAGTAAAGCCATACCACAAGCCATAATTAAAACTTTATTCTTATTAGCAAATTCTTCTTTACTTATTTGTGAGTCCTTATTCATTAATACCGTTAATATCGTTCTTGTGGTGGCAAATCACTTTGATAAGGATTTAACTGACTATAAGTCTGATTTATCTGCCAGTTAGGATAAGGTATGGTAGGTCCAGTAAAATATGGAGGTATTTCATATGGCCTGGGTAAATATCCTGGCTCTGGAGGACGAGCCTCGATAACTGGTGGCATATTTAAATAACCAGAATTGGGCATAGGATAAGGCATATTGACAGGAGGCATTACCGGTACGGGAGGTTCCACCGGTGTTGGACCTAAATATGGTGGCTGAGCAGGTGCAATGGGCACGCCCGGATTTTCAACAGGTGGACTAACTGGTGGAGCTGGTGGTACTGGTTCTAAAGGAGGATTAACGGGTGCAGTATGGCAGCCACAATCGGGCTTAACCACTACAGGATGACAACCACCCGAGTCAACAGGTTGATCTGGCTGGGTTATCGGTATTTTCCAAGTAGGTAAACCATAATTATACTTAACCTCAGTTGGAACAGTTGCAATTGGTTGGGATACAGGGATAACCGGCTTAGGACAATCGGGAACGTCTTTAACCGGCGAAGATACAACTGGCACTGGTTTAGTCGGATGATCAACCTTGCAAGTAAAATCCGGAATTTTTAACTGCCAGCCAGGTAAAATTAGCGAATCGTTGCACTTGAGCGATGGATAATTTTTATGATTAAGTTCAACAATTTTTCTTACTTCATTATCAATTTGTGCTGCATTTACTTGTTTATCGCCATTCTGCGTCTTAAGTGCACGCAAGGCAATACTTTCCAGACAGTCACCATATTGAACAGTATAGTCACAATGCTTGTTTAACTGGATATTTTTATCAAGCGATTCAATTTCGTCTTTATGCCATAATTTAGCTGTTTGACTCCTATAAGCATAATCAGGGTGAAAACTTTTAGCCTGGGCACAGCTAACCGAATCGATGGCTGATAAATTTAGATTATTAACCTTACAAACTTCATTCTTAGAAGAATTATGCGGTAAGTCATGTAAATTATTTTTATCCATAGTTTAACCTTTACAATATATAATTATTATAAATGTATAACTTTTAATCAGTTAATACTATGGGGAAATTCCCAATAATACTAAATTGCTGTTTCAGCTTGATCGCAAAGCGCCACATAGGCTTAAACTATAGCAACGATTTTAGCCAATTTACTTATTTGAGTTTTCGTGAATTAGGTTATC
>DAHXLC010000111.1 GCA_027371815.1 Candidatus Melainabacteria bacterium | reverse complement strand
GCTATTATTGACTTGTCAACGCTACAGGCCAAGCTATTTTTAAATGGCAGCGATGTAAAAGTTAAGCTGCTTAGCATTTTATGTAGCGATGGACTAGAGCAAGAGAATTTAATAAATTTATTAAATTCTCTAAATTCAATTACCGACGAGAACTACCAGGGTGAATTGATCAAGATGCTAACAACATTGTCAAGCTTACGAAAAAATGCTATAATTAAAATTAATGAAATAATCGAGGTAGAAAATATGCCGGTTCATATAAATGCTCATGATACAGATCTTTATCGAATGGGTAAGGTTGATGGTGTGTTAGAAGGTAAAGCCGAAGGTAAAGCCGAAGGTATAGAAGAGGGTAAAGCTAAAGGCAAGAAGCTTTGGCTGGAAAAAAATATTAAACGACTCTATTATACTAAAAAACTAGCTATTAACCAAATTGCTGATTTATTAGACGAAGATGAAACATTTATTCAATCTATAATTAACCCTAATAATAACTAAATTCAAGTTAACGTTAGACGCTAAATCACAGCTTAAAACCTGGATTATAGCTTACAGTTACTAATTAACCGTTTCAAGTTTTAGTTAATCTTAATTGCAGGCAATTGCAAACTCTAGCTAATTTAAGGCTAACACAAACTAAAGGTCTTTACTGGCATTGCCCCAGTTTTTAACCTCAGCATAATTAATTAAATTAGTAAAATAAGTTTCGTCAAGATTAGATAAATTAGGCTTATAACGACCAATGACTTCATATAAATTGCGCATCTTAATTTGAATATTTTCATTTAACAGTTTACGTAAAGTTGGCGCAATAGCAAGATTATCATAATCAGACTTAATGGCTTTACTAAACCCTACAGCTTTAGCAAGGGTATTAATCCACTCTTCATTAAGTAAAGCCTGCGTGGGAACTAAATTACAAATTTTGGGGGCAATAGGATCATTAATATAGTTAACCAATAAAAAGCTTAAAATATCAACCGGCAGCCAATTCAAACAGGCATGAGGATTATAGTTAATATTTAAGGATCCATTAACTGAATGAGGCACAGCTCCAGGATGACTGTTTTTAAGAATAAGCATTTGGTGAATTAAAGAATATAATCCTGTAAAATTAACAGTTTTACCATTTTGACTATCACCAAGAATTAAAGGTATTCTTATTAAATACCAGTTCAAAAATTTATTTTTTTTAATTAGTTCATTTTCATAAGCTTGACATACTGCCTCAAAAGCGCTTTCAGGCTTGCGTTTATTATAACCAATATCTTCTAATACCGTGCCATCATCTTCCTGAATAGCTGACCAAATTGAAGAGATAAAATATACAGGAGTTTGTTTAAATAAATTAGCCAATTTACAAAATTCATCAATAGACCAAGGAGCTCGAGGTAATTTAGCTTCGTCAAAATGTGGTGGCAAACCACAGAAAATTACAGCAGCATAATTATTATTTAAATTTATAGAATTAGAATCAATAACTTTAATACATTCATTAAAATTTTCATCCTTAATCTGCTCAAGGAAATTAAGTTTTAAAGTTGATTTCAAGCCTGCTTTTAAATTTAATGGTGTCATTAAATTTAAGAAAGATTTGCCGACAAAATGAACTTCAAAACCAGCTTTTGCCAGTGCTACAGCTACCGGAATTGACAAGCTGCTGGCTGGCCCCCAAATTAAGATCTTATTTTTTTTTGGCATTAACGTTAGCTCCTTATGGCATTAATTTTCATAAAATAATTAATTCTAAATTCTAATTATTTGTAATGACAATATCTGTTTTAGCCATTTTGTCTCCCAATCTAACTGTATTATTTAAAATGAAAGCTTTATAGCTTTCCGATAGAACTACAACTGCAAAATATAAAGCTCCTACATACACTACTATGGTAGTTATAATATTCATAGTTACGGCATTTTTAATAAATAGTGTTAATAATGGTATAACAACATCATAAATTAATAAGGGAAAAACCAATACTAAATTACGAATAATTGATTGTTTATATGAAATTATACCCGCATTACCACTATCGACAACTTGAATGCCTAAGAAATTTTTGCCAATCCCTTTTCCTTCAAATAAAGCATCTTTAACTAAAAAACAACCTAGAAACACAACGGGCCAAGAAAAGACTCTATTAATAAAAGGGATAATAGAAAAAATCAATGATACAAAAAAACAAACCATTAAATCAATAATTAAGGCAACTAGCCTTTTGGATTTAAGACTTTTAATATCAGTTGTCAACTCGTTATCTTCCATTTGCCTTGTTTACTCTTTAAATCTACGACTAATTGATTAAATATAAAAAATAACTTTACTATAAACATAGTATGCATAATTTTCTTAAAGTATACCTTAATTATAAAATTTATTGAATATTCGATATGTGGCAAGTGCAGCTCCATAACCATTGTCAATATTTACAACCGTAAGACCATTAGCACAGCTGTTTAGCATACTTAACAGCGCGGCCAAACCGGTAAAATTAGCACCATAGCCAATAGATGTGGGGATGGCAATTATCGGACAGGCAACCAGGCCAGCTACAACACTAGCTAAGGCGGCATCCATACCACAAACAACAATTAACACTTGACAAAACCTAATTTCTTCAAGATTACTTAACAGTCTTGACAATCCAGCTACGCCAATATCATAAAATTTAACCGTATTAATTCCCAAAGCCTGCAAAAACACGAAAGCCTCCTCACTGACACTAATGTCGCTAGTTCCAGCTGTTATTAAACCAACGGTAAAGGTTTTCGGGCATTGATTGGCCAATTCACTACTTGACTTAGGTAAAATAGATTTAGTGCAATCCTTATCTAATTTATTCATTGCCTTAGAGTCTAAAACCGGGCTGATTTTATGGTGGTGTTTAAGCTGCGGAAACTGTCCCCAGTATATGACTAACGCTTCGGCAATATATTTAGCACCTGGACTTAAGGCCAAAACTTCATTTGCTAAATTCTTATCAGCTTTAGAAGCTAATACCAATTGCTCAGATTTTGCTAATTCATTAGCAATGGCGACAATTTGCTGGGCAGTTTTACCAGGACAAAATATTGTTTCAGCAAAACCCTGGCGAATAGATCGATCCAAATCAGGTTTAGCAAAATTTAGATCAGCATAAGGTAATATAGCTAATTTTTCAACTATTTCATTAAGCTGAATCTCATTATGCTTATATTGTTCGAGCAGTTTTACGAGGTTTTCCTGATTCATATTTTTGACTTTTCCACGCTAGATCCCATACGATAGCCATTTAAATCTAAAGTAATAAATTTATAGCCTAAGGAATTTAAATATGCCGTAATTTGATTCATTAAAGTTAAATCTTGGGTTAGTCGGGTAATTTCGGCTTGAGCTAACTCGATTCGAGCCAAATCATTATGATGCCTTACCCTTAATTGTTTAAAGCCAAGATCGTGCAAATATTTTTCCGCCTTATCAACCTGAGAAAGCTTAGTATCATCAATCGTAATAAAAGTCGGAAACCGTGATGAAAGGCAGGCAGACTGTGGTTTGTCATAACTTGGCAAATTAGCTAAACTGGCTAAAAGCCTAATATCAGCTTTAGTTAACTTAGCTAATACCAAAGGAGCTAAAATATTATATTCGTTAGCAGCCTTATGACCAGGACGAAAATCATCTAAATCATCAAGGTTGGCACCATAAGCAATATGACTGATATTATGTATTTTAGCTAAATTAGTCAAATCATGAAATAAAGTGCTTTTACAAAAATAGCAGCGATTGACATTATTTTCCTTATATTGAGGTAATTGCGTCTCATTAGTATTAATTTCAATTAAGTTAAAATTTAAACGTTTGGCTTGCGATCGGGCAAAATCTAGTTCAAAACTGGCCAGACTTGGCGATACGGCTATTACCACCAGGCATTTATCCTTAAGCAATAATTTACCATAATAAGCTAAAAGACTGCTATCAACACCACCAGAATAGGCAATAATTACACTGTCCAGCTTTAACAGTTCTTGTTTTAACTGCTTTTCTTTACTTGATAAATCTAGGGTCATTGTACTGATCATATAAATGGTTGATTGAATATCGAACAAAGGGTTAACTTAAAATAGTAAAATCTGATTATCATTAAAAATATTGGTTATTTTACATTGTTTTTTTATTAATTAAACTGCCAATAAACAATTATTAACTGAAATATTCAACTTTGTATTTAACCAGGATTTTTATTAATTAAACTACCTTCAATTATTTTACTAAAATATTCACGAATTTGGGTTTCGTTATTTTCAATGCAATATATTTTAAGCAATTCTAAATGCTGGTTAATTTCTGTTTCGCTAAAAGGCTTAGGGCTACCAACCAAAATTTTTTCATTTAAGGTTTTTTGTAAACCTTCTGCACTAGTAAGCAATTCTTCATATAATTTTTCACCAGGCTTAAGACCAGTAAATTCAATTTTAATATCTTTATCCGGACGCAAACCCGAAAATTTAATTAAATCATAGGCCAAATCCAGGATTTTTACGGGCTTGCCCATATCCAGCACAAAAATTTCACCACTGCCATTACTTAAGGCACCAGCTTGAATAATTAACTGAACCGCTTCAGGAATTAACATAAAATAGCGGATAGCATCCTTATGGGTTACAGTGACTGGCCCACCATTAGCAATCTGGTTTTTCCATACTGGTATTACCGAGCCCCGACTGGCTAAAACATTACCAAAACGCACCGCCACAAATTTGGTATCACAAGACTGGTTAATCTGCTGAATGACCATTTCCGCTATGCGTTTACTGCCACCCATAATTGAAGTTGGATTCACCGCCTTATCGCTTGAGACCAGAACAAAAGTTTCAACTTTAAAATCTTTAGCTAATTTAGCTACATTATAACTTCCTAAAATATTGTTGCTGACAGCTTCAACTACATTAACTTCCATTAAATAGACATGTTTATGGGCAGCTGCATGAAAAACGACATTAGGTCGGTAGGACTCAAAAATATTGTACATTCTTTGCGTATCGCGAATATCAGCTATAAGCGGAATAATTTTAACCCTGGACGGACGCAATTTAAGCTCTTCGTAAATACTAAATATTGAATTTTCACCTTTGCCCAGCAAAAGAATTGTACCTGGTTCATAATTTAAAATTTGTCGACTTAATTCGCTACCAATAGATCCACCAGCACCAGTTACCAATACACAACGGTTTTCAATATAGTTAGCAATTGAGTCAATATCTAATTTTACTGGCTCACGGCCTAATAGATCTTCTAACGAGACTTCACGTAACTGGTTAACACTAACTTTACCATTAATAAGCTCAAACAAACCCGGTAAGATTTTGGTTTCTACTTCACAGTCCCGGCAAATATCGATAATGGCACGAATTTGATCGCTGGAAGCTGATGGCATAGCTATTACCACTTGGTCAACCTGATAGGTTTCAATTAAAAATTTAAGTTTTTGCGTATTACCAATAACAACAGCCCTGCCTACTTTTTTCTTTAATTTCTGCGGGTCATCATCAACAATGCCAACAATATCAACACCTAAATCTTGCCTTTGTTCTAATTCTTTAATTACCAGCTGACCAGCATCACCGGCTCCAACGACCAAGGCTCGTTTGCGAAATGGCTGACGCCAGTGCCGCCTTTGTAAATGCTCAATCTGCAAACGTCGAATAATTCTAGGTGTACTCATAAAGGCACTGACTAACAGTGCATAAATTAAAATGATGGCATAGGATAATTGTTCGTTATGATAAATGAATAAGCCACTAAGTCGAATTAACATTAATAAGGTAGAAGTAGCTAAAACACTTAAACCTAATTCCATTATTTCGGTTAAACCAGTATAACGCCAGAGCCTGCGATAAATACCAAAGAAAAAATTACCGGCTATCTGTAAAACAATAACAATTGGCAAAAACCGACTTAACTCATGCAGATATTTAAGCTCAATGGATCCATCAAAGCGTAAATAAAAAGCCAGAAATAAAGACAGGCAAATTAATCCTATATCAAGAACAATCTGCAATAAACGCAGCCAACGAATCTGAGCCAAAAACAAATGAATATCCTCGATCTTATTTACCTTATTTTATCAGTATAAAGATAATTTAACTTAAGATTCTCTTTCCTGGATATTATAACTGCCATTTCCCCATACAGTTTAAAATCATTGAAAAAATTTACTGTTGTTGCCATGACAAGTTATGATATATCCAAGCTTAAATTCTTTATCATTATATCGTATAGCATAGCTATTGCTTAATCAATGATAAGTTAGTATATCCAAGCTTAAATTCTTTATCCTAAATATAAATTAAAATATTTTTATTTAGATATCCATTCTTTAATTTGAAAGTAAGGGACTTTTAATTCTTTAGAAACAGCCAGAATTGCATCTTTTTCGGACAAATCATAATTTCGCATTTGTTTATATAATTTTTTAGCCATATTACGCATTGGTCTATGTTCAGCCTCTTCACTAGATACCGATAAATTAACACCAACAAAAATCATCCCCCAGACAAAGGCAAAAATACCCATAAGTGGCTGTATGGTTACAATACTGGTATTATGCTGACGGATATAATATTCTAGGGCAGCTTCATAAGATATGTAAACTAACAGTAAAAATTTAGGATCTAACGATTTAATATTATCTAATAAAGATGTTTCTTCATGTTGAACAACTTTACTGCGATCAACTGGCCCTAGATGCCTTTTTTTAGTTGGTAAGACCAATAGTCCACCTAAACAGGCAAAAATTAGTAACGCTGGACCAACATTATATTGAGAGCCTTCTAGCCATTTTTTTTTCAAAAAACATAACGAGCCAAGTAGTAAGTAAAGTCGTAAACAATAATAACAAAAAACCCTTAGCTTCAAGAAACTGTTCAAGCTTATGACCAACCGACCAGATATAATATAGCGAAACTAAAAGCTGAAGTATATTTGCACAGATAAAACTGGAATAAAAAATATTAATTAAAACCGGTACATAATCCTTACAGTTGATTAACTGGCTAAGTTTAACCAGGCTTAAACAGTTATGCTCCAACCACCATTGTAAACCAACACCCGACGACTGCATAAAACAAAAAACCACGGCCAGCAATGCTAATACTGTTATTAACGGGAATTCCGGAGCAATTTCAACTTGTCGGGGTTTTACATAGGTCATAAAAAGAACATTTTACGATATTAAGAATTTAAACATGAATAATTATAGCTTTTTTATTAAACCACAATATTAACAAGTTTATCATTAATTACAATAATCTTTTTAACAGGTTTGCCGGTAATTTTTTGCTGGACTTTTTCATCTTTTAAAGCAACTTCTTTAGCTTCATCTTGACTAAGGCCACGAACCGTATTGATTTTACTGATTAATTTACCATTAATCTGAAACACTAGTTCAATATCATTGCTTACAGTTAACGCTTCAATAAAATCAGGCCAGTTAGCGCTATGAATGGACTGATTATCAGCATCCGCAAATTTAAGCTGATGCCAGATTTCCTCACTAATAAATGGAGCAAAAGGCGCAAGCAGAAGTAAAAACTTATGCTTGCAAAAATAAACCAGCTGTTGATTAACAGCCTTAATTTGGCTTATATTGGCTAGATATTTATTAAAGGCATTAACAAATTCCATTAGCCTGGCTATAGCCGTATTAAAAGTATATTTTTGTGGATCTAAATCAGCCGTAACAACTTTTATCGTACGATTAGTAATTTTTAGAAGTTCAAGATCATCGCTATCCAAGGCCTTTAAATCTAAATCTTTCAGGTAACCGGCCTTAAACTCGCCAAATCTTTCACGAATTTCGTAAGCCAAACGCCAGATTTTATTAAGGAAACGGTATTGGCCTACGGCACTATCTTGCGACCATTCTAATTCAACTTCCGGTGGAGCCGCAAATAAAGTAAACAATCGAGCTGTATCGGCACCATATTTACTAAAAAATTCGGTTGTTCCGACAACATTACCTCTTGACTTAGACATTTTCTCGACCCGTTGCGATATTTGTGAATACTGGGTAACCATACCTTGAGATAGTAAATTAAGAAATGGCTCTTTTACTTTGACCAGACCCATGTCATATAAAGCCTTGGTAAAAAAGCGTGAATAAAGTAAATGTAATATTGCATGCTCAACTCCGCCAACATACTGGTCAACAGCCATCCAGTAATCAACTTTATCGCTGGCAAACGCTAATTGAGAATTATTACTATCAGGATACCTTAAGAAATACCAGCTGGAATCAACAAACGTGTCCATGGTATCAGTTTCCCTTACCGCCTTAGCCTTACATTTTGGGCAAGTAGTCTGAACAAAAGAATCCAGGCAAGCTAGTGGCGATCCACCTTGCCCTGTTAATTTAATTTCTTCAATGGGTAAAAGTACGGGCAAATCATGCTGCGGGACTTCAACAATGCCACAATTATCACAATGAATTAACGGTATCGGACAGCCCCAATAGCGTTGACGGCTGATTAACCAGTCACGAAGCTTAAAACGGGTACAGGGTTCACCAAATTTATTTTCAAAGGCAAAATTAACAATTTCAAATTTTGCCTGGCTGTTACTCATACCATTAAACTGATTAGAGTTAACCAAATAACCAGTTCCAGTATAGGCAGATTCAAGCTTATCCGGAATTTTTTGCTCTGGACTTATAACTACTTTAATGGGTAAATTATATTTTTGGGCAAACTGAAAATCTCTTTCATCATGCGCTGGAACTGCCATAACAGCCCCAGTACCATAATTCATTAAAACATAGTCACTTACATAAATTGGTACCAAATCACCATTAAACTGGTTTACCACATAACTGCCTGTAAACACACCAGTTTTTTCATTACTTAATCGCTCCAACTCAGTTTTTATGAGAGCTTTATTTACATAATCTTCAACGCTAGACTTATTTTCAGCTATAGTCAATTCAAGTAGGCAAGGATGCTCAGGCGATAAGACAATAAAAGTTACACCATATACAGTATCAGGTCTTGTAGTAAATACTTCAATCTGGATATTAGGTTTATTTTCACAGGTAAAGATTAAATTAGCACCGGTAGAGCGACCAATCCAGTTTGCCTGCATAGTTTTAACCTTATTAGGCCAGTCGGTTAAAAGATCAAGATCATCCAACAATTTATCAGCATAATTAGTAATTTTTAAAAACCACTGTTTCATCTGTTTTTGAATGACTACTTCATCGCCATGTCGCCAGCAACGGCCATCTTCAACCTGTTCGTTAGCCAAAACCGATGCACATTTAGCGCACCAGTTAACTGGTGCAAACTTACTTTCGACTAAACCATGCTGATAAAACTTAAGAAACAGCCATTGCGTCCACTTATAGTAGTCAGGATTACAGGTTATAATTTCACGCGACCAGTCATAACTGGTACCAAGCTTCTTTAACTGGGTATCACGCATATGTTTTATGTTGGATTGCGTCCAGGCACCAGGGTGTAATTTTCGATCAATAGCGGCATTTTCAGCTGGTAGACCAAAAGCATCCCAGCCCATCGGATTAAGTACATTAAAACCAAGCATTCGTTTATATCGAGAGATAACATCCGAAATTGTATACACGCGCATATGCCCCATATGCAAATCACCACTTGGATAAGGAAACATAACCAAAGAATAGAATTTAGGCTTGTCGAGATTATCTACCGCCTGATAAAGGTTATTGCTTTCCCACAACAATAGCCATTTTTCCTCAATATCCTGAGGTTTGTATTCGGTTTCAGTATGATTCATGTATTTCCTTAAATCTTATGGGTAACCATTAATTAAACGTTGGAATACTTTACTATCTATAATAAAAATTCCCAATTTTAAAAACAGTATATTAAAATCTAATATTTTAATTAACAATTATCATAAATTGTTATATCAGGTTAAAAAGTTTTAAACTAAGTTTTTTTTAAACTGTAATAATCAAATCAATTTTTTAAATCTAATTTCTCTTTAGATTAAAGATTTTAAAATTATTTATAAGCCAGCTCAATACTTCAACCTTAGCCATCATCATTATATTTAATAACAAAATAAGCCACTTTAAGCCTTCGATCATTGTCAAGTAGTAATAAATATTAAGTACTTATTGTAATTAGTAAAAGTATCTATACTATAATGATATTAAAATAAACTATATTATTTTAATAAAACTAAAATCTCTTAAAATTTAAGTAATTGAGAATAAAATGATGAATTACCCAAAATCACTTTTAAAATTTAATTTGTTTATAAAACTTAATACATTACAGCTAACAATTCTGCTAGCAAGCTTTATAACTTTAAATCCAAGTAATGTAATTTTAGCACAATCCTTTAATAATTTACCCTCAATTGATAATTCAATGCTAATGGCTCAAAATAATAAAGCCAGCATTAATGATTTATGGCAGTCGGATAATATCAACACAAAATCAAGTGAAACAAGTAATTCAGATAATACCGCCAGTAATCAAGAGCAGGAAAACACTTTAGGTAATGAAACTACTACTGAGACCCAAGCTACAAACAATAATGAAACTAATGATGCTGAAATAAATACCTCTCATTTAGCGAAAAAACTAATTGCCATAGCTTCATTGCCAGATTTTGAACACAGTAAATTTGTCAATGGTTTGTATTGGCCAAGTATTGGGCCTTTTAAACAAAGTAATGATGACAGTCATACTATGGTGGATATTCACAATAACAAATTAGTTTTTACCACCGATAAAAATAATAATATCTTAGGTTTAAAATTTTACTTTGACATTGATAAAATTACCAGTTATACAATGCTAAATCTTCAGGTGGTTATTGATTTTCTCCTTGAAGCTATAGGTGGCAATGCCGGCCTATTATCTGATTTTAATGATAAATTCAATAATGTCAAAGACAATATTGATTCGTTCACGCTCAAAAAACCTTTGACTTTACCAGTTAACAAATATCTTATTGATATAGCCACAGTTGACAATGACAATGGCAAAACCATTATGATTAATTTAGCCTCTTCATTAAATCATAATGTTGAACCAGTTTTAGCCCGGAATAACTTTAATTACCTCAAAACTGATAAAACCATCAATAAAGCTAGTAACAATAATACCAAACACCATAAAAGTAATAATCCCGAATTAACCAAAAGTTCTATCGCTGAAACTGATGCGAACCTGTCGGCGGTCACTAATAAGCCAAACTTAAACACAGTTTCGGACAACGAGAACAATGATTCAGCATTAGGCGAAACCACCAAATCGCCAAATAGTAATTTGGCAAAAACCAATCATAATCTTTTTAATAATTCAAGTGATGCCAATACTAATAAGGACAATACCACTAGTAGTTCTATTAACCAGGAAACTAAGCCAGTGAATAATTTGCAAGATTCAACTAGTTCAGAAACCTCAGCTACTTCTAATTCTACCAATACCAGTTCAAATAATTTTTTAGCTACCACTAAACAACCTCAGGCTAATCAAAATCAAGACAATACAGCCGCCAAAACTAAAGCTAATTCACAGGCTAAAACGACCTCAACAGATAAGTTAAAAGGTGAATTTCTTGATTTAATATCATCATGGCAAAAAGCCAAGCAAGAAGCCGTTAAAATTTGTGACACAACCAAACTTAATCGCTATCTGGGGTTAAATGCTCTAAAACGGCAGCAGGATGCCATTACCTGGCTTAAAACCAATCATAAATATTACGAATTAACCCCTTTAGGCGTTAACATTACTAAATACGAAGCCGTAGATAAAAATTCTAAATACCTGGTTTTTGTTGAAATCAAAGAAAATAGCAAGTTAATGGATGAAACCACCAAAAAATCAATTAAGGATACTACCGATAAATACAATGTTAAATATACCATTCTTAAAATTAATGGTCAGTGGTTTATTGTTGATTCAGCCGTAGTTACCCAAACAACTAACAAAAAGAATTAAGCTAACCGATGCCTGCCAAGACTACTTTCTGGTTTAGTCACCTGACTTTAAAAACTGGTTTTGGACTAACCATACTTTTAATTTTACTCATATTTAAAGTAATAGCTTTAAGTGAAACCACTACCAATACAACTAGTAATAAGGTAAATTATCCCCATTCAATCCAGTTAACCGATGAAAACAATTATCCCCTGTATCCAATTTCCTTTTATAACGTAAACAATGATCTGTATTTTTTAACAGCTGATCAAATATATATTGCTACTAATGTTTTAAGCAATATCCAGTCCATAACGACTCTAAAATTAAAGGCTTTACTTAAACCGAATCAGCTATATCAATATGGTAAATTCAAAACCCATCCTCAAGAGTTTACCCAGTTTTGTTTCAAGGCTAATGATTTCTATATTTTAGATAAATCAAATAGTATTTTTCAATATTCAATTGATCAGCAAATACTTAAACTAGTCCGGCCAAATACGTGGTTCAATGGTGAACCAGATCCACAATTTATTGATATTTCAGTATCCCCATATGGAATAACTTTATTAGATCCGGAACGCAACCAAGTCTGGATTTATCAAAATGGGAAAATATTTCCACTATTAAAACAGTTTTTTTCCTGGCAGTTAAAACCTAATTGCCTTAACGTAACTAAAGCTTTGGCACTAGAGGCATTAAATATTATAAACTGTCATGGTGATATCCAGCAATTACAATATAATACTAATAAAACCATCATAAATAAACCGTTATACTATCAACATAGCCATCACAACATTCCAACCCGACTGGTTAAAGATAACAAGAACAATTTTTTTATTTGTTACCAGGAAAATTGTAAAATTGATTATTTAAATACAAAAACTCGAGAAGTAAAAGTTTTTAACTTCCCTGATAATACAATAATCAGAACCGTAATCCCTCAAGCAAATAACTTTCTGGTACTAGCTGATACCAGAATTTTGATACTAAACTATACTGAGTCTAACACCATAACTAAGCATTATTTAAATTTACCCTTACCAGAATTTACCATGCCTGTTAAAGGCAGTAGCTTACCTGGTCATCCTGGCGTTTATCCTGGAGCTCGGCGTATCTATCGACATGGCATTCACAAAGGTATTGATTTTTTCTTATACGGCGCTTTAAGCTTAAAACCAGCTAATGCATACTGTGCTGCCAATGGCACAATTATAAGACTTGATACTAATTATAAAAATATGAGCGCTCTTGTGCGCAATAACATTATTGCTAAATGCTCACAAAATTTATTTACCAGTGAAAGCAATGAAGATTTATTAAGAGGATGCCAGGTATGGGTTAGCCATAGTCATAATGTTATAACCAAATATGCTCATTTAAACTCCATTAATCCCAATTTAAAAATTGGTCAGCAAATTAAATGCGGACAAATTATCGGTCAAATAGGCTCATCCGGAACCAGTGAAGGGTTATCCAGCCATAAACTTCATCAACACCTTCATTTTGAGATTTGGGTCAAACAGAAATATCTTGGTTATGGCCTAACACAAGCTGAAACAATTGCCCTCTATCAACATTTATTTTATGGCAACAAAAATTACTACTAAAAAATAAATTTAATAAAGCTAAATTGAATATCATTAATTACTACAATTTATGTAGAATAAGACTTACTTTTTAACCTAATTATCACATTTAAATGTGATAATTAGGTTAAAATTATCACATTCAATAATACTTTTAACAATTTGGTTAACTTGATTTACGAATAATTTAACTTGCCTTATACTACGACTTATAAATAAAATTACGAGGAAAATATGTTTTTGCTTAAAGAAAATTTGGTCAACTTTATTAAACAGCTAAAAGCAAAGCTGAATTCAAAAATATTTTCACTATTTATAAGTCCGGCTATTCTCCCTATGTTTAAAAAAATTGGCAATTTAAGCTATGCCCTCTTAATGACTTTGGTCTTTATTTTGAACCAAGTGCCGGTGGCAGCTGTAGAAACGAATCTCGACAGCACTTTACAGCCAGGGACTGAATATTTAAAAGCCATTATTAAAAGTACTAAGGCTAATAGCAAAAACAATAATGCCAATAGCGTAAATAACAACGATATATCCGATGAATTGGATTTGAAAGAAATAGATTATAAAGCCTTACGTGAGCAAATTAAAACGGAATTAAAAGAAAGCAATAACCCAGGTTCAGTTAACTATGGTTCAGCAATGCAAGGTTTAATCAAACAACCAGTCAAAAATTCGCGCATTTTCCTTCCTGATACCTGTGTTTCCGGAAGTTTCATGACTATAAGCATCCTGGATAATTTAGGCGATCCCCAAAGTTATATTGGTGTCAAAATTGATAATAATGATTTTCAGTCAGATTACACAGGACAAGTTGTTACCTTATTACCAGTAAGTAATAGTAATAGTTTAAAAGTATATTTACTCAATGACAACTACAGCGTTACAGCCAAGTTAATCCCTGGACAAGCCTATGTAAGTTCAGTCGAACAACCTTCACCCATAATTGAAAAACTGGAAATTTACAAGGATCACTTTGATGTATTAAAAATATCGGGAAAATATTTTGACGGTATCGGCGACCATAATCATGCATACATAGACGATATCGAACCGGCTCAAATATTATCAGCAAGCCCAATTGAATTAAAAATCAGAATTCCTAAATCATTGGATGCCGGAAATCATTATATTCATGTAAGTACGAATGGCAGTAAAAGCAATCAACAAAAATTTAGCTATTTTCTAAAATAAGCTTAAAACCAATTTAATGCCTGATTATTAAATGGCTACCTTAAAAAACGCCAAATTTACCGTTAAATTTCAGGGTAATTATGTTATGCTTTACTATAGATTAAAGAATTCAAATCACAATGGTACTGTCAAATATTTAAACCATTTTTAACGAAGCTAATCCAATTACTTTTATCAATGGCCTTAAAACACAAAATATAATGGACAATAATGAATCGAAGTCTAATATCTGGAACGATAAAATCCGTGATCTTTATCGCAGTGATCTAGATTTAGGTTATGATCCTAGTGAAAATATCATTAGCAAATCCTTACCTAATTTAGTTTTTGTCCAGATTGAAGGCTTGCTTCGCTCCTGGGATAAGGATCAAGATAAACAACAGCGCAATCAACAAGGGCAACAAAACAATGATCCAACTCAAGGACCAAAACGCCAGTACGCGATGGAAGATGTCCTGGCAAGTCTATATGGTCTTAGAGCTAATTTTGGCTATTTAATCATTGGCGATAAGACCTATATCAAATTCTATCTAGGCACAGCCATCAATGGATTAAACGAGGCCAACTATGTTGAAGAAACCTATAATCATCTTACCTACATTCTTCAAAGTGTCTATACTGGTATTCCCATTAATAAACAAGGCTTTACCCAATCCGACATTCGCAAAATTATTGAACCTTATGCTAAACACGTCGGCATTTTAGCTGGAGTTCCAAGTATCCGTCAATCTTCAGTGGATACGCGCGACAGTGAACAATTGGAAAGAATTGCTAGTGGTATGCAAGGTGAAAAGTTTGGTATCATGACTTTGGCTATTCCGGTACCAGAAAATTTGGTTAGTGAAGAAATGTTTTCAGTTAGCCGTCAAATTCAAAAAGCCCAAGAAAATGAAGATGCTGAAAAGAAACGGTTAATTAAACATTATCTAGAATTAGTCGAAGCCTACTATAAACAGCTCGATACAGGTACTGGAGTGGGTCTATTTCAGACTATTACCTATTATTTCAGCAATGAACTAGGCTCATTTACCAAACTAGACAATGTCTTAAGAGGGGTATTTAGTGGCGAGAACAACTTACCTACCCCTGTGCGTAATTTACGGATACCAAATCTG
>DAHXLC010000109.1 GCA_027371815.1 Candidatus Melainabacteria bacterium | reverse complement strand
ACCAGTTAAAAATTATACCTTAATTAATTAAGGTATAATTTTTAACTGGTTAATTTATTGTATAATTTAACCAGTTACTTAAATTTAATCTTATTATATGGATATTATCTTAACAATAGCTTTTATAACATTATGGTTTTTGCTTCAATTTTGGCTATTGCCTAAATTAGGCATATCAACATGAGCAAGCCGTGCTGGCTCATGTTCGGTCGAACAGTCTCAAGAAAAGAAAAATAAAAAATAAACATGCAAATTGTTATTAAGGAAGAAATTACCCATTTACAAGAATTATTGAAACTGCTTAATGCTTATAATGCCTCTAATGAGGGTAAATGCAACAGTTTAAATGACATCAGAATTTTTTGTAATTTAAATTTAACCAATCTGATAAATTTAAATGAAAATTTTATTAATGACTTGGCTATAAATAGTGCTGATTTAATTGTTCTAAAACAGGAACGTAAAAAAATAAGCAATTTAATTATAAAACTTATTAATCCAAATTCCGGTGATTGTGTTATTAAAATCCTAAAAACCAATTCATTGCCTAAATACATTCATGAATTATCATCATATCTTTAAATATTTTAAATTATCAACATCGCAATTACGCCACCAATAGCTAGAGCTGGACCAAAGGGAAAAGGCTTAGATATTTTAGTACCAGATCCTAATAAACCTAATAAAGCACCAGCTAAAACAAAAAATATTAACGGCTGGTAAAATGTCCAAAAACTTACATTAAAAACCGATGACAGCGCTGAAAATAAGAGCAAAGCCACGGCACCAGTAACTATAGCAGTTAAAAGTACCGGTTTAATTGCTAAATGCATAATTTTTTGTTTATACATTTCAATACCAAGATAAATTGCACCCAGTACTGCTCCCACCAAAAAGGCAATCACCAATGCTAATACCAAAGAATTTAAGCCTAAAAAACTAGCGATAACTGCTGATAAAACAGCATCAGCTCCACCCATAACTTCAATTTCTTCAATACTAGCTACTTCATTTTGAGCTAAAATATGTTCTAATTCATTGGCATGCATTTTAATATATATTTTATGCCCATAAAAAGCAATAAAATCAAAAAGGATATAGCTAACTCCAATGCCAGCTAAAGCTGGCATTACATCATTCTTAATAAAATAGGCATAAACGAGACCGATTATTATAGCTGGATAAGTGATATCATGCGGAATTAACTTAGACCAGAAATCGGTAATAGATGCACTTAATAAAAAATAAGCAAATATAACCAATGGTATAAAAGACACCGTCGCATTAAACTTATAATAAACCATCACTAAAATTAGCACACTAGTAATATCACTAATCAAACAGTTCGGTAAGATTGAAAGCTTACAGTTATTGCATTTATAATTAGTGAGTGGAAAAAATATTTTACCAGTTACGGCAGTATTACAGTTACTACAAATATTATTAAACGTAAAAATATTTTCTTCAAACAAAATTCGTTTGGAAAAAATAAAGATAATTCTACTTAATACTAAACCGATTAATATTAAACTGGCGTAAACCACATAATTATTGTGAATCAATGTCGTTATAGATTTTCGTTATTTTGGGAAATTTTCTTATTTTGCGTAATTATTTTATAAAGATCGGATGTTGCAGTTCTTAACCGTCTTGATACCTGCATCTGAGAAATACCTAGTCTACGAGCCACTTCTGTTTGACTAAGATCTTCAAAATAAGTCAAATGGACAACTTCTTTTAAACCACTACGTAATTGTTTAATTGCTTCAATTAACATAAAACAATCTTCTTTAGCTAATACCGAATTTTGATATTTACCATCAATTAAAGTATCGACAATTGACTGATCACTACCTTCATTAGTAAAAGCCTGATCTAAAGAAACCAAATTACGCCTTCGATCAACTTCATAAGCCTCATTAACCTTACTTACCGGAATTTGTAATTCCAAAGCAATTTCTGTATCACTGGGTTCGCGACCAAGTTTTAAAGTCAAATTTTGAACAAGCCGGTTTATTCTATAGGATAATTCTTGCAATTCACGAGGTGCTCTTATCATAGCTGTTTTATCCCGCAAATAATGTCTAATTTCTCCCGTAATCAAATGCGTAGCATAAGTTTGAAAACGTGCACCAGCATCACTATTATACTGATCAACCGCCTTGATTAACCCAATTGAACCTACCTGAATAAGGTCTTCAACCGGATCAGTTGAACGCCTTGCTAAACCATATGCTATTCTTTTGACTAACGGCAAAGTTGCTTCAATAATCAAATCCCTAATTTGAGGCGATCTTGATACAGCATATTCAGCTAAGAGTTTATGAACTTTGTCCAATGGCTTATTACTAGCATTCAGTGATAAATTATTATGTGAGCGGCTGTTTTCATTACTTAAACTTGCATCACTTTCTAAAAATGATTGACTACTATGGAAGTCTTTGCTTACGAATGTCAATTGAACCTGCCTGATAAAAAAATATTGATGGGATATAGAGCAAATTAATAATTTTTAATTTTATTTTAGAAGGATTTTTAATATACAGCTTATCTGTAAGTTAATTATATAATACTTTAAAATTAAAAAAATAATTAGATTAATTTAAATTCTTATGTAAATTTAATCCTTATATATTTTTAAAGAACCGTCATTTTTTGTTTAACCACTTGTAAATCTTTGAGCATCAACCACATTGGCGTATTAATCGCCATTTTGGCAAATCTAAGCAAATATGAAGGGTGAAAAACTGGCATAGCTATGGTTTCATCATTAAAATCAAACCACTGCCCTCTAATCTTGGATATTGGGGTATTAATTTCTAAAATACTGTGACAGGCAGTACTACCTAGTAAAACTAATATTTTAGGCTTAATTAAGCTGATTTGATTATTTACCAAAATGCGACATGTATTAATTTCTGTTTTATTGGGCTTACGATTTTGTGGTGGTCTGCATTTAATAATATTAGTCAAATAAATATCTTGTTTACGGCAAATATCAACATCACGAAGCAAAGTATCCAATAACTTACCAGCTGCCCCCACAAAAGGTTGACCCAGGTTATCTTCAGTTTTACCAGGAGCTTCGCCAATAAACATTACTTTTGCCTTAGTATTGCCTGAACCAAAGACCACCTTATTGCGGCAAATACTCAAACTACAACTATGGCAATTTAAGGCCAATTGTTCTACTTCACTTAATGACTTAAATTTGTCATTGTCCATTTCAGGGAATTTAAGAAACCGCAAATTTTGGCGTAACATTTATATTATTAATGAAGGCTGGATTCAACTCATTACTAATATTAGACAATTGTTCTAAATAATTCGAATCAATAAATTCAACATGGTTTATCGTTAAATTTAAACACTGTTTAAGCTGTAGCTTAAAATTATCACTATTTCCAGTTGTATAAAATTTAAGCACACAATTTTGACCTTTGCGATTAACCACATTAGCAAGTCGAAGGTTTTGGCGAATTTCCCGAGCCAAATACTTCGCTGGATTAATAATATCAATATTACTTGGTAAAAGCTTAACTAAAGCATTGGTAAGAAACGGAAAATGAGTGCAACCTAAAATTATTGCCTGGCAATTTTGCCTTATCGCCAAATCAACATATTTCTTAAGTATCTGCCTGGCATCATTAGTATCAAAATTACCACTTTCAACCAACATTACCAATTCAGGACAAGCTATTTCGGAAATTGTAAGATTTGGCTCTTGTTTTAATATAGCCTGACTAAAAGCTCTGGAGTTAACTGTAGCATTAGTGGCTAATACCATTATTTTAGAATATTTAGCCAAATCTTGGTTACTCGACAAACCAATTAAATCATAAACCGGCATGTCACTTAAAATGCGCATCCTATTTGCAGCTATAGCAGCTGAAGTATTACAGGCCATAACTAAATTATTTACATCGTTTTGCTTAAACCAAGAAGTAATTTGAAAAACATAATCCATTATTTCGGCATCACTTTTAGTTCCATAAGGACACCTAGCAGTATCAGCCAGATAATGAATTTCAGGATTATTAGCAAATTCAAAACCCTTTAATAATTCAACTAATTCAATTAATACCGATAAACCACCTACACCAGAGTCAAACAGGCCAAACTTTAAACGGTTACAATTTGAACTAAACTTTAAATTCATCAAACCCCTATATTATTAAAATTAATCTTTATATTATACACTTTTAAAATTAGCTTTAAATATCTCAAAAAATCACTAATTTTACTAGCCTAAATTAAAAAAATTTACGTCAAAATAACAATTTATAGCTATGCTAAAGCCTTAACCGACCATAAGCATATTTAAACAATTTATCAGGCATATAGACTTTTGACAACATAGTGCAGCCAAGCAAAAAAACTAAATTAACTAATTATTATTTTTGAAAGTAATTTGTTAAAATCTATTTAACTTCAGTTTTTAAAGATGCTAAATTATTACTTTGATCAATTATAGGAAGTTTTTCTGGTGTTGCAATTAAATACTTAATTATTCCTACAGCTAAAGATTTGGCTATTAGTTTTTGATATTCAATACTTTGTAATTTTGACCGTTCATCAACTGATGTTATAAAGCCTACTTCAGCTAAAATCGAAGGGATTAGCGTATTTTTAATTACATAAAACTTAGCTTTGCGGATCTGCCGGTTAGGTGTAGCTAAATTACTTAACAAATTACTATGTATAGTTTTAGCTAAGTCTTCACTATCATCCTTACAGTAATAAGTTTCAATACCTTGAATATCACAATCGCGATCTAACGAATTAATATGAACACTTACAAATAAATCAGGATTAATTAAATTGGTTAATTTAACTCTATCTAGTAAAGACACAAAATCGTCATTAATTCGCGTTGAAACAACACTTACATTATGATTTTTTAACAGGTGTCGCAATTCATTAATTATACCAAGAGTTAAATTTTTTTCCATAATATCGTTGCGCATTGCTCCAGGATCATTGCCACCGTGACCTGGATCGAGCACAACCGATTTAGTATTTTTAAACACAAAATTGTTATAAATGTCTAAATCAGTACCAATTAAGTTACCATTTAAACTAGCTAATTTAGGTTCAAAATTATATTCCAGACTATATCCTTCACTTATTATTTTACGTGTCGAAATTATATTGGGATTAGCTAACTCAATTTCAAGTATCCGCTTATCTTTAACATTTTGGCTAATTGACTTAAAAATTAATGGATTGACCTTATTTTTCGTAATAAGAGCTGGCAGCGATAAAATCACATTAAATTTCGTACTGTTTAGTTGTTTTAATATACAATTAATTTTTGTCTCGCTAATTATGTTTATGGTGTTAAGCGAAACAGAAACACAGACTAAATCATTTTTTAAACCAATGTTCTTTTCATTATCATTAGCTCTAAGCGCTAACAAGCTATTAGCATTATGCGATAGCAAATTACGATCAACATCATTTACAGTTGCCTTAGTTAAATTCTCAGAATTTAAAGCCAGAACACCCTCAGTCGTTTCAGCACTGAATTTATTAAGCTTAGCAGTCGCAGGCTCAACTGCAGGAGAATTAATACTAAGCTTAGCTATTTTTCCTTGATTAGCCTTTAAAGAACTAGATTTAGCTTTTAAGTTTTTAGTTGAAACCTTAACATAGGGACGGCTAAGGTTGTTGTTAGCATTAGCGAATGGTTCTAGTGGCCAAATTACACTTAACATCCCTGGTTTAGCCATAAAGTTAAAGGCTTTTAAAAAATTAAGATCCTTTGCCGAAAAAGTCAAGCGACAGCTGTTACTAAATTCCAAATTTGCCAACGTTATCTTGACAAGTTTGCCATTATTTAGGTTAATGACTTTGGGCTTACCGAGCAAACGTAAATCATTAAAATCGACAATTAATACATTTAAGCCATCATTATCTTTGAGAAACTTTAATGATGGTGATTTTAAATTTGCCTTGCGCGATGTCAATAACTGCAAACTGTTATCATCAATTACCTGATACGATACCACTTCATTAAGTTTTAACTTAAAAAAATTAGCTCTTGCTTGACAAGAAATAAACATAGCCATTAACAATAAAGTAATTGTACCGATAATTTTAAATTGTGACTTCATTTAAATACTTTCTAGTTATTGGTAACTAAAGTTTAGCATATAAAAATATACATTTTGATACTTTAAAAAAAATTCCTTAATCTTAAAGTATTTAAATGGTAAAATTTTTTAAGTTTGTCTATTTGTGCTTGAAAACTATTTTCTAAGAGGAGTTTACCGATTCATGCAAGACTTTATGATTCCATTTGTTTTTGTTTCAGCAATTATTGGTCTAATTTACGGCGTTTGGGCTAGTTTAGCCGTTATTAAGGCTCCGGCTGGGAATGAGGCTATGACTAAAATTGCCAGTGCCATACAAGAAGGTGCTAATGCTTACATGAATCGTCAATATATGACTATAGCAGTTGTAGGTACTGTGTTATTTGTGATTATCACCCTTGGCCTAGGCTTAACAACTGCTTTAGGATTTTTAACCGGGGCTTTGCTTAGTGCCCTAGCTGGATATATTGGCATGTTTGTTTCGGTCAGAGCCAACGTGCGTACAGCTCAAGCAGCTACCAGCGGTTTAGAGAAGGCCTTAGACATGGCTTTTCGTGGTGGATCGGTAACTGGCATTTTAGTAGTAAGCCTGGGATTAATTGGTGTGGCCGCCTTTTATATAATCACTAATGATATCAAAGCACTAGTTGGTCTTGGTTTTGGTGCTAGTTTAATTTCCGTATTTGCTCGACTTGGCGGTGGTATTTACACTAAAGCCGCTGACGTTGGAGCGGATTTAGTGGGAAAAGTTGAAGCCGGTATTCCTGAAGACGATCCACGTAATCCAGCTGTTATAGCTGATAATGTGGGTGACAACGTTGGTGATTGTGCTGGTATGGCAGCAGACTTATTTGAAACCTATGCAGTAACGGCAATAGCTACGATGCTTTTAGCCAGTGAAACTTTCCTCAATGGCAAATCCGATGTCACAAATCCAGTAATGATTTACCCCCTCGTACTGGGTGGAATATCTATAATTTGTTCAGTTATTGGTACTTTCTTTGTCAAAATTGGTAGCGATAAAAACATCATGAATGCTTTATATAAAGGCTTAGTTGTAGCTGCTTTACTAAGTGCAGTAGGATTTTTCTTTGCAACTAAAGCAATGATGTCTGGATTATCCATTCATGGTCAAATAATTCCCGCCTTTAATTTCTTCTTAAGCTCTTTAGTTGGCCTAGGTGTAACTGGAGCAATTGTCTGGATTACCGAATATTTTACCTCAACAAGTTTTGGACCAGTTCGCTATATTGCTAAAGCCTCTCAGACGGGTCATGCTACGAATATTATTGCTGGTTTAGCTATATCCCTTAAATCGACCGCATTGCCAGTATTAGTAATAATAGCTGGCATTTTAATTTCATTTTCCTTAGCGGGTATTTTTGGTGTAGCTTTAGCCGCTATGTCCATGCTTAGTATGTCCGGAATAATTGTAGCCATCGATTCTTATGGACCAATTACCGATAACGCTGGTGGTATAGCTGAAATGGCCAATATGCCTAAAGAAGTTCGTGATATCACTGATCCACTTGATGCAGTTGGTAATACCACCAAAGCTGTTACTAAAGGCTATGCGATCGGTTCGGCCGGATTAGCTGCTATTGTACTATTTAGCTCTTATACTCAAGAATTAAACGATGCTATCCATAATTCTCCCTTAACCGCTGGAGGATCAATAAGCTTTGATTTATCTAATCCTTACGTGCTATCTGGATTATTTTTAGGGGGGTTAATCCCTTTCTTGTTTGCCGCTTTTGCGATGGAAGCAGTTGGCCATGCTGGTGGTCTGGTCGTCGAAGAAGTCCGTCGACAATTTAAAGCTATACCAGGCATTATGGAAGGTACCGCTAAACCAGATTATGCTGCCTGCGTAGATATTGTTACCCGTTCTGCTATTCAACAAATGATTGTACCAGCACTCTTACCAGTAATGACACCAGTAGTTATTGCCGCTTTTGGCTATTTCTATCTTAACCAGGCCATGCCTCAAGAATATGCCTGTGCTAAGCTTTTAGGTGGTGTGCTAGTAGGCTCAATCGTAACCGGTATATTTGTAGCAATATCAATGACTAGTGGCGGTGGAGCTTGGGATAATGCAAAAAAATACATTGAAGAAGGTAATTATGGCGGTAAAGGATCTGATGCCCATAAAGCTGCTGTTACTGGTGATACGGTAGGCGATCCTTATAAAGATACTGCTGGTCCAGCTATTAACCCAATGATTAAAATCTTAAACATTGTCGCCTTATTACTGGTTAAATTTTTAGTCTAACTTAGTTTAGAGCGATTTATCTTATCGAATCCCTGAGCCAGAGACTCAAACCAATGATAAATTAATTAACTTAGCCAGGCTGGCTAATCAGGCTTTCCTGATTCGTCAATTAAATACGAAAAAAACAAAGTCCCCCCAAATGTTAAAAAAATATCCAATCTGATTTAATCCAGAATTTTAAGGGTAATATATAATTAGGTAGATTTAATTTTCAAAATCATGATATCAAGAATACGTTTGAATATTACCCCAAAATTCTGGATTATGCTTTGTTTAATACAAATTATAAGTTTCTGTCCTAGCCTGGCTAAATCACCAACAGCTAATTTTTTACCATATCCTAACATGTTTTATCCCATTCGGGTAGGTTTAATGTGTAAAACAAATCGTGCCTTTATTGCCGTATGGTCACCTGGCTATGTATTTGTTAACAATGTTCCAGTTTTTGAACTTAAACCAGGCAAACCTTATCAGTTATCGATGTCTAAAATAACTGATTTAAGTTCAGGTCAAAGTTTTATCTTACCTTCTACCGCTCGAACCCAAATTGCCGCTAGCGACTACCGCGTCTGGGCCAATAACAAATGGTGGCGGGGTAGTCTCGAAATTATTAATTTTGGCTCTAAATTTACCGTTATTAATTTACTGGATTTAGAAGATTATTTACGTGGGGTAGTTCCTTCAGAAATGCCTTATTCCTGGAATATTGAAGCCTTGAAAGCTCAGGCTGTTGCCGCTCGCAGTTATGCTATTGCCCACAGTGGTAAAGGTTCAAAATGGAAATCGGAAGGGTTTGATATTGTTCCAGATGTTCGGGATCAAGCCTACAAAGGGCTTGGCAATGAACACGATTCCAGTTCAAGAGCAGTTATGGAAACTAACGGGGTTATTTTGAAAAATGCGGGCAAAGTGAAACCCGGTTTTTATCGAGCCTGGGTTGGCAATAGTAATGAGAATTTAAATATTCGCCAAATTTGTGTTAATTGTCAAAAACTTGAAAGCTTAACTGGTGTAGCTAAAATTGTTGGTGTAACCCCAAAACAATGGGACGCCAATGGTAATGTTAACGACATTCAAATTATGGGCACGAAAAAATCGCGTGATGTTTATGGCCTTGCCTTAGCTAAAATTCTCAACTTACCTTCAGCAGGAATTCTGGATGTAAAACAATCAGGCAATAATTGGCTATTTACCTGTCGTGGACCAGGCAATGGCGCTTTAGGCTTAAGTCAGCATGGAGCTAATATGTTAGCTAATAACGGCTGGAAATATGAACAAATACTTCAACACTATTATCAAGATAATGATGGTCAGCTTCGACTTGGTAATATCAATAATAATTTCAATTTAACTTCCAATTTCCCCCAATCCTATTCCTATAGTTCTATTACTAAATAAATAAGGACTTTAATTAAAGTGTCAGCTAAGTTTTATGCCTTTATTGTTTTTTTTGTCCGGATTGTTATGGCTATATTTTTTAGTTTAAAATATGATGGTCGCCATTACTTAAATTCTTATGAAGGACCAGTTATTCTAGCGGGCAATCATACCGGCTGGCTCGATTCATTTATTGTGGCCAGCGCTTCCAATCGTCCGGTACACTTTCTAGCTGTTGACTGGGTGTTTAAAATCCCCATAATTGGCTTTTTAGTAACCTTACTAGGTGGTATTCCAGTTAAAGCTCAAAAAGGTCTTGATGCTCTTGAACAAGCCAATAAATATCTGGCTCAAGGACATAGTATTTGTATTTTTCCTGAAGGCAAATTAACTGAAGATGGAAATATTGCCAAATTTCATAAAGGCGTAGCCAAATTGCATCAGTTAAGTAAATGTCCAATTGTTCCTTTTGCTATTTATGGTGGTTATGAAGCTTGGCCTTATAACCAAAAATTGCCTAAACCACATAAAATTGTGATTAATTTTGGAGTACCTTTTAAACGTTTAGATCTTAGTGTCAATGATGAAATTACTGAATTATCACAAATTGTAGGCTCAATGAAAAACGCACTCCAACGACATTTTTCAAATAATAGTGAATATCTGGATGGTATTTTAGGACTAGCCCAATCACGTAGTGACATGTTTGCAGCCCGTCCAGCGGTTTGTATGAAAACTCATAATTCATGGTTAGAATTGAGTTACACTGAATTAAGTAGGCGTGCCACTAAATTAGCATCTTATTTTATTGAACAAGGATTTCAACACACCGATAAAATTGCCATATTATCAGAATCACGCCCTGAATTTGCCATAGCCTTTTTTGCAGCCTTAAGAGCCGGAGCGATTATTGTACCGTTAGATGTAAAATTATCCCTACACGAACTAACCACATTATTAAATGACTGTAAGCCTAGCATATTATTAACTTCACAACACCAACTTAAAAATGTAACTACGATCCAAGACATCGTTCCATCCCTAAAAAATTGTTATATCATTAACCTTGAAACCGCAAGTTTCGATCCGTCAATACCTAATTGGCTTAATATCCATAATCTAAACCCCCAGCAAAATCATGAATCAATAAACCGCACCCTTGATGAAACGGCTTTACTTATCTATACATCAGGTACAACTGGTAATCCCAAAGGGGTTATGACCAGTTTTGCCAATATTGTCTTTCAAGTTCAACAATTTCAGTCATTACTGAAAGCCAACGATGGCTTTAGTTTTTTATCAATTCTACCCCTTAATCATTTACTGGAATTGACTCATGGCTTTTTAGGAGTATTACATGCTGGTGGCACAATTTACTATTCGAGCAGTTTATTCCCTAAAGATATTATGGCACTTATGAAAGAACGTTCAATTGATGGTATGATTTCAGTGCCATTATTTTACAAGACCCTTAAAATAGGTATTGAAAAAGAGATTCATAAAGGTGGCACAATTGCTAGTTTGTGGTGGCAAACTGCAACTAATATAGCGACCATAATCGAAAGCAAGAAAATCCGCCGGCTTTTGTTTTATCCTCTGCATCAAAAATTAGGTGGACATCTGGAAATTCTAATATCTGGTGGAGCAGCCTTAGATTTAACTATTGCCAAATTTTATGATTTAATTGGACTACCACTTTTACAAGGCTATGGTTTAACCGAAACCAGCCCTGTTATTACCTGTAATGGTCCTAAATTTAATCGGATAGGCTCAGTTGGCAAACCTTTTCCTGGAGTTGAAATTAAAATTGCTACAATTGATCAAAGTGAAGAAGGTGAAATCTTAACCCGCGGTCCTCATGTAATGCAAGGTTATTATAAACAACCGGATTTAACCACTGAAGTTATTGATAAAGATGGTTGGTTTCATACCGGAGATATTGGTAAAATTGATGCAGATGGCTATTTATACATTACCGGCCGGATTAAGAATTTAATTGTTTTGGCAGGCGGGAAAAAAATATATCCAGAGGAAGTTGAAGGAATTATTGCCAATTGCCAGGATGTAAAAGAAGTTTGTGTTTTAGGAATAACTGAAAATATTGGCTTAAAAAGAGATCAAGAACAAGTTGTAGCAGTAGTGGTTCCTAGTGATAATTTTAAAAATAATCATAATTCACAGGAAAATCTTGAACAGGAATTAATCAAAAAAATTGAAACTCAATATATTAACCTAGCTAATTACAAACAACCAAGTAAAATTATTGTTCTTGATGAAGAATTACCCAAAACAGCCATTCGCAAAGTTAAACGTGTTGATTTAATTAAGTTATTAGCAGCTAAGCAACTTATAAGTATAAGTTAAACCTTAAAATACTAATTATTTTCAAAATTATTTTTATAAATCAATATTCAAAAGCTAATGAAGCTTAAATAGTTTAAGTTTTAAACTGCTTCTTTGATGTACATAATAACCAGCGTAACCAAAAGCTGGCGTTACAGTGTTAATTGTGACTGTTGGACAGCCATAAGTGTCATAATCTAGCTTGATAAATAATATTGCCGCTATTATCTGTCATTAGATGTCCTTGCCATAACCATATTCTTGCAAAAGCCTTTGAGTTGTGACTGAGATGTTTTCATCTTTGCTTAATGTATCTTTATTTGTCACTCTACTTAAAAGAATTTGGCGTAAATCTTCAACATTTATTTCATTTGAAGCTTCCAATCTAACTATTAGATTACCCGCAAATCTACCACGCTGAATTTTTATAATCTTTGGATAAAATACTCTTCCCTCCGCGTCAAATATTTGGTACAATTTAATGTCGGGTGGTTCAATAGCAGACTGGGCATCTGCTAAAGTTTTATAAAACATCATGGTACAATCATCTGTACAAAAGACTATAATTGGCAAACATACAGAATAGATACTATATCCATGTTTTTGAAATAGCTTTTGAATTATAGTTTTGGTGGCTTCATCAATGTTTGACATAGTTGCATCTGGTATTTTACTTAAAAGGATCTGGCGCAAGCCTTCAATATCTTGCATATTTGAAGCAGTCAGAACTACAAAACGGGGGCTAAATAGGCTATATTTTCTCACTACTGGATGAAATACACGGCCTTCGGCGTCAAATACTTGATATAAATCTACATCAGACGGCTCAATAAAAGCTTGAGTATAAACTTGAGCATCTGCTAAAGTATTGAAAAACATCAAATTAGAATTGTGCTTATCAAAAATTATAATTGGCGAACACATAGAATAAAAGTCATAGCTATATTTTTGAAACAGTAATTGAATTATAGTTTCAATGTTTTCATTTATGTTTGACATATTTGCATCTGGTATTTTAGTTAAAAGGATCTGGCGCAAGCCTTCAATATCCCGCTCATTTGAAGCAATTAGATTTACAAAACGAGGGCTAAATATGCAATCTTTTTTCGCTACTGGATGAAATATACGCCCTTCAACGTCAAATATTTGATAAAAATCCACATCAGGTGGCTCGATAAAAGCTTGAGTATATGATTTGGCAGCCGCTAAAGTATTAAAAAACATCAAATTAGAATTGTGCTTATCAAAAATTATAATTAGTGAACACATCAAAAACGATCCCAAAATGATTTATCAAATTTTGTTGATTGCCATAGACAATGCCTTTTTAAGCCTTGACCTGCTCGAGGGGTCAGTGAACTACGCCTATGGTAGTGAGGCAGTTCACCTAAGGGATGCCCAGTTCTGTTGCCAAAGGGTGCAATTCTTAAATTTTTGCCTACGCTATACTCTCTTCCCACTGTATAAGTTGCTTTCAGGCCACTTATTGCCACTTGCGAAAAACCAAAAATAATACCAGTAATGATCCCGTCAACAAATGGATCTGGCAAAGCTTGATCGTGAAATGGCTGCATGGGGTGGCCAGCTGATCCAAATCCGGGAAGCCCTCCGATACCTGTTCCACCACCACCGCCAGATCCGCCGCTGCCACCACCACCACTTCCTCCAGGCGATCCAGTACATTTGCCACCACCTGGCGGTAAAGGTGACGGTGTTGGATACGGAACATCAATTGAAATTCCACCTTTGAGCAATTGAAGACCTAATGGATCAATTAAACTCACAGGATTCCCACCAACATACCCATACAAATTTATGCCACCGGCTTCACCAATGGGGTCACGGTTGAGCCAACGGCCAAAGGATGAACTATAAGCTCTGTGAACGGTTAAGTTTAATCCAGAACGACCATGCACATAATAACCAGCATAACCAAAGGCTGGGGTTACGGTATTAATTGTTACTGTAGCTCGGCCATACGCATCATAATCAGCTTGATAAACAATATTGCCGCTATTATCGGTCATTTGACGAATACTGCCTAAGTGATCTTTGACGTAATAATAATTAGTACCATTTATTTGCTCGCCCAAATTAAAGAATCGACGCAAGACATTGCCTGAGCCATCACGCTCTTCAATTAAATTATTACCATTCCATAAATATTGAATTACACTTGTGGTAGCATTATTTATTGTCTCAATAGATTTAACCCAATGACCTAGGCCATCATAAAAGATTTGAGTATTATTGCCAGTGCCTGGGTAATTTATTTGCACTAATCTATCTTCAGCATCGTATTGATAAGTATTAGTGCCATCACTTATCATATTGCCATTTAAGTCAAAACTTGTATTAGCGTTACTGCGACCAATTGACAATATTTGTGTATTATTAGAAACTTGATTATTAGCTGCGTCTATCCCCGTTATATTGACAGATGTTGCACCACTAGCTATTGGTAAACTTGTATTAAAGTTTTGACCAGTAAATGTAACGTTAGTGTTATTAGATCCAGTTATACCAATTGCGGATAAAGCTGATGAAGTATTAATAGCATTAGTAATTCCAGTTGCAATTGATGTTAATGTATCAGAAACTTGTACTGTATAAGAAACACTTGCTTGCCCACTTGTTAAATAAGCATCGGTAACTTTAATTGTTATTACATCACCTGATGTAGGTTTGCCACCAATGGTTAATTGTGTGTTACCTAAATTATTATAGCCAAAAGTTGCGGTTTCAGTTGCTCCTGTGCTTAAACTTGCGCTATAAATAGGTTGGTTTATGCTTAAATTAATTGTTGCACTAGAGGTAGTAGCTACAAAGCCAATAGCAACTAACTTCGTATCAGCGTTTAATTGATTGGTTAAAGTAGTTGCTATTGTTGTAAATGTATCGCTACTAGTTACGGTGTAGCTTACGGTTTCTTGCCCATTAGCTAAATTAGAATTATTAACAGTTATTGACATAACAGTATTGGCTGTAACTGAATTGCCATTTATGGTAGCTGTAGTAATTCCATTACTAGCTTGTGGCATATCAAGCCACATAGTTGGCGAAGTAATACCCAAGCTTGTGGTAGCAGTTGCCAAATAGGTTGTTTGAGCTAAAATAGAATTGTTAGAATTAGCCAAAATACAGACAACCGGTGAAGCTATATTCACAGACTTCATGGCCTTACTAGTATTGCCACCAAATCTTAATGACCCACCTGAATTTAAGTTAACCAATTGATTAAGGTTATTATAAATAGATTGATCTAATCTTGTAGTTAAGCCTAAAGATAATGTTTCTGTAGCATTTGAGTTAGTTGAACTTGAATAAGTTGTTGAATTAATAGATTTAGAATTAATATTAATTACATTATTAATACTTGTAGCTGTAACACCAATAGCTTGTAAATTAGTATCGTTATTAATAGCTGTAACTAAATTAGTAGTTATTGAATTTAATGTATCACCAGAAACTACAGTGTAAGTAACTGATTCTTTGTTATTAGTTAAACCAATATCAGTAACATTTAATGTTATAGTATCGTTAGCTGTAACTGTACCTATAATAGAAGCCAATAAAGCATTATTTAAATTAGGGCTTAAATCAATTGTTTCTGTGGCATTGGCGCTTTGTGAACTTGTATATTGTAAAATAGTCGAACCGATTAATTGACTAAAGTCTGAATTGGATTTTAAACCAAACATGCTGTATGCCTCATAGATCGTGTAATGAGTGATGTCATTGTTCCAGGCTTCCCAGTGACTTGGATTGCAAGCGTTTATCATGTTACATACTATTATGAAAGTGGCAGGTGATTCTAATTCAAAATACACCTAAAAATTTGCATCAATAAATCCAGCATGTTAATAATATGCTATATTGAGATTTAAAAGTCAATATAACATATATATCAACAAAAGATTAAAATATTTTCATTTTAAAAGCTTCTTATTAAAATAAACAATTATAAATTTAAATC
>DAHXLC010000099.1 GCA_027371815.1 Candidatus Melainabacteria bacterium | reverse complement strand
AATTTAACAAAAAACGTCGTACCTGATTTTCTAATTCCCAATGGCGTTTAACCCATACACTCCGGCCATTTTCAGCAATGGTTCGTGTATAAGACTCAATTTCAGAAGATCCAGTTTCATCCTTAGAAGCGAGGATAACATCCTGATACTTAAAAGCTAAATTTAAATCAAGTGATTTTTTAAAGTCATTAATATTGGTACTACCTAAATTGACTTTTTCTGATAATTTAATCATAACATTTGGATTGTCATTAACAGCGCGCGGAAATGGTGCCAGGATTGGGAAATTAGCGGTAATGAAAATTTGGAATTTTACCAGTTAAGAAAGACTGAAGCCCAAATTCAAGCTAAAATCAACCTTAAAGAAGGTCAATATAAATTTAATTTTGAAATTCAGTGCAAGTCACAAAATAATATTTTAACACTAGCCTCAATTATTGATTCAGTAATCCGTAATAAGAAATATGTAAAAATCAATGACAGCGAATATGTGAGAATCCCGGTTAATAACCTTATGAGTTTGCTTAAACTTATTGGACCTAAAGGTGATAATTTAAGACCCTTGTATCAGGCACCATTAATTGTTTATGCCTTAGAATCGAATGAAGTTAGTTATGAAACGGACTCCAGATTCAAAGAATTTTTAGTTCACTTGCAGAATTTTACCTCACAAAAACCATTGGAATTATCACAGAATTTTGTGGGAACTTTGCGTGAATATCAAAATGGTGGCTGTAACTGGCTTGATTTTTTGCGTCAATATGGATTGGCTGGTATTCTAGCTGATGATATGGGTCTTGGCAAAACCATTCAAGCTTTAGCAATGCTACAAGTTCATCACGAAACCGGTAAAAGACAACCATCCTTAATTGTCTGTCCGACATCAGTGATTTATAATTGGCTAGCTGAAGCCCAGAAATTTACTCCAAATTTATCTTTTGCGATGTTTTTAGGCCGTGATCGCAATGAACTTCTAAATAGAATCAAGCGTCGCAATAGTGGTAAACCAGATCTAATTTTTACAACTTATGGTATCATAAGGCGTGATTATGAAATTTTAAAGGAAATTCCTTTTGATTTTCTGGTTTTAGATGAAGCGCAAAATATCAAAAACCCTGAATCACTTGGTGCTATTGCCGTTAAGTCTTTAACAGCCAATCATCGTTTAGCCTTATCTGGTACGCCTGTTGAAAACCGACTTAAAGAATTGTGGTCGTTATTTGATTTTCTCATGCCTGAATTTTTAGGTACCTACAAGGAATTTAATGAACAGTATGAACGTCCTATAGAAATTGGTATTGAATCAGCTTCAATGCGGTTGCGCAAAATGGTTCATCCTTTTATTTTGCGAAGACTTAAAAGCCAGGTTGAAAAGGAATTGCCTGATAAAACTGATATCATTAACTTGTGTGAAATGGATGATGATCAGCGCTCCTTATATCTTGAAATTTTAAGTGAATGTAAGCAAAAATTATTTAGTGAAATTGCTACTCGCGGCATTGGTGCATCTAAACTATCTGTTTTAGCCGCTTTATTACGTTTGCGTCAAGTATGCTGTGATCCTAGATTACTTAAAAATATGAAAGATTCTCAAGATCTTGCTTCCTCAGTAAAACTTGGAGCTTTAATCGATATGATTGAAGAAATTACTGATGAAGGGCATAAAATTTTAGTATTTAGTCAATTTGTGGAAATGTTAACCCTTATAAGAAAAGAATTTGAGAAAAAAGGCTGGCGTTATGAATATTTGGATGGTCAGGTTCCACCTAAGGAAAGACTAGATCGAGTAAATAAATTTAATCAGGATAAAAATATTCCCGTTTTCCTGATAAGTCTTAAAGCTGGTGGCACCGGTCTTAATTTAACTGGAGCAGATTATGTTATCCATTATGATCCCTGGTGGAATCCAGCCGTGGAGAACCAGGCTACAGATAGAGCGCATCGAATTGGTCAAACTAAACACGTATTTAACTATAAATTAATCACCAAAGGAACTGTGGAAGAAAAAATTCTGGTTTTACAGCAAAAGAAAAAAGATTTAGCTGACTTAATTATCAATTCCGATGAAGGTATAGCTAAAGAATTAACTAAAGATGATTTGGAATTTTTATTTTCTTATTAACTACCTGGCTAATTACGATTGCTAATTTATTAACACTACCAACTGTTGTATCGGTAATTTACAGCTGGCTGAGCGTAACCACCATACATTGAACCAAAACCATAACTATTCATGGGATACATATAACGATTACCATAATTGTTATACATCATATTGTTATAGCCATAATTCATTGGATAACCGCCCATATTGCTACCATAATAGGGACGGTAGCCACCCATAAATGGGTTAAAACCCCAGGCTAATAATAGCGCAGAATTATTTAAAATCGTCTGTGGCATTTTTGGGAAAGCCGGTTGTCCAAACTCATATGGCATACTAATGGCAATGGTTTGACTAAAAATTAATATTATTGAAACAAGATTTAGCGCTAATTTAATTTTTTTACACATAATATTACCTTGATCATTAAAAATAATATTTTCTTTCTAAAATATATATACCCTAATAATTTAAAAATATGTCCCCAATTAGTTGATTAATTTAAGATTATTTTCTAATTGTA
>DAHXLC010000097.1 GCA_027371815.1 Candidatus Melainabacteria bacterium | reverse complement strand
TAAATAGTACGGTTGAATTATTTGTTCCGTTTTTAAAGGAAAAACATATTTTTTACAGTGTTTATTTTGATCCAAATTTACCTGATACCTTTATGGTTGATGAATACAAAATCAGACAAGTTCTTATTTCCTTAATGTCTAATCTGGTTAAATCAGCAGTAAGTGGTTGTATTTTAATTAGAACAGATCTAGAAACAATTTTAAATAATGATGTCTATTCAATTAGTTTAATGATTAATAGTTCTAATAATAATTTAGATCCGGATTTTTTACAGTTGCTACTTGAAAATCCTCATGATTTTCAACTTTTGAACAATCTTGAAGAAAATAATTTAAGTCTTGCTTTATGTAAAGCTTATATTAACTTATTATCTGGTCATTTTGCCATAATTAAAAATGATAAATCAGAATTAACTATTAAAATTACAATGCCGATGCAGGCCATTAATCTTAAACCAGGTCTTAAAATAAGTGATGACAAGGGTGATGTAAAAACTTTAGCTATTTGTGATAATATTGTTGGATCCAAGCATTTGGCTGATTATTTAGGTCATTTAAACATAAGTACTGAATTTTGTCATAATATTGATGAAGGTTTAGAAAAACTAATTATAGCTCGGCAAAATAATAATAATTTTGACTTATGTATTATTGATTTGGAATCAGAATTAAAGAACAATCAATTAATTAATCGCATTGTTCACAACCCTTGTTTTAAAAATTTAAAAATGATTATTATTGGTCATTCTCAATTACAAGGATATGATACTTTTAACCATATAATAGCATTTTTAAATCGGCCGTTTCTTAAAGATGAATTGTTTTTAGCAGTTAATAGTTTAAAGGCCACAAGTCAAATTGTTACAGATAATGCTGATAATCAGGCGCCAAAAATTTTAGCTAAGCCAAGAATATTAATTGCTGAAGATAATTTAACTTTGCAAAAATTATTTGTTACACAAATTGAAAAGCTAAATCTAGCTGTAGATGTAGTTGGCGATGGTAAACAGGCCATAAATTTATTTATTGAAAATGAATATAGAATGGTTATTTTAGATTATCAAATGCCGGCTATGAATGGTAGTAAAGCTAGTGAAATTATGCGTAATATTGAAAAATTTCAAGAACATAAATGGCCTTGTCCCATAATCATGATGAGTAGTTGCGCTACTGAAGAGCAAATCAAATTAGCAATTGCTAGTGGTGCTAATGAGTTTATTTTTAAACCAATTGGTATAACTGAATTAAATAATATATTAAATCGTTATGTATATGATTATCATGATGACGCAATGAGATATAAGGTAAAGGCTACGTCCAAAGCTAAAACTAATACTTTGATCTGTGATAAATCTATTCAAACCATGGACTGTGATCTTAGTAAAATTTCTTGCGCTAAAATTATTGAATGTGTTGAAACCAAGTTTTTAGAACCCAAAACCTTAGGTGTTTTAGCCAAACATGCTGATCCATCTATAAGATGTGCTTTAGCTGGGTCTGATTTCACCCCGGCTTACATTTTATACTTTTTAAGTCTGGATGAGGATGTAAATGTTCGTTATAGTGTAGCCGAAAATCTGTTAACTCCTCTTGATATATTAGCGGGCTTAGCTGAAGATGAAAATGCTTATGTAGCCTATCGGGCAAGTAAAACCTTGAAAAAACTTAAGGGTTAGATCGACTACCTTATATAGTATTTATGGTCAAAGTAAGTAAAAAAATAAATCTCAAGAATATCATTAATTTCAAAATAAACGGTTAAAGTTATGATAAAATAAAAAAATAACTACCAAATTAAGATATGTTTAATTTAGTGGCAAGTTTAATTCATAACTTTTTCTAAGGATTCTTCCATGAACGATAGAAATCAAAATAATAATCCGGGTTTACCTAATAATTCTAGTAATGATGATAAAAATAAAGCACAAAATTTGTCCAATAATTACTTGAATTCCTTAAAACCTAGTATTGGTTCACAGACTAATAAATGGATGTTAAATCTTAAAGAAGATTTAAGCAAGCAATTGCCAGATTTACTGCCATCGGTTAATTCTCAGGAATTAAAAATTACCCATGATGTAATTGCTAATAAAATTTTTGATCAACTATCTAAATATGCTTTTGAATTTAGTAAAGATGTTGCTAATCCAGAATTTAAAATTAGTACCGAATTACCATCGCGAATTAATCTGCCCCATAATGTCGTAACTATTCCTGGTAGCAAGGCTAATTTTGGGTTGCAAGGTCATATCTATACGCGACAGTGGTCTTTGGTTATTCGTAGTATACCAACGAAAATTAAGATATATGTAGTCCCGACTCAGTATTTAATTAGACTTAGTGCTACACCTGATGAGTTCCCAGCCTATATTGAATTTGTCTATAACCCTAGTCATGAAAATTGGCAAATTGAAGGCGAAGAGTTACATTTAGATGTTTTGTCAACCATTGGCAAAAGGTTATTTGCTTATTATATTCAGGTGATTCAGGGTGTGTGTGATGGATCGGAAAAATTCTATTTAAAAGGAAATAAACCAGATCCGGTTTTTGTAAATCGCGAAATAGCTGATAGCGGTCCAGCGTTTCTTTCTCCCTATGAAAATAATAATTTGCTTACGAGTAATTTACCGCCTAATGTGGTATCACCAACAACTTATTCCGGTAACGCTAATCAGCCATCGCATCATTTGCTATCCAATGCACCAAGTCTGCCGCAGTCCAATATGCCGCAAGCCAATATGGCGCAAGCCAATATGCCGCAAGCCAATATGCCTCAAGCCAATATGCCGCAGTCCAATATGGCGCAAGCCAATATGCCACAAGCCAATATGCCGCAGTCCAATATGCCGCAGTCCAATATGGCGCAAGCCAATATGCCGCAGTCCAATATGGCGCAAGCCAATATGCCGCAAGCCAATATGGCGCAAGCCAATATGGCGCAAGCCAATATGGCGCAAGCCAATATGGCGCAGTCCAATATGCCGCAAGCCAATATGCTGCAGTCCAATATGCCACAGTCTAATATGGCGCAGTCTAATATGGCGCAAGCCAATATGTTCGGGCAAAATATTCCAGGGCAGTCTATGCCTGTTTCACCTTTGACTAAATCAGCTGATGTCTTCGTTAATACGCATAATCCTAATCAGGAAGCTATGCAACAAGGTCAAAATTCGCTTCAAGGACAAGGAGCTGCTAATGTAAATGGTTTTAGTCAAGGCTATCAATCGGTCAATCCAGTTAACGCATCTGCTGCGAATAACTCTAGACCCAATGTCACTAATGTTTATGCTGGCGTAACTGGTCTGAATAATATCGGGCAAAGTGGTCAAAGCGGCCATAGTTTAGCTAGGTTAACTGAACATAGTCAGATGATGTTTATGGCTGTTGAATCTATGAATAAAGAACTTAATTTGGTGATTAATGCTTTAACGGACATAACGGCTGAAGCTATGGCCGCTCAAGATATGGTAGTAGCTATTAAATCCTTGAAATGTGTAAATGCTTTAAAATTACAAAAAGAACAATTTGAAAAATTCACTAAGGAATGGAATGACATTATTAATTCATAAGGTATATTTGGGTTAATTAGGCTGATTTAATTAATGAATTATCTGGAAAGCATTGATTATATTGAAAGTTTAAGTAAGCATACTACTTATTCTTTGGCTAATATCAAAGAATTTCTAAATTATTTAAATAATCCTCAAAATAACTATCCCAGTATTCATATTGGTGGCACTAATGGTAAAGGCTCTTCGGTAAAGATGTTAGCCAGTTTACTGGCTGATTTTAATTTTACAACGGGAATGTTTACTGGCCCACATATTCATGACTGGACGCAGCGCTATGAAATTAATGGTCAATGTATATCTAAAGTGGAATTTTCACGAATAAGTTCAATTTTAAAAGATTTAAATTATAAATTAGCTCAGCAAAATCCGGAATTTTTAGGGCTGTCGTGGTTTGAATTCTTAACAGCTATAGCGTTTTACTGGTTTAATGAACGTAATATTGATGTTGCTGTCATTGAAGTTGGTATGGGTGGTAGGCTTGATGCTACCAATATTATAACTAATGTTTTAGCTACAGTTATAACCAATACTGAATTTGATCATGAGCATATACTTGGTGATACCATTACTAAAATCGCCTGGGAAAAAGCTCATATTATTAAGCCACATACCCATATTATTACGGCTTGTAATAATGAAGGACTTGAAGTGATTAGAGAATTTGCACAAAACAACGATGCCCCAATGTTGATTATTGACCCTAAAACTTTTAAGCTTAAAGTCGTTAATGGTGATCATAATTTTAATCTGGTTTATGAACAATTTCTGCCAATAGTTAAACGTCATTTAAGACTAATGGGTTTATTTCAAACCAATAACTGTCTTGGCGTACTATTAGCTTTATACATTGCTTTAACTAAATTAGATATTAATATGGTGGTGGACTTGCCTGACTTTTTAGTATTAGTTGCTAATTCCCTTAGTAAAATAACTTGGCCAGGACGATTTCAATATTTAGCTGATCAAAAAATTCTACTTGATGCCTGTCATAATGTAAGTGGTGCTATAGCCTTAAGAAAATCATTGGATTTTTATTTTCCCCAAAAGAAATTTATTTTTATTTTTGCCTGTTATTTAAGTAAAAACCCGGTAGGCATTTTAAATGAAATTTTACAGCCCGATGATATCCTTATTGCAACTCAGTTTCAAGATAAACGGTTGACTTTTGCTCCAGATGAATTAGTTAAGCGTGCTCGTAAGTTTTCACCCAATCTTAAGGCTTGTTCTGATATCAAAGAAGCTTTGTCATTAAGTTATAAACTTTTAACGGACAATCAGATTATTGTGGCCATTGGTTCTTTTAAAGTTGTTAAGGAAGTAAATGAATGTTTAGTCAAAAAGCCGGATATGGTTAATTAGCAAATTTGGGGTATTTCCCTAAAATAATAATTTTATTAGTTGACTGGTTCTGATTGCGAATTTTCAATGTGACTGAATCATTGGGCTGCATGTCTTGAATAATTTTTCTAAGTTCAAGAATATTATTGATTTTCTTATTATTTATCGATTCAATTAAATCGCCTATCTTGAGCTTAGCGATATCGGCTGGGCCATTTTTAATTACATTGGTTACAATAACACCACCCAATGCTTTTGCGTTAGGTAATTGGCCAATTGCAAAGTCAGGATATTTGTTTTCCATATACATACCCAGGTATGGTCTTGGCACATCACCATTTTTAATGATTTTGCTAAACGATTCCATTGCGGTATTAATAGGAATAGCAAAAGATAGCCGCCTGTCATAAGCTGTGACGGTATTAAGACCAATAACTTTACCATCCAGCGTTAATAATGGGCCACCAGAATTACCTTGATTAATACCTGCGTCGGTTTGAATTAATTCTACATGATTTTTTAAATAGTTAATATTGCGATTTTTAGCGCTGATAATTCCAAAACTTATGGAATTACTTAAGCCAAAAGGACTGCCCATAGCTAGGACAAAATCTCCGGCTTTAACTAGAGAACTATTGCCAATTTGAGCAAGTTTATCGTTGATCCGATTTATTTTAATGACGGCAATATCCGTAAATACATCCTCACCAATTTTTTTAGCTTCATAAGTTCTATTGTTTTTAAAAGTCACTTCAATGAAATTGGCATTTTTAACGACATGGGCATTTGTTAGAATATAGCCAGTTTGACTAATTAAAATGCCGGATCCTAAGCTTTCTTGAGCCATTAATTTGGGGTTAGGATTACTGGTAAAAGGTATAAATTTTAATTTGGTACTTTTAACATGAATTTCCACAAGATAATTAAGCGCATCCTGATAAATCTTATTAATTGTTTGTGAATTAAGATATTGGGTATTAAAATATTGAGAATTTAAAACTTCGTTTTTAGTAGTTGAGACTTCATTGTGAGTCGTTGATTTTTTACCAATAAATAAGCCAATATTAATGGATAGTAAAAAGATTATTAAATACATTAATAATGATTGTTGATCGTGTTTATCGTTTGGATACATTGAGCTAATTAGGAAATAAAAATTACTTGGATTTGCCGAAATTTAACAGGCTAATTTATTATTATGGACAAATTAATTTATGCTGTTTTTGGGCTTGATACAAGCAGGAATTTAGATTATTCTGCCCGGTGATTTTATCTTATCACTTGTCAGGTGTTTTGTTGAATTATTTTTTAGGCACTAATGATTATTCTTTGCTAACGTATTTTTACTGAACATTTATTGAATCTATTGGCAGCTAATTTTTCGATAAAAATGATGAAATGGCAAAAGCTTCAAATAGTGCCACTTTCACTTGAGTGATGTTAATGTTGATTATTGGCAACATCCTTGAAATGGTTATCAAGACAAAGATTTAATCACTTGGAAACGAAAAATTTACAAAAAAACTATAGCTTTTTTCAAAACTTAAGATAATATATAAATTATATTAAGCGATGCTTAATTATTAAAAATTAATTAGTTGTAAATGGTTTTACTACCTTTGAGGGTGTCATGGGTGTCTATTGTATTATTGGTTTAGAAATTGTATTTTTTACATTAGTGTTCTGGTATTTGTTTTTAAAACCAGATACTAAACCATCTATTAAAGAAAATGTTTGGGGTCAGTATGAAAATACAAAAAAATCTAAAATTGTCACAATTTTAAATTTTATTTTTAATAAATCTGGTATTAGTCCTAATCAATTTAATAAGTTTGATAATCATAACTATTCTTTTATGGTTAAGTGGTCCAATAATTCTTGGGCAGATAAATTAAAGGCACTTATTATTTCCTGGATGTAATTTTTAAATTATCATAAACTTATTGTGTACAAAGTTATTTTAGGGTGCAAACGATAGTATGATCACTAAATTAATGCCTAGCTGTGTTTAAGCGTCGTAGGCACAATAATTATATTCGTAAACGATAGTATGATCACTAATTTAATGCCTAAGCTTCAGCCCATAATGTATATATTCGTTGTTTTAAGCGCATCCAGATTATGACTGACAATTTAATTGCTATTCAAAATATTGAAAAGTCCTATTTTACTAGACAAGGTTTACTAGGATGGGATAAACATGAAGAAAGGATCCTTAAAAATTTAAGTCTGAATATTAAAACGAATCAGATCTTTGGCTTAATTGGTGAATCCGGATCAGGAAAATCAACTTTAGCTAAAATAATTCTCTTAATGACCAAATTTAAGGGTGATATATATTTTAAAGACCTTAACTTAAATGACTTAAATCGAGCAGAATTGAGAAAACTGCGGTCGAAAATGCAAATTGTGTTTCAGAATCCTTACTCAAGCTTAAATCCGATGCATCGAATTGGTGAAATTATTGCTGAACCACTTAAGATTCATAAAGTTATGGATCATATAGCCATTGGTAATCGGGTAAATGAACTTATTGAATTAGTTGGTTTAAGCTTAGACGCTTTAAATAAATACCCTCATGAGTTCTCTGGTGGTCAAAGACAAAGGATTGCTATCGCTCGTGCCTTAAGTTTGAATCCTGAATTTTTAATTCTGGATGAGCCGGTATCTGCCTTAGATGTTAGTGTTCAAGCGCAAATTATTAATTTATTAGTGGATCTTAAAAATCAATTTAATTTAACTTATTTGTTTATTTCGCATAATCTTGATTTGGTTCGTTTAATTTGTGATGAAATTGCTATTATGTATTTTGGTCAAATTATTGAAACGGGCCCGACCGAACTTGTTTATCAAAATCCGCAACATCCTTATACTAAATTGCTTTTATCTTGTATTTTAAAGCCAGATACTACTATTGGGTCTTTACCGATTATTAATGATGAGCGCACGGTAAAAAGCCTTAGGGGTTGTCCTTTTTTTCAACACTGTCCGTATGCGCAAAATAAATGCCAGGATGTTGCACCATTGCTTGAGGCTAGTTCTGGTGAACCGAATCATCAATTTGCCTGCCATTACCCCGAGCCGGCTTGAATAACGCCTTGATTAACGTCTTGACCTCTAAAATGGAGACAGGTTTTTACCTTAACTGTCTTAAATTGACGAAAATTACCCCGAGCCGGCTTGAGCGGTAAGTTTGTTTAGGTGTTTTTAGTGTAAATTAGGCTCCAAGAGGATTAGCTACACTGGATTGCAAATTTGTAATGGAATTGGCCGGAATTTTAGCTTGTAGATTATTAGCTATGGCTACTAGAGCTGGCAGATCTGGATTTTGTGGATCGAGTTTATTGGCTAGTTTAAGACAATCCAGTGCTCCGGAATAGCCTTTGGGATTACCATTAGCATCTTGAGCTTGTCTAGCTTCATTAGATCCGTAAAGAGCTAGAGCGGCTTCAGCTGTTGAGCCACTGGTAGCTTTGCCAATACCGTTATAGCCAATATCTTTAGCTGCTGCGGCTAATTCTATAAGCGCTAAGTCTCTAAATAATTTAGCGGTTAACTGGGGTTCATTTTGGCCTAATTTAGCGATCCAGTCCTGATTTTTGAGAATTAATTTAGCGGTTTGGCCAGGGTGAATATAAGCTAAATTTTCTAATTTAGCAAAGATTTTATTAATATCATGAGAGCCATTAATCTTGTTATTGATAATATCTTTAACCGATTGATCTGCCTGCGCTAAACTGGATATTTCAGATTGGGTAACTACTTTACCATTAATATTTTGTCCAAGTTCAAGTTTGGATATTTGTGCTGCCTGCTGATATTTATTATCAGCGAGCATTAAATAACGCATGGCTCGGCCACCTAAATCTAAATTATAGCCAGGTAGTAGATATTGTGGTGTTTTGGCATCAGGTACCATACTTCCTTGTTTCAGTAGCGATTCACCATAAGCCGTATCGACTATAGCCTGCTCTCTAACTACTGGCAAACTGGTAGATGGATTGCTATTTAATTCTTGGGCTGATAAATTAACGGCACTTAAACTAGTATCACCTAAATTCTTAAAGGCGGCAATCGCTTTATTCATTGAACTAGTTGTACGCTCTTTACTATCAGCATTTAAGGCATTAACGGCATTGGTTTTGAGCCCAATATTGCCATCACCTTGAATTAAGTTGTAAACTCTTCCCATAGCCCAGGCTCCGCCAATTAAAGATAGTCTGACGGCAGTGCTTTCAGCGGGAATTAAGAAGGCTGCCCCCATGGCTAATGAATCAAGTGTAGTGGGGCGCAGTAATTTGCTAAATTCCTGTTTGTCGCTAGCTGGTAGCAGTTTGTCCAGCACCAGACTGCCAGCAATACCAGCTGCTGCATAGGCAGCTCTTGAGCCCCAGGTTGGTGCAGCAAAGGCTGCCGGCAAGAGTAAACCGTCATAAAGTGCACTAGCTTCTTTATGACTTTTACCGGTAATAGCCCTATCTAAATAATCGTCAGCTGACATGGCTAAACCAGCAAAGGCTGCTCCTTTAATAAAATTACCCGCTAAACCTTTAACTGATGAAGCGCCTAAGAAACTAGTTGAATCTTTAAAGCCATCAGTAATTTCAGCTGCATTAACGCGTAAATCTTCACGGCTGGTTAATAGTTTTAATTCATCTTTAGTGAATAAATCAGGATTAAGTCGGACATTATCATTAATGATTTTAAGCTGTTTAGCTGCATCATTAACGGTAGTGAAATTATTATCATTTAATAGTTTAAGTTTAGTTTCTAAAAGATTAATTTGATCTTCTTGGGGTCTTGTTAAATTACTTGGTTCAATTTGTTTTAGATTAGTTAAAGCATCATTAGTTGCCGTTTTAATGTTAAGAATTTGAGCGTCTTTTTCCGCAATTTGAGCCGTAATTTCTTTGAATTTTTCGGGCATAAAGGCTTTAGGATTGAGGTTTTCCTTATAGAAATTAGCCCCTTTAGCTGCTGCGGCTAATTCTATAAGCGCTAAGTCTCTAAATAATTTAGCGGTTAACTGGGGTTCATTTTGGCCTAA
>DAHXLC010000087.1 GCA_027371815.1 Candidatus Melainabacteria bacterium | reverse complement strand
ACGACTAATGCTGCATCATATTTAAGAAAAGCAGTTATTTATAATAGTAATGATACTATCGCCAGCTCTACCCTTATCGATATCTGGCGCAAACAAGTTGCTAAAGATGATAATTCGGCCGATAACCATATTGGTTTAGCTGGAGCCTTGCAATTAAGTAATGACTTTAATGGAGCTAAAACAGAATATAGCAAAGCCTACCAGTTAGACCCGAACAATGTAAATTTACAGGCGGGGATCGCTAGCTTAAATAAAGCCATGCAACATTGCCAAGCCCAAAAATATGAATTAGCCGCTAAATCATTATATGGTCAAGGCTTGTATAAAGAAGCCTTAACTCAAATGAGTCAAGCAGTAAGTTTTGAACCCCAGAATTCCCATTATCAATTATTATTAGGTCAGTGTTTTGAAGCTAATGGCGACTATGCCAGTGCTCACAGAGCCTATCTAGCTTCAGTTTTAGCCGATCCCAATAACTCTAGCGATGCAGCTTCTCGTTTAAAACAAATGGAATCTAATAGTCAGCATAAAGCTATGAATAAGGTAACTAACTCCACCAATAACCAAAGTAGCGAAAACCAAGTAACCGATATTAAACAAAGCCCAATAGTTAATAGTGACAATTCAAATCTTAATGCCAGTGGAAATTATGCCACAATGCCCAAAAATCTTTATGAAGGCAATAACGAAGGAAATTATCCCAATGGGAAAAACCCCATTGCAAATGGCGAGCAAAATGAGTTAAATAATATCAGTAATCTTAAACAAGCCTTGGAACAAAATATGCAAAACCCAGATTTACACTATAAATTAGCCTTATCCTTAAAAGAAGCCGGACAATTAAGTGAAGCTTTATCCGAATTAAGAATTGCCAGTGCTCTAAATCCTAACAATACCAAATATAGCCAAGATTTAGCGATTACTTTAAAACAATACCATCAAGAACAAGCCAAAGCAGGCAACTAAAATTATGAGTTTTAATTTTCAACCACCCGATTTAGCTGAATTTCCCCGAAGATCCTATCGTAAGTTTCTTGAAGAAACTATTGGTGCTTTATTTGAAGAAATATCACCCGTTGTAAGCGAAGGTAATCCAAGATATGAAATCAGTTTTCTTGGTGCTGATGGCAAAGTTAAATGGCGTTTTGAAGATTATGCCAAAGACTCAGGCTATCCTTTATCCAGCGAAGACGCTCGTAAGACAAATATGACTTATGCCAAACGACTTTTAGTCGAAGTCTGGTTAAAAGATACTTATACCGGTGAATTACGTAAATCCGTCATTTACATGGGTGATCTTCCCGTTATTACGGATAGAGGTACTTTTGTCATTAACGGTTCTGAACGCGTAGTTTTAGGTCAGTTAGTGCGTGCTCCGGGAATTTATTTCCAATGTAATAACGCTTTAAGCTATAAAGCCTTAATGTTAGCTGAACAAGGAGCGCCAATTATTTTTGAATTAGAATTAGATTCTAGCCTGGGCAAAGTTAACCGTTCAAAATGCCGGATTAAAATGCCTAAACGAGGCTTTGTTAATGCTACTACGGTTTTAGCCGCTATGGGTCTAGATACTGCTACGATCGAAAAGAGACTAGGCGGCCTTTATGAACGCAATAATATTGAATGGCCAAAATTATCCACTAGTGATGCCTTAGCTGTCTTAGGCAAGTCCTGGCGACCAGATGGTGGCGGTGGCGCTTCTAGTGGACAGACGGCTTTAAATGAATTAACCGATAAACGCCGTTACAGCCTTGGTAAACTTGGCCGACAACGTTTAAATAAAAAACTTGGTATTGAAGGCTTAAGCCTACAATTAAGTGCTGACGATCTAATGGCTGGTATTGAATATTTACTTGGTTTACCTTTAGGTTACGGAAACACTGATCATATCGATAGTTTAGAAAACCGTCATTTACGTGGCGTTGGCTCACATTTAACCAGAGCCTTACGTCCAGCTTTAGCTCAAATGGCCAAATCAATTCGGGCCAAACTTGAATTAACCGAAGATGATGAAATTGGCACGCCACTTGATTTACTGGATAACCGAGCTTTTACAGGCGCTATGTCCAAGTTTTTTGCCAGCAATCCTTTGGTTCAATATCTGGATCAACAAAATCCCTTATCTGAATTAGCCCATCGCCGCAGAATCACCTCATTTGGTCCTGGTGGTATTGATCCAAGTGCTGCACCAACATCCATGCGTGATGTACATCCTAGTCAAATCGGTCGTGTTTGCCTAGTGGAATCACCTGAAGGTAAAAACTGCGGTATGGTTTCATATTTAGCTACATTTTGCCGTATTGATGATAATGGTTTTATGACCGTACCTTACCGTAAAGTGAAAGATGGTATTCCTACCGACGAAGTTGTTTATTTAAGCCCAGCTGAAGATAAATTATATACTTTAGCGCCACCTGATACTAAATTAATTGATGGTAAAATTGGCGGTCCTTTAGTTACGGTTCGCTGTGGTGAAGAATTTTATGAAGTTGAACCACATCAAGTTGATATGATTGGTATAACCCCACAAGGTTTTATTTCAGTGGGTTCTGGTTTAATTCCGTTTTTAGAACATGATGATGCAAACCGAGCCCTTATGGGTGGTGGTATGATGCGTCAAACCTTACCCTTGGTTCGTCCTGAACGCCCACGTGTTGGCACGGGCATGGAAAAAGTTGTTGCGCGATCTTCTGGTCATTCGGTGATTGCTCGTCGCTCTGGAGTGGTAAGCAAGGTTACAGGCGCGCAAATAACAATTAAACAAGCCTCAGGTGAAGAGCGACCGTATAATTTAACTCGTTTTGATCGCACTAATCAAAATACCATTTTAGATCAAAAACCAATTGTCAATGTAGGCCAAAGTATTGAAGCTGGCCAGATTATTGCTGATGGACCAGGAACCAGCCAAGGCGAATTGGCCTTAGGTCGTAACCTTCTGGTAGCCTTTGTACCATGGCTTGGTTATAATTTTGAAGATGCGATTGTCTTACGTAAAGGTTTAGTTAAAGATGATAAATTAACCCATATTGAAATTGAAAAACATACTGTTGGCGTTCATCAAACTTTACGTGGTCCAGAAATTTTAACACCTGAATTACCTAATGTTGCCAGTAAAGATCTAGAACATTTAGACGATCGCGGTATTGCTAAAATTGGCTCTTACGTTGAACCAGGCTCAATTTTAGTAGCCAAACTAGCTCCTAAAGAACAGCGCGCTTTATCAGCTGAAGAAGAATTATTACAGGCTGTTTTTGGTAAAGTTGCTGAAGAAATGGCTGATACCAGTTTAAGAGTTCCCCATGGATCTGGCGGTAAAGTTATCGACATTCGCATTTTCACCCCAGAAACTACACCTGAACTTAAGGCTGGTTTAATTTGTGAAATCGAAGTATTAATTGCCCGCATGTGTCCAGTTGAAGTTGGCGATAAGCTAGCAGGTCGTCATGGTAATAAAGGTATTGTCTCAATTATTGTCAATGATGAAGATATGCCATACTTACCGGATGGCACTCCGGTTGATATTGTTTTAAATCCCCTTGGTGTTCCAAGTCGGATGAATGTAGGCCAGGTATTTGATACTCAATTAGGCTTATATTCAAGTATTTTAAATCGCTATTATCGAATTCATCAATTTGATGAATCAATATCCCCTGATGCTTCTTATAATCTAGTGCAAGAAGCCTTAGCACAAGTACGTCAATTACCTGGATATAGTTTTATCAATGAACAAGGCAAAACCGTTCTTTATGATGGCCGCACTGGTGAGCCTTTTGACAGCCCAGTTCTAATTGGCCGTCAATATATGCTTAAATTAAATCAATTAGTTTTACATAAAGTAAATGCCCGTAGTGGTTTAGGTGGACCATATGCAGCTGTAACGCAACAGCCTGTTGGTGGTAAAGCTAATCATGGCGGACAACGCATTGGTGAAATGGAAGTTTGGGCAATTCAAGCCTATGGTTGCGCTAATTTATTAAATGAAATGATGACAATTAAATCAGATGACATTGCTGGCCGTCATCAAGCCTATGCCGATATGGTCAAAGGTAACGATGTATCACCCCATGGTAAAAGTGCGGCTTTTGATGCCTTATGCTGTGAAATTAAAGGTCTTGGCTTAGAAGTCACTCTTGGTCAAGTGGTTAATGGCCTAGATCCTCAATCAGCCCGCAGCTGTTCTAAAGTTAATAACAATAAGCTCGTTACAGCTAAAGAACATGAACAAACTAACCTTGAAATTACCGCCGGATCCTACACCCCAATTATTCCTGATCATATTCAACCAGTCATAACCGCTTTAACAGTTGGTAAAAATGGTAAAAACAATAAATTTGAATATGCCAGTTCCCCAGTAGAACGAGAAGAATTCCCGTCATTTACCGAGCTATCCACTTTAGCTTATGAAATTCAGGAAATTAGTCAAGAATCCAATATGGCTAAACTAGAAAAACTGGTTTTTGAAAATTTTGAATTAGCCAATTCTAGTGAGGATAATGAATAATGCGCAATTATCTAATAAATACTTTAATTATATTA
>DAHXLC010000065.1 GCA_027371815.1 Candidatus Melainabacteria bacterium | reverse complement strand
TAACCCACCCACATCAGGCTTAAATATTGAGGCAGCCCAAGTAACTGGGGCGGTATCGGCTGGCGATGTTATTAATTTTACCGTTACCAATGCAAGTTTACCAGGTGGTGGGGTAGGTGTTATACCGGTAATGGTTAAGCTTGTATTAAACCCTAATTTTCTCATGAAAACCTAAAAGGGTAATCTTGTTTTATAATTTTTGTATTGTAAATTTTGTCGATTTGAGTATAGAATCCACTTCATACATCATCATTCAAAAATGTCTGTACATTTACATAATGTCATTTTAGAAGAATTAAATGTACCTGAAACAATAACATATTTTGAATTAAAATCTTTAAGCTTTTTGTTTTTACCATCAATACGAAAAGTAAATTTTTTATCAAAAAATATTTTGATGCTATTTTCATTTATATTATATTCAGCAAAATCTTTAATAACATACAATCTTGGAGTTCTAGTGTTGATTTTAAAGTAGCCAGTAACTACAATTTTTTTATTGTTATATTCTACAGGATTAGTAATGACATTAATTAATGATAGTCTATTTAAATATTTAATGAACCTATCGCCATTTGCATTGACTTTTTGATGAATTAAAATTAACAAGATCAATATGAAATAATAAATACATTTTATAATTTTTCGCACACTAAATATTTTTGAAAAAAAATCAGTATAACCAGATATTTTCAAATTGATCTCCTGCATTATTTTAAACAAATCAAACATTTTAAAAACTAACTCAATAACATTTTTTATTCTTGCGCTATATATCAATTTCTGTCTAATATTTTTTAATATTTTACCTCCGTTTTAATAATACAATTTTTGAAATTAGAATTAGGCTACTACTTTTACTATCAAATTTACCAGTTAATTCAACATATTTGTGATGATATTGTTCAAATAATTTTGCTATTTGATTAGAATTATAAATGTTGTCGTAATCATACCAAATAGAACCACCTGAGCTTATTAAATGATCACTATAATCTTTACAAAAATAAAGCCTATAGTCTTCATAATCTAGGCTAACGTAACCACTTAAGATAATAATTTTTTTGTTATATTTTTCTGGGTCATTAATGATTGAAATAAGAGGAACTTTTGTAATAATCACCTTTTCATTAGCAGCAATAAATGAGTTGATACATAAATTAAAAATCACGAAGAAATAAAGTGTAAAATTAAATATTTTTTTTAAAAGCTTCATTAATGACAGCCTCTCAAATTAGTCGTTGCAGGTGGATAATTCGGACCAGAAATGATCTGATCGCTTGTTGAGTTAGGGCTTAAAAACCTTATTTGACCATATTGATTAGATAAATAAGCATCAATTTGATTATTCTGTACACCAGAAACATCTTGAGGCGAAAATGTATAATAACCTTGAGATGTGCTTGGGTTGAAGTTAGTTGGTGCCAAATCAGGGTGTGTATGTGCAAAACCAGTAATTTCTTCTGGTGGAACGCCGGTTTTACCTTCCAACCAATCTTGTTGTGAAATTGATTTAGAACTGCCTTGAAATGGTTTACTATAAGCATAGCATTTACAAGGGTTTTTATATATATAAAAACCCCACTCATGTCTACTTTGATGAGATACTGCTTGTAAATTATTTTCTTGATAACCAGCAAGTGCTGCAGCTACTTCACTAGAATACATATAAGTATAGGGTGAATAACCACTTGGATCACTACCCGCCACAGGGTCATTGCCAACGTACCCGTACAAATTAATGCCACCAGCTTCGCCAATGGGATCTCGCGTTAGCCAGCGGCCAAGAAATGGGTTATAAGCTCGGTTTAAAGTTAATTTAAGGCCACTGGCGCTGTGGTAGTAGTAGCCTGCGTATTGGAAGTCGCTTACTATACCCGGGGCTTGACCGCTAGATCCCGAATTAGCTGTTACGTTTCCAAAGGCGCTATAATTATATTGTGATATCAAGTTTCCTTT
>DAHXLC010000060.1 GCA_027371815.1 Candidatus Melainabacteria bacterium | reverse complement strand
CGGACCTGATTTGGATAATGCCAACGAAGGGAGAGTGCACATGCAAAAACAGAAGATTTCTATTATTATAGCCAACACATTAGATCATTTTGACTCTAATTTATATGGGTTTATAGCACCCATAATGGCCCCACTATTTTTCCCAAAGCAAGAACCGATTGTACAGCTCATTTTAGCATATAGTTTTTTAGCAACATCTAGTATTACCCGTCCATTGGGCGTTATTATTTGTGACTGGTTGGCTTCAACTTATAGTCCCTTAAATATATTAATTATGACCTTATTAGGCGTTGGTATCTGTACTGTTGCCACAGGTTTTTTACCAACTTTTGAAATTGTTGGTTATTTTGCGCCATTACTGCTTTTATTAATTCGTTTTTTAATGGGTATATTTGCGGCTGGTGAAAAAAGCATTGCGGGTTTATATTTGATAGAAGGACAAAAATCCAAACATGCTGTTGTAACAAATGCATGGTTTGAAAGCACAGTTATCTTAGGGTGTGCTTTGGCATCATGGGTAGCCATGTATGTATCAAAAGACAATTGGCGCCTTCCTTTTTTTTTGGGAGGTGTTTTAGCCTTTTATGCTTTGTCGTTGCGATATAAAAATTTTTCGGTGAACGTTGGTGCATATCAAAATGTTCCTATTAAAGGGGGATTGAAATTTTCGCGAATTTTACTTCTTATTTTTTCAGGTGGTTTGTCTTATGTTACCTATGATATGAGTTTTATTTTAATGAATACATTTGTTCCTATGATTACTAAAATTTCATTTCATACCATGATGGGATGGAATACGGCATTATTAGTTTTTGATATGCTTTTGTTTATTCCCATTGGTTATGTAATTCGAAAATTAGATTTGCAAGTAAGTTTTATCAAAAAATCATCTGCTTTAATGTTGGGCCTTCCGGCTATTGTTTTATTCCACTTCATGCAGGATACATCATTGTTTTATGTATTAATGGTGAGGTTTTGGATTGTAATGTGGGGTATTGTTTTTTCTTGTGTTATGCAGGTTCACCTTGCTGAATTGTTTCCTTATCGAAGAAAATATCTTTGGATAGGGTTAGGTACAATGATTGGTTCCACATTGATTGGGCGTTCAACTTCAGCCATATGTCTATGGGGATTTTATAAAACCAACCTTGCAGTTATTCCAGGTGTTTATTTATCTGTGGTTAGTTTGATGGTATGGATTTTATGTTCTAAACGTTTGAACGCTTAAACTTCCAATTGAAGAAGTAATAAATATACAAAATAAAGGTATATATTAGTGCACCTAATAATAGATAATTGGTGAGGAAGTTGATCCAACCAATGTTCCAATGCAGACCAATAAATTGGAAGAGTAGGGTACTGAAAAACATAGCCATAAAAGTTACGGCAGGATAAAACAGACGTAAATGTACACCCCAAGTTTTACGATTTTTAGCTTTTCGTTTTACCAAGAACAAATAAACAGAATTAAAAATTAAGGCTGTTAAAACATTGCCTAAAAAACTGCCATAGGCGTGCGCCATACCTCGATCGAAACCTAGTTGGTAGACATAGGCTTCTATGGCTTGTTCAACAACAAGCATAATGAGGAATGTAAAATACATCCGCCTATATAAAAACAAAGTTGATCCAAAAGCAAAACCCGCCCAATTTATTTTGGGGACGATGAAATTTTTATGAAATTTTTTATAAAGATTCCAATAATAATTTGATTGAATACTCTCTTTATTAGGACTAAATCGGACAAGTGAAAAAAAATGATCAGGTGATAGCATAAGTAAAATGTGGACATAAATTATAGTTCATTATAGCTTTTCTGGTTAGCCTGGATAAGGGGTAGTTGTTGAGCTCTGATAAAGGGATAAATTCATCGCACTCAACATCCTCAACCTGCTTTGTGCAAAGCTCTAAATTTATATGGGTGAAAATATGTTTTACGACATAGTCATACTGATCGTTTTCTAAAGTTTTCATGGGAATATTCCATAGCCCACCTAAAAGGCTTCCTTCTTTATGTAAGTTCAATCCAATGCAATTATTTTTTATACAAATAAAGCCTTGCATGCGCATATGCTTTTTCTCAATTCTTTTTTTCTTTTGTGGTAGCTTATCAACTTTGTTAAAATTATGGGCCACGCAAGAGTCTTTCAAAGGGCAGTTTTCGCATTTAGGATTTTTAGCTAAGCAAACAGTATTAGCAAAATCCATTAACCCCTGACAAAAATCACTCGGTCTATTCAAAAAATCTATGTGTATTTTCATAATTTCTTTGTCTAGATTTTCATAAGGTATGTCCAGGCCAAAATAACGGGCGAAGATGCGTTTAATATTGCCATCAATAGGTAAGACATTTTGGTTATAAGCAATTGCTAATATGGC
>DAHXLC010000054.1 GCA_027371815.1 Candidatus Melainabacteria bacterium | reverse complement strand
ATTGCTCAAGTTAAACCCAAATTAACTGATGCTGAAAATATCAGGTCATGCGATATGGCTGCCGAACGCGAAGTCGCAGATCAAAGTCTTATTGCCTGGCGCCTAGCTTTAGCCCACCAAGAAGAACCGGCCCTAAAAATATTAACTAGTCTAGAACAAAAATATCCCAAAATGACCACTATCGATTTTATGATTGGTCAGGTAGAAGAGTATTGCGGTAAAACCGGTGAAGCAGTTAAATACTATAAGAAATCAGTCAAAAACTGTGAATTCAATTCGCTGCATTTATTTAAACTTGCCAATTCCTTACTTAATAATCATAAACCGGAGGAAGCCATACCTTATTACCGCAAACTTATTGAAAAAACACCAAAATTTGCTCCGGCTCATCTTGGTTTAGCCAAAGCTTTATTAGAATCAAAATCTATCAATGCGCAAACTATTAAAAATGAATTAAATCAAGTTTTACAAATAGAACCTGATAATAGCGAAGCCAAAGTCTTGCTTGCGCATATAAAGCAATAATTTTTTTGCTAATATCTAAATTTATTTAAGGTATAATTATTATTTAAGTAGTTTTAATTTTAAGGTGAGAGAATATGTCAAGATCCGCTAAAGATTTAATCAACGACGTCGTAACTGCTGATACATTACCAACAGAATTACCTATAGACGGCTTTGATCATGTTGAATTATATGTTGGCAACGCTAAACAAGCTAGTTATTATTATCAGTTAGGTTTCGGTTTTGAATTAGTTGGCTATAGTGGTCTGGAAACCGGTAATCGTGAATCAGTTTCTTATGTGCTTAAACAAGGCAGTGTTAACTTAGTTATTACCGGTAATTTTAATCATAAAAGTCCTATAGCACAATTTGTTAAAGATCATGGTGATGGCGTTAAATGCATAGGTTTTAAAGTTAAAGATGCTAAAATCGCCTACGCAACAGCTATAAGTCGTGGTGCCAAATCAATTCAAGAACCAATTACCGTAACGGATGAATTTGGTACTTATACGAGCTCAATTATTGAAGCCTATGGTGACACAATTCATCGCTTTGTTGATCGTAATTATTATCAAGGAAATTTTGCCCCAAAGTTTAAATGTGCTAATAATCAATTATCCCGCCCCGCTAATTTATTATCCATAGATCATATCGTTGCTAATGTGGAAATGAAACAATTAGATCAATATGTAGAATTCTATAAAAATGTTTTTGGTTTTTATGTGTATCAATATTTTGATGCAACTGATATCAGTACTCAGTTTTCAGCTTTGGTGTCCAAAGTTATGGCTAATCAAAGTGGCAGTATTAAATTACCTATAAATGAACCATATCCAGCAAAATTCAAATCACAAATTCAAGAATACATTGATTTTAATGAAGGCTGTGGCATACAACACATTGCTATAACAACGTTAGATATAATTTCAACAGTTTCAACCATGGCCAAAAATGGTATTGAGTTTTTAAAAGTTCCCCAAAATTATTATGCCACCTTAACGAATCGAGTCGGAACTATAAATGAGAGTATTGACGAATTAGCCAAATTAGGCATTTTAGTTGATCGTGATGATGATGGCTATCTTTTACAGATTTTTTCTAAGCCAGTTCAGGATAGACCTACATTATTTTTTGAAATCATTCAAAGACGTGGAGCCAAAGGGTTTGGTAAAGGTAACTTCCAAGCATTATTTGAATCTATTGAACAGGAACAAAGACTACGGGGAAACTTATAAATGAAAGCACCAAACCAATCCTTATGCATTATTTTAATAATACTATTAGCTAATTCTTTTACTGTTAATGCCAGCAATAATTATACCCAAAGTTATAGCTCAAATTTATTAATGCAAGCTAATCTCGAAAATCAAAAAAATTGTTTTTATTCTGCCAGTGAAATTTTCCAACAGATTTATGTTCAAGATTTTAAGAAGTTAAAAATTGATCAACAAATTACTCTATTAAAGAATTATGCGCAAATCTGTATTCAATTAAATAATTATGCTAAGGCTAGCGATTTATATAATCAAATCCTAAATATTGTCCTAAAATATAATGGCTTAAATAGTAATGAAGCTATTGACATTCAAAGTAATATTGCTTATTTAAAAGCCAAACTAACTCGACTCAATAAAACCTATTCATTTAGACGTAAGGACTTACAAAATCAAAATATTTATACAAACGCCGTAAAACAAAAAGAAGAAGCTTTAAAACTCAATCCTATAGACAAACAAGACATTATTGATCTATTTAATAAAACTAACGATTGTTTAAAAATAAACAATTATGGTCAAGCAAAAATTTATGCTGACCAGGCTCTAGCCTTAATTGAACAAAACTATGGTTCTAATTCTCTAGCCTTTAGTTTTGGCCTGGTTAATTTAGCCAATATCTATAATAACGAAGGAAAATTTCGTTTATCAGAAAATTTTTATCAACAGATTTTAAATATTGACAATAGTTTAAATACAATTAATCCATTGATTAAAGCAGAACATCTTCGTAATTATGGCTGGATTAATTATTTTCTTCATCAATTCTCTGAATCCCACGAATTATTAAAAGAATCAATTACCCTAAAAGAATCGGTATTATCTCCTGATTCTTTTGTTTTAATGATGTCAATAACTGATTTAGCCAAGTTATATTCTTTAGAACAGGATTATGAAAAAGCTGACGCACTCTACCGTGAGGCGATAAAAATGTGTGATAAAAATCCTGCGGCTCAAAGTAGTAAACCTTTACTCTTGAATAATTACGCTAATTTACTCTTAGAAATGGGACGATACAGCGAAGCTGACGATGCCTTGGCTAAAGCCTATCAACTTGAAAATAAAAGCAAAACTAAGTTAAAATAATATGTTATTATTTTAACTTAGTAAAAAATTTAAATTGAATAAAGGAAGAATGCAAACATTTTTAAAATTATTTACATATACAATATCCATAATTATAATATCATTTAATTCAGGTGCTGCATATTCCCTTGACGATAAAAACACAATCCAGGACGCCAATCAATATTTAATATCAGGTCAATGGAATAAAGCATATTTAGCCTATAATTATATTATCAACAATAAAATTAACGAACAAAATTTCGATATTGATTTAGCTATTGCTTATGCCAAATTAAGTGAACTTGAACAAATCCGGGGTAATTTTGCCAAGGCAATCTATTATTTACAAAATTCAATTTATATAAAACAAAAATTACAAGGTAGTTCTCAAACAATTAATCAAATCAACAATCTAAGCAATTTATTTCTTAAAATAAATCAACCTAATAAAGCTTGGGAATTAAAAAATAAAATTGTTTATTTTACCAAAAATCAATTATCCATTAATAATTCATCAAGAATTGATTTGTTAAACTTAACTGAATTAAAAAAGTTTGCCAACAATACTATGGCTAATGATAAATATAAAAATGATTTCCTCGAGTGGGCAAATTATCTTAATCAAATTGGTGATCTGGCAAAATCTTCAAACCAAGCGGCTTTAGCTAAAGAATGTTACAATCTAGGCCTAATGTTGAGAATTAAAGCTACTTCAGGTAATCATCTTGCCGTAGCTCAAAGCCTTGACAAATTAGGGAATTTAAGTATTGAAACCAATCAATTTAAACAAGCCAAAATTTATTACCAAGAATCATATAAAATTTCCCTAAATATATTAGGGGCAAATAAAATCGACACCATAAATCGAGCCATTTGCCTAGCTAAAAGCCTAAAAGTTAATAACGAATTCAGTAATTGTCAAAAGCTCTTGGATAAACAACTGCTTATAGCAACAGGCAGTTTTGGTAAAAATAGTATTAACCTAACCAATATTCAGTTTGAACTAGCTTTGCTTAATCAACACATTAATCCTGCTATCTCAAAAAATCTTCTATCTCAAGCTATCGAAATTCTCGAAAAAAATTATGGACCGGCTAATGCTACATTAATACCATATTTAGATTTATATGCTCAAATACTGAATAAAAACAATGAAATTGATAAAGCTTCAAAACTAATTGCTCGTTCCAAAGCAATTCAAGGTTAATTATTATTCCTCAACATTTTTATCAAAACTGGTTTAATTCAATAAACTTAATATGAATGTATTAAATTTTTACAACAAATATTCAAAATATATAGAGCTTTTTGTTATTAGCTTTTTATCTTTATTCATAGAATTATACGTAATTCGTTTTCTAGGCTGTAATTTTCGAATTTTTACTGTCTTTAAAACCTTACCCCTAATTGCCTGCTTTTTGGGCTTAGGAATAGGTTTTAATTATCAAAACCCCCAAGCCTTTAAACTGGCTCCTATAGCTTTATTTCTCTTTATCTTGTCAGCAATTGTGCTAGACTATCAAAACGTTAGTTTTTGTGGATTCCCTTCCGTAGCAAATTTTCAATGGCAAATTCACTTGAATATATCCTTTTCCATGTACCTTTTAATTATACCGGTTTTATGTTTTGGTCCATTCTTTTTATGTTATACAATAGGCTCACAACTTGGTAAATTATTTACTGAATTACCAGCATTACCTGCCTATTCAGTTGATTTG
>DAHXLC010000017.1 GCA_027371815.1 Candidatus Melainabacteria bacterium | reverse complement strand
ATACCTTAATTAATTAAGGTATAATTTATGATAATAGGTAAAGTAAGTATAATCTAAATAAATATGTCTGAACAAAAATTATTTGGTCCATTGTCTAGAGCTGCCCTAGAAAAAGTTGCCTTGCGTTTTAAAGCTTTAGGCGATCCGACTAGATTGTCAATTATTCAGCTTTTGCTTAGTGGTGAAAAAACTGTCGGTGAAATTTATACGGTCACTAATATGAATCAAGCCAATATTAGTAAGCATTTAAGTATTTTGCTCGAACAAGGAATTTTAAGTAAGCGAAAATTTGGCCTTTATTCATATTATAAGATTAAAGATGAAAGTATTACCAAAATTTGTGAACTGGTCTGTAATTCGGTAAGTAAACATCTAGAACTGGCTCAATCTGAATTTGAATTTAGTCGTCCGAAAGACTAGGATGTTTTAATTTATTGCGTAATTACCCCAATGTAATTATTCTAAAATAAAGTTAATTTATTATTGATTAGTTATAGCTTTATTTTGATATGACAAATTTTTCTAAATTTAATTCAGATTTAAATCAACCTTCGCTTTTAGATGAGCTCATTAATAAAGCTGTTAAACCCTGTTTCACAAAAGTTTTTAATCAAGCTAAGGCTGTAAAGCTAACCAATGAAGCTAGTTCGGTTACAGCTAATGTTTTAACGGTTGCGCCATTATTTATGGATAACCCGGCTGGTTTAATTGGTTCAGCAATTTTTAACGGTTTAAATCAAGCTAAAGCTAATGAAAATTTAAAAACTGATTTTGTCCTTGGTGCAGTTAAAGGGTTATTGCTTAAAGGAAGTTTAGCCGCAGCTAATAGTATAGAATTGTCGGCCAGCTATAAAGGAGCTATATTAGGTTTTAATAATGCTTTGCTCGAAACAAGTCTGAATCGTCAAACATACTTTAATCCAGATAAAAACACTTATAGCCTTACTTATGGTTTAAACAAGACGATGTCGATAGCTTTAAACCCAAGTTTATTAGCTGTCGATGGCTTAAGTTTTTTGGCTAGCGAAACAGTTTTAGGGGTGATGACTTATAAGACATTTGGTCAATTTCCCAATTCACCAATTTTAGCCAATACTTTAACCGGAGGTACTTTTGGCTTTATTTCTGGGGCTAGCAATGCAATGTTAAATCCTCAGGCAAATTTATTTGGTATTTTAGCAAAAGGATTAAATAGTGCAATCATTAATTCAATTGCTGGTAGTCTAGGTAGTTTAGCTAATGAAAATATAAATATTTTACCAAAGGTAGAGAATTTATCACCACAATATCTTAACCCTGAACAAAAGCTTTTGCAAGATTCAAAGTTTACCAGTATCCGTCAAATTACTAATGATAAATACATTGGCATTGTCGATAATTTTCCGGATAAGCAATTTGTTTTCCGCAAATTACCGGATAATTCTCAAACAAGTAACTTGACTCGTTTTAATCAAAGAATTCATCAAGAAGTCGAAGCTTATAAAATCACCAAGTTAATGGGTTTAACCGATGCCTTTCCCTTAACATCTCCAGTTTCAATTGATATTGATGGTCAGGTTCAACCTGGATATCTTCAAGAAATTCAAGGTGTTGCTTTGGAAGATTTTTTACGGCAGAAGGCAAGCCTTAATGGCAGTGATAGTGTTAGCTATTTTAAATCCAAGCCCGAGTTAAGAAGTAGTTTTATCGATGCATTAGCGCAAAGGATGATTTTTGGTGAATGGGATAATCATGCTCATAATTTTGTAATTAATAGGGCTGGTAAAGTTGTTAATATTGATCTTGAACGTAGTTTTAATGATTTATTAAAAACCCCGCAATATGGAAAAACGCTTAGTAGGGTTAGTACATTAGCCGACAAATTAGCTAAAGATGTTAACCAGGAACCCATATCGCCTGTATTTAGCCAAAAGCTGACTGATTTTTTATCAACTTATGATACGCCATCGGGTAAATTAGCTTTACCTTAAAATTAAGTGTGCTA
>DAHXLC010000318.1 GCA_027371815.1 Candidatus Melainabacteria bacterium | reverse complement strand
ATAGTTAAGTATAATTATAATTTATTAGGTAAAATCACATTTTTAGTTTGATTTAAGGAAAATTACCATGATTTCTCATCGCACATTTCGATTATTCATTTTGTTAAGTTTAAACTTTATGATGATTTTGCCGTCATTTGCTGAAACCGTTAATTTTACTCCTCCAAATAGCAATAATCCTGCCAGTGTCGTAGCTAATTTACCAATTAGCCAAATTGGCTGTTTGAAATTAAATCAGGGAATGGCTCATTTAGATAACTATTTAATATCGATTGGTGCTGTTCCTGATTGGCTATTTGATGAACATAAAGTATTATCAGGTTTTATTTTAAATTCCCATATGATTATTTCTGGTAATGAGGCCTTTATTAGTGGTACGGCTTATTTTTATAAAGGGGAGTGGTTAAGCTATTTAACCAATACCACTAATTTAGATTTAATTACTTTAACTAATCAAGGCTTAATTCGTGGTCGTATTGTAGCTTTTAATCCACCTAAAATGGATATTCAGCTGGATAATGGTCAAATAAAAACCTATGCTAGTGACGAAATTAAATCTATAAGTTCAGTTAAATGTTTTAGTTTTAGCATACCGACTAAAATCCCTAAAATTAATCCTACTGATAATTCACTAGAAGGTCAAGCATATAAGATTAGTTTTACGCCATCACAGCGTAATGTTGGTTTTTTTGCCAGTATTAGTAACAATGCCATTACTCCGAAATCAACATTAGCTGGAACTGAAGGCCAGATTTCCAAAAAATTTATAGCAGCTCTTATAGGTATGGATATAGCCGTAGATTTAGCACCATTTATTGCGATACCAGCTACTTTTGGTCCAACAACCCAATATGCTCGAGCTAAAGGAATTTTAAATAGTGCTAATAATGTATCCAACTATGAATCACAACAAAGTACTATTCAATTAATCCAGCAATATGCGGTGTTAAAGCCATAATGATTTTGAGTAATAATTTAGCACACTAGAGTCCGTGGGATTGCCAAAGAGCTCTAAGTGTTAAAGCCATAATGATTTTGAGTAATAATTTAGCTGTCAGCATTTTTTTAGACTACTTGGCTTAGACTAAAACTATTATGGTTTTGAGTTGTAATTTGAAGGTTGAGGTTAAATTTACTTTTTGATTATGTGAATGTTATTTAAAATAACTAATTAGTAATCTAAAGTTGATTTTATGTTTAAAGCCTTTTGCTTTGTCTTTATTGCAACGGCTTATTACAGGCTAGTTCTAAGTCGGCAAAATTTTGTTGATATAAAGTGATGGCATCTAAATATTGAGTTCTAATGCGGATATTTTCCTGTAATACATTTAATGTTGTGGTAATATCTGATTGACCTACTTCATAACTACGCCTTGCTAATTTAGCTACTTCATATGAATTAGCTAGGATTTTTTCTTGGTAAACCCTTAATTTTCGTCTGGCCGCTAAAACGTTATTATAAGCAGATGATACATCAGCGGTTACGACATTTTTTTGCGACATATACTGATATTTTAATTGCGTTGCTGTTGCATTAAATTTGGCAATGTCACCTTGATTCCAGTCACTGATTGGTGTGGGAATGTTTAAGGTCACAAACAATGAACTTAATTTTGGTCCCGATGGAGCGTTACCGTTAGTAGAACTGCCAAAAGCAACAGATGGATCTGGAACAATGTCACCAAAGGCACGTAATTTACTAGCTTTATTAGTTTGAATTGACGCTGTAATAGCTTTTAATTCCAAGCGATTACTAAAGGCAATTTCAAAGAAATTCTGTAATGGTGGCATATGTTTGGTTAAATCAGGTAAGATCCCAGTTTGTTCAACGCCCAATTTATAAGTTGCTGGCGGAACAGGGGTAATTAAGGTTGGTAATCTAGGAACGGTTAAGGCATTTTCCGTACTACGACCTAAGATAATATTTAACTGTTGTTTAGCACGATAGAGTCTACGAAGGCCAACTTGGACATCAACATCAGCTTGGTTAGCGGCTAATTTAGCTCTAAGTAAATCTAATTCAGGAACATCACCAGCGCTAAAGCGTTTCTCGGAAACATCCCGTAGTTGAACGGCTAAATCTAACAATAATTTTAAGGTTTTTAAGGTTTCTTGAGCAACAATTAATTCAGCATAAATTCGTCTGACTTCAATTCTCAGTGCCCATAATTGGGCTAATAATTCAACTTTAGTTTGTTTGATTAATCTTGATGACTGCAAAAGACGAAAGGCCAGTTTCCAGGGTGGATCTACGGTTAAAATCGGACCAATACGTCTGACCTGTTCAGCATATAACCCTCGATCAAAGAAAAATGCCGGATTTGGAACTTGGGTGGCTCGAACCATTTCAGCTTGGGTAATGGGTAATTGGGCCCGAATAGCAGCAGCTCGAGGGCTTTTAATTAAGGCTTCATCTAAAGCCTGCAAAACGGTCATACCGTCTTGAGTGGATGGCGATAATGAATCAGAAATTGGGTTGGCATTTTTATTTTCTTCTTGATTATAATCTACTTTGACTTTGACCTGTTTGCTGGATTTATTATTATTGGTAAGGCCATTTATGTCATTGTCAACAGGTCTTGGTATTGGGGAAATTTGTGGAGTAAGTATTGGCGCGTTAGCGTTATTTCTTTGCGTACTTGGTGGAATAAAGCCTGACGCCATAAGTTTTTGACTTTGGGCAGGCCTTAGATTAGAACACCATAAAGTAAGCAAACTAATGACTAGACAAATTATTTTTGGGGAATTTTTAAATTTATTTGGCATTATTAAAGTATAACCAAGCAATTGATAAAAATAACCGCAAGTTTGAATAAAGTTTAAATATAATAATGTATTAATTTAAACTTAAGGTTAAATTTGCTAATCTATGTATAAAGCAATAAATTATAATGTAATTAAATTTTTTACTTACTTATATTTAATTATTTTAATTCTAAACTATTCCATCGATAAATATTATGAATCAAGCTCAAAGTCATGACTTCTTAACTGGTAAGCTTAGCTATACACCACAGCGAATGCTTGCTTATATTCGCTCTAGAGCCCGAATATCGACTAAAGAAGATACTGAAGATATTTTACAAAATGCTTTAATTTTAGTCGTTAAATATTTTGATTCAAGTCGCAGTGATGCAAATTTATCCTCATTTTGTTTAGGTGCTTGTAATAAGGCTATTGCTCAAAACATTGAGCGCTATCATAAGATGAATGTTAGAAATACTGATAAAACCAAAAAAGATTTTAATGAAGATGCGTTAACTACCGTTGAAGATGGTGAAGAAGATTCACATATAGATGATAGCGGAAGTAATGTTCAAATCTTAAAATCAACTAATACAAGTTCAAAGGTAAGTAAATTTGGTGGTTATAATACAGTTTCGCTGGATTCAATGTTTGATAGTGATGAGCATAAAAGCTATGAAGATATTATTGGTCAAGATCATAGTTTAAATCGTAATCACACTCAAGATCCTTTAAATAAGACAATGCTTAATGATTTAATTGCGGCAATTCTTCTGGAATTACCAAGTAAAATTCATCAAACTTGTTTTGTTTTAAAATATGTTCATGGTTATAAACGAGAAGATATTATTGCTTGTCTAAAAATGGATGCTAAAAGTATAGATACAATTGACAAGAAAATTGTCAGAACTTTAAAAGCCTTTAAAGAAAAAATAGATAGGCAAGAAACTAATATTTTAAGAGGATAAAATCATGAACGAAGATAATATGAATTTACAGTCAATACTTAATTTAGATGATGAAACTAATTTAATTAATACCTTCGCTCATTATCTTAAAAATAATTTAACTAATTCAATTAGTCCTGGAGTTAATTTAAAATTAGACGAAGCTATTTGGGATAGTACTAAATTTAATAAGCTTAGTCAGGATGATGATCAATTATTGCATAAAGTAACTCAAAATCTTCTAGCTAAAGCTAGTGATGATAAAGTATTTTCCTTAAAAGATTTCTTTGGTCAAACTGCTAATGAAGCACTTAATCTTTGGCAAGATTTATTACAGTCAATGCAATGGCACGTTTTAACACCCGTTGCTGTTACCCGTAGTGCTACGGATGAAGCTTTATGTTTAGGTACTTTTAGTCAGGCTATTGCGAATGTCGGTAATGTAGAATTAAATTTAAATTTTTATAATAAAACTAATTCATTAAAATTGCTGGTACAAGCTACTAATAAAGATGGTGATGCCTTACCTAATGCTAGAGTAATGCTTAATAAAGATTTCCAGGAAATGGTATTTATGGGTCAAACCAATGAAGATGGCATTGTTTTAGAACCAAGTATTCCTTTGACTTCCGGAATTTATCAAATAGATTTCTTAATTAATGATACGGCTTTATCTACGCCATTTTTTAAAATTTAATTAAACAAGTTTAAAATAATTTTTATTTAATATTCTTCTAAATAATTAAATTTAAGTGGGAAGGTTACGAAAAAATTATTTTTTAAAATAAATTATTTAAGTTATAATCTTGATAACGTATAAGCTCTTTTGATTAAAATGGTAAGGTAAAAAAATGCAGCGGTGGTTCAAGGGTAAATTAAATATTCGTTCCCGAATGCTGGGTATGTGTTTTGCAATTGCATTACCATTGATTATAATTGGCAGCTATTTCTTATATGGCCAATATCAGACTTTAAAGCAAGAAGCCAGTAATGATGCTAAATTTGCAGCCTTTACGGTTAGTCGATCGGTCGATTTATGGATTAATACCCAAATTAATACATTAAATGCTTTGGCTGGTTTTAAAACTATTTCCACTAATGATAAAGGTAAAATAAATAAATTATTCTTAACGGCACTTAAAGCGCAATCAAGTTTTCGTAATCTTTACCTAATTGATTTGTCCGGTAAGCCTATTCAAATTACCTCCCGAAATCCTCATCAAGTTTCAGTTAAAGACTGGGGGGCAGTATTTAAGGGAAATAATTGTTTTGAACAAGTCTTAACCCATAAAAATGCTTGTATTTCTAATTATCTTGTCGACCCACTTTCAAGTGAGTCTGCACTTATGGTTGCTAGTCCAGTATTTTTTAATAATCAGTTAAAATACGTCTTAATTGCCAGTATTAATCCTAATCAATTATATAAATTATTTGAAACGCATGACAATAAAAACAATATCATAATTGATATTGTTGATAATCAAAATCGGGTTGTTATGCGCAGTTTAAATAATGATTACTGGTCAGGTAAAGATTTTTCGAAGGCCATAACGGTGCAAGCTTCTAAAGACAAAAATAGTGGCGTTATTGAAGCTTATGGTATTGCTGATTCTACGCCACGAGCCTATGCTTTTAAACGTATAAATAATTTTAATTGGTTAATTATCGTTGGTGTTCCTGAAATTAATATTTATGGTAATTCAGCATATTTATTACTAATAAGTTTAATTGGAGCTATCGCTGCTATTGCTCTATCGACAAGAATTTCTTGTATAGTTACGGATTATTTCACTTCTAAACTGGCACTTTTACTAAAAGAAACCCGAACTTTAGGTCGTGGTGATTTGTCCAGTCGTGTCGATATTCCGAGTAATGATGAATTTGGTCTTTTAGCTAAAGCTTTTAATACTATGGCTAGTAAACTTGAACAAAATCAGCAGCAACAAATTATGCTTAATAAAATTGCCGATTCAATAAGACAATCTTTAGATTTAAAATACATTTTAAACACAACCGCCAGTGAATTAGGCAAAGCTCTTCAGGCTAGTAGATGTTGTATTGCTTTAATTGATCAACATGAATATGAGACTAATAAGGATAATGAATTAATTTTTGAATATATTTATTATGATGCTAATTTAGGTGGAACACCATTAGATAATATTGTTTTACCGCTTAATGATGAAAATATGATGAAATTAATTATTGAACAGCGCACCATATTATCTATGGATGTTTTGGATGATGATACTGCAAATACTTTATTCTGCAATGTAAATGAAAATTATAATGATTGGAAATCTGTTAAATCACTTATAGGCTGTAATATTGGTTCGAGAAATTCATGTTTAGGCATAATTTTAGTTCAACAATGTAATGATCTTAGACAATGGAGTCCAAGTGAAATTGATTTAGTTGATGCTGTTGCTCGTCATGTTTCAATCGCCATCCAAAATGCTCAACTTTATGAAGATGCCCAGGCTAATGCTTCACAAGAATTATTAATTAATCATATTGTTAAATCAGTGCGTAGTTCTTTTGATTTAAATACTATATTATCGAAAATTACCCAAGAAATTGTATTGTCGCAAAACGTTGATCGCTGTCAAATTGCCCAACCAACAGCTGATGGTCCTTTAGTGATAACGCATGAATATTGTAAGGATGAAATAGGTTCAGCTATTGGTACTAATTTATATCCTAGTGTAATTGAGCGCAATGTACGTGAATATAGTCATGGCAGACCATCACGTCTTAATTTTGCCAATACCAAGATTTTAAAAAATTATGTATTAGGAATTGATTTATCGATTTTCCTTAATAATTCCAATATAAATGAAAGTTTGAATAATATTGGTTCTAATAATGATTTAGTAAGTTGTTCCGGTGAGTTTAATAAAGATTTTGAAATTACCTATTCGAAAATCAATAATATTGATGGTAATCCACATGCTCAACCTTTTAAAGAATTCCTTAATGCTAATGGTACTAAATCAGTTTTAACAGCTGGACTTATTAGTGAAGGTAAATTGGTCGGTTTGCTTATACTTCATCAATGTACTAAAATTCGTAAATGGTCTAATAAAGAACTCGATTTTGCCCGCAGTATAGCTGATCATATTGCTATAGCAATTACGCAAGCTAAGTTATTTGCCCAAGTTAAACATCAAGCTATAACTGATGGTATGACTGGCTTATATAATCATGTGTATTTTAAAAATCGCTTAAGTGAAGAGTTGAAAGTAGCTCAAAGAAAAGGTACGCATTTATCAATAATAATGATTGATTTAGATAAACTGAAACAGATTAATGATAATTTTGGTCATCCAATTGGAGATGCAGCAATAAGACAAGTATCTTCAATCTTAAAAACTATATTACGATCGGGTGATAGTGCGGCTCGTTATGGTGGCGAAGAATTTTCGGTAATTTTACCAGAAACCACTTTACTTGAAGCTGCCTTAATTGCCGATAGGTTATGTTCTCAAATTCGTTCACAACTTGTTCCTGGCTTAGGGCATATAAGTGCATCTTTAGGTGTGGCCTGTTACCCTAAACAAGCCTTAAGTCTTGAAGCCTTAGTCGAAAAAGCTGATAAAGCCTTATATGTTGCTAAAAATTCGGGTCGAGATCGCGTGTGTATATTTGATGAAAGTGACGCAGTCGATATGGCTGATAAGGTTGAACCCCGCTAAATAATGAGCTTTCATGGCGTTATTAGCTTCTTCTCTGATTTTTATGCGTTCCATCCGACATTGTTCAAGACCTTCACTTGTTTGACATTTTGCTTTAATTTTATGAAATTCAGCAGTTTTTTTAATAGACAATAAAACAGCTTGATGAATTTCCTCTGGAGAAAATGTTGTTTTTGAATATTGTGCTAAGGTACTATTAAGATTTAATAGTACTAAAATAAAGTCATATATAAATAAATTTCATATTTATTTATATATGACTTTATTTTGTCTGATAAATACGAAGAACTGTTAGGATATGCTTCTATAATTGAAGGTGTTGATGCCTGTTGGTGTTTTATTAAAGTATCAGCAAATATTTGGGCAGAAGCTTCTTCATTAGCTAACGGATTTAATAAATTGTTATAATATTAATATTTTATCATTTTATAATTTTCACGTCAAACAATTGGTGCTTTAACAAGGATGATGCAAATTGTTTAATTGTACAAATACGTTTACAACTTGTTCTTAGTTTAGATCATATCAATGAAGTTGATATGGCTGAAAATGTTTAAATTTTAGTATAATGAATTGAGGTTTGTTTAAGGATATTTATTGTATATGTCGCATTTTAAGAAAATTAATGTTGTCGATTTGGTAATGCTATTAACTGTTTTTATATCAGCTTTTGGTTTTTTTCTAGCTAGGTCTTCACACGCTGGTGTTGATAAAGTAATAACTGATAGACCTAAAGTTGCCATGGATGTATTAATTGTTGGTTTGAAAACGTTAGATTGTGACATTTTTAAAGTTGGGGATAAAGCCAATTTAACTATTCGTAATCAGCCAATTGAACCGGCTTTAACTATTGACCAAGTAAAAACCTGGCCTCGGCTAATTACTTTTTTAGGAAAAGATGGTAAAACACCAATAGCTGTCCCTGATATAGCTAATGCTTATGCACATGATTTTTTAATTACATTGTTAGATAATGCTGAAACAACTAAAGATGGTTACGTGATTTGTGGTAATAAGCTAAAAATTGGTAATCAAGTTGAACTTGAAAGCTTTAAATATCGTGTTCAAGGTGTAGTCGTTAATATCCGTGAAGTTAAAAATTAGCGGTAAATATTTTAATGTATATATAAAAGGATGGCTTTTAATTGAAATTTTTTTTAAGTAAAGAATTAACTTTATTTGATGATGATTATTTTATTAAACAAGCCTTAGCTAATTCAATTTTTTTTAAAAGTTTAAATCAAATCTATATATTTATCCAAAATCTTTTTATTGATAAATTTGGTTTCTTAAATCAACCGCTTAATTTGCTTAATTATTTCATATTGGGTTTTTTATCTATTTGTCTTGGATTGCCGCAATTGGCTAGCGATAAAGGGTATTTTGCTTTAATTATCGCTTTTGGTTTTACCCTAGCCTTTTTAGCTAAATTGTTAACAAAAAGTATTACCTTTAAATTTACGTTCATTGATAGTTTGGTTTTGGCCTATTTTTTAGCTAATGTTATTGCGACATTTTCATCAGCTTATTTTAAAGAGTCAGTTATTGGTTTAGCTAAGTTAGTAATATATATTTTTGCCTATTTCTGGTTTAGATTGACTTTTAATAGTAAGCAGAATTTCAAAAATGTTATTTTTAATAATTTAATTTTGCTGGCTACGTTTATGTCAATGTATGGAATTTATCAATATAAAACTAATGTTAAAGCATTAGCAACTTGGGAAGATCCAACCTCAGAAATACATCAAACTCGAGTATTTAGTACATTGGGTAATCCTAATTTACTGGCTGGTTTTTTACTGCCGATTTTTTTTCTTAGTTTTAGCCAATGCATTAATAGTTTGGTTAATAAAAGATATTGGCAATCCTTAATATATGCCATTACCTCAGGAATTATATTATTATCGATAATTTTAACAGGATCGCGTGGTGCTTATTTATGTCTACCAATTTGTTTAGGGATTGGGTTTAGCATAGCCATTATTGTCTGGGCAAGGAATTTTAAGTTAAAACAAATTATTTTAGTATTAGCCTTAAGTATAATTTCATTTTGTCTGATAGTTTTCTTGGTTTTAAAAATTCCTTATTTTAGTGATCGCTTTAGTACTATTTTTGCTGGACGCGCTCATAGTTCTAATAGCTATCGCCTTAATGTCTGGCAGTCATCAGTTGCTATGTTAAAAGATAATTTTATTTTTGGTATTGGTCCAGGTAATAAAACTTTTCGTTTAGCTTATGGACTGTATATGAAAAGTGGTTATGATGCTTTAGGCACATATTGTGTACCTTTAGAAATAGCCGTTGAATCGGGAATATTTGGGTTTAGCACATTTTTTATACTTATAATTATGTGGTTTTTGAAAATGCATATATATTTTTGGCAAGTTGTTGAACAGCAAAATAAAATTCCTTGGCTGGTTTTAGGATTTGTTACGGCAATGTTGTCAATGTTAGTTCATGGCCTAGTTGATACAGTATTTTTTCGACCCCAAATCCAAATTATATTTTGGTTGATTATGGTTCAGTCAAATTTTTTACCTTTAAAGAAAGCTGTTTA
>DAHXLC010000315.1 GCA_027371815.1 Candidatus Melainabacteria bacterium | reverse complement strand
TAATTCTTTAACAGCTACTTATTGTCATTTTTATTTTGATTCTAATATTGATTTTACAACTACTTTGTTTTAAATTATATATATGATTTAAAATCAAAATATATAATTATTCATCAAACTTGTTGAACTATTGGCTTAGTGGTAAGCGTTCAACTTTAAGAATATTATACTGCGTATCACGTTGAGCAGCGTTGTGACCAGTTTGATGAATACAGTGAATCATTTCAGCTAAGCTGACATCACAAGAAGTTCCAGCTGCTGAAACGACATTTTCTTCCATCATTGTGCCACCAAAATCATTAGCCCCAAAGCCAAAGGCAATTTGTCCCAAGCTTGATCCTTGGGTAACCCAGGAAGACTGAATATTTTTAATATTATCCAGCACAATTCGAGCTACTGATACCAGTCGCAGGTAGTCTACCGCCGAAGCTTGATGATGAACAATTTTGGCTAATGGAGTATCGCCTCTTTGAAAGCTCCAGGCAATAAAAGCCGTAAAGCCTGGATAATTATCTTGTAAATCTCTTATGGCCATTAGATGTTCAATTTGATCATAAGCTGTATCGACAGAACCAAACATCATGGTTGCAGTGGTTTTAATATTTAATTTATGTGCTTCTTGCATAATTTCAAGCCAGCGGTGAGCTGGAATTTTAAGGGGGCTGATTTTTTTCTTGACGTTTTCGGTAAGAATTTCAGCTCCACCACCAGGTATTGAAGATAAACCAGCTTTGACGAGGCGTTGTAACACTTCGATTAAGGATAAATTGCTGATTCGGGTAATATGATCAATTTCGGATGGCGAAAAGCCATGAATAGTTAAGCTGGGAAAATCATGACGGATAGAACTAAGTAAATCCTCATAGTATTCAATACCAAGATCTTTATTATGGCCTCCTTGAAGCAGTAACTGAGTTCCACCCAAATCAACCAGTTCTTGGATTTTTTGGTGGATAATTTCATAAGGTAACACGTATCCGTCTTTCGAGCCAGGAGCAACATAAAAAGCGCAAAAAGTACAATAAGCATCACAGATATTAGTATAATTAACGTTACGATCAATTACATAGGTAATAGGGTCGCTATCCGGATGAAAGCGTTTGCGAATTTCATTAGCCGTATAACTTAAATCTAGTAAATTGGCTTGATTTAGTAAAGTTAAACTTTCATCAAAATTAAGGCGATTGCCTTTAAGGGCTTTTTTAAGAATTTCTTGGCTCATTTTACACCTAATATTTTACACCTATAAAAAATATGTATTACTTTATTTTAGTTAAAATAAATAATGTAAGTATGCCAATAATACATAAATATTGGTAATTAAGTTTAATAAATTGGCTAATTTTCAACATTTATTAATGATTATATGCGTTATATCGGATAATTTAGGGTAAATAGAAATTACTGGATTGGTTTTTTTGTTAATGAATTAATGAAAGTAACTTAAATTCTTTTATTAATTTAGCTAAGGAAATTTTGACTTTGATAAGTTACAATTAAATTAGTAATTTATTTATTATTTTGTTTTTGAGGTTATGTAAGTTTAATATGGTTGCCTATAAAGACTATTATAAAACTTTAGGTGTTTCCAAGCAGGCTACCGATAAAGAGATTAAGGCCGCTTACCGCAAACTAGCTAGGCTTAATCACCCTGATACAAATAAGGGGCATAAAGGGGCAGAAGAAAAGTTTAAAGAAATTAATGAAGCTTATGAAGTCTTAAAAGATCCGGAAAAACGTCAAAAATATGATACTTTAGGGTCAAATTGGCAGCAATATGGTGGTTTTGGCAATGCGCAAAATCAAAATACGAATTTTGATTTTAATTCATTTCAAGGTTTTGGCGGCAGTGGTTCTTCAAACTTTTCTGATTTTTTTGAAATGTTATTTGGACAGAATTTTGGCGCTGGTGCTAAAACTAGTGGTGCCCGTAAATCAGGGTTTGAGGATATGTTAACCCCCCGCAGTATGGATCGTGAAACAGATATAGAGCTTAGTATTGAAGAAATGTTAAAGGGTACTACCCGAATAATTCAAAAAAATGAACCTAATGGCCAAGTTAAAACTTTACAAGTAAAAATTCCACCCAATGTCCGATTAGGATCTAAAATTAGAGTTGCTGGTGAAGGAGCCAGGTCTAATGTAAATAATCAGACTGGTGATATCTATTTAAAAGTTAAATTAAAGCCGCATCCTCATTTTACTATTGATGGCGATAATCTTTTGACCGATATTACCCTGTCCCCAGCTTTAGCTACTGTTGGTGGACTGGTTAAGGTTAAAACCATTGATGGCGAAGTTACGATTAAAGTTCCCCCAGGCTCTCAACATGGCCAGATGTTAAGGATTAAAGAAAAAGGCTTACCCCAAGGCAAGGATAAACCTAGGGGTGATCATTTGGCTAAAATTAAAATTGTAATTGCGAAAAATTTAAATGATCAACAAAAGGAACTTTACAACCAGATTCTAAATTTAGAAAAGCATTAGTGATTTAACTACTTTTAGCTTCATTACTGTCACTAGCTGGTTTTTCTTCATTAGCTTCGGGGGAACAATTTTCTTCGTTATTTACTTTGGCGCCACAAACTGGGCAAAAGCTTTTATCCGTACTGATTTCACTATGACAGGAATAACATTTAGATCCTGGTGTAGTGCGGTATCCAGCTTTAGCTTGCGCTTTTTGGCGGGCTGAGGCATTGGGATCGAATTGAGCTTTTAGGGTAGATAATTCGTCATTAAGCAGACCAATTTCATCATCTAATTTATTGATGTCTTTAACTTTTAGCATAAGTTCATCTTCATTAATTTTATCATTTTTATTTAATTTAGCAAAAACCATTCGCCCGATTTCTATATATATAGTTGTTCTTTTACGTTCTAAATCCTTAATCTGATTAGTAATTGTAAATGATTGCAGCATTTCCTGAGAACGGTTTTTAACCTGATTAACTTCTTTAGTTATGCCTTGAAAAATTTCTTCTATTAACGCCATGATTTATACTCTCCTCTTATTCTGATTTGGTAATTTGATTATTATTGGCAATTATAACTTTATTGCGTCCGGTTTTTTTTGCTTCGTATAGAGCCTCATCGGCTTTGTTAAACAAGCTATCACTGTCACTAGCATGAATAGGGTAACTAGCAACACCAAGACTTGCTGAAATTACTCCAGGACCTTCAATTTGTATTTCATTTATCAATATCCGAATCCTTTGAGCTATTTGGGCAGCCATTTCGGTATCGGTATTGGGTAAAAGCACACAAAATTCTTCACCGCCATAGCGGGCACAAAAATCATTGGTGCGAGAATTAGTTTTTAAAACTGTACCAATTCCTTTAATTGCCGCATCGCCAACTTTATGTCCGTAAGTATCATTAATTTTTTTAAGAAAATCTAAATCAATAATTATTAATGTTAGGGTTTCCTGGTAACGTTTGGCTCTTTCAAATTCTTTGGCCAATGATTCATTAAAACTACGGCGATTGTAAATTCCTGTTAAACCATCAGTAATGGCTTGTTGTTTAATAACATTACGTAAATAGGCATTAGTTAAGGTTACGCCTAAAATCCCCGATAGTGTTGTAAGCCTGGTCATTTGTTCAATAGTCCAGTTATGCAAAGGATTTTTAAATTTAAAGATTAATACGCCCTGAGTAGCATCACCGGATATTATAGGGATAACCAGGCTACCGATTAAATCTAAATTATTTAAAAAGACATTTTCAAAATTTTGCAGACCATTAATATTATAAAACTCTTGAGGTGATTTTAAATTGAGAAAAATGTTAATAAGGCTTTTGCCTTCTGGCAAATTTAAGTGATTGATTAAGGAATTTTTGCTGAGAGCTTTATATTCATATAAAGAGTTCTGGTTATGATCATTTTCATTATTTAAAATTAAGATACAGGTATCTAAACCATATTCTGTCCCAATTAAATTAACTATTGCTAACGCTACATCATTAATTTCTTCATAGTTAGCAACTTTACTGCTAATTGAGTAAATAATTTTATCATGATGAGCTCGTTCAATTTTAAGTCTTTCGTCAAGCTCTAACTGCGTAATTAAATTCCGGGTATCTTCAATTTGTTGTAAGTTTTGATTTTCTAAATCTTCATATCTTGTTCTATATCTGATTGTATCTTGTTTTAATTCATTGAATTCGATAACGTTCGTAAAGGCATTTGTTAAAGGATATTCTAAAATAATATCTTTTAATTGATTTAGGGTAATGTTATTTAATTTATTTAAAATTAAAGTGGCTAAAATAATTTCATTTCTTTTTAAGGTAATCCAATAAGATTGATCATTAAGCAAACACATTTCTTGGTTTTCAAATTGATTAAGTAATTCATTTATTTGCTTGCTATTTTGAAAATGTTGGGCTTCACCAAAATTGATAATTTCGGAAAATTCTTCAATATCAGCATCATAAAGACAAATCTGGAGATAAATTAACGAATTGTCAAGAGTTTTGAAAAAATTCCATAAATTATCACAAAATTTAGGGATTTCCAGATTGGTTAAAAGTATTGATTTATAATTATTAAGATTTGAAATTGTCTTCATGATAAGTTATGGTTTTAATCTGAATAAATTTTAATAATAAGTTTCAAAATTATATTATTGGGTAAAAGATTTTAAATTTAAATGATATTACTTTAGCCGTAAAATTTTAATAAATATAGTTTTTCAATAAGATACTAATTTTATTCCCTAAGGAAACGAGTCTTAATCATTTCATTAAAATAAGCTGGTAAAAACTGTTATTGTCTTTGATAAATAGTATGATACAGGGATTTAATCATTGTCAAGAAATTTAACTTTGAGCAATTAATTCGCTGTTAAAAGTAATTAAACTGTTACGCTGAATATAAAATTTCATGCCAATTGCATCACCCAAGTAAAAACCGTCAATAAAATTGGTTAAATCTAGAAAGGTTTCGACTAAAAAAGTTTCTTGTTTTGCGTCAATAATTTTGATATTTAATTCAAAACTCGGTTCAAATGGTTCAAAACTGAATTGGGAAATGTTTTCCTGGATTAAATTAGTTATATTATCACTAAGCAATTGTATTTCATCAGTTGGTTTACGACACAAAATAATGGTACCAAAATTGGTGATTTCAATTTTGTTGCCATTATTTGTTGTAGTTAATGAATGGTTATTATTAGCCTGGCTTTTAATATTTAAACTAGACCACAACGTATTAAAGCTTAAATTTACATGCTGCCATATTTCTGTATTGTTTTGTTCCCTATTGATGAAGTCTATAGCAAAGAACACTTGATCATTTAAACCGCGAAGAATTGCCATCTTATTTACCTACACAAAAATTAGCAAATACATTGTTGATAATTTCTTGTGAAACTTCAATTCCACATACTTGCGACAGGCTGTTTATAGCTTCTTTTAAATCTGTTGAAATACAGTCTAACGGTAAATCGTTGACAATGGCATCGATGGCATTAAGAATTGAGTCGCTGGCATTTCTGCATAAACTTGCCTGCCTCTGGTTCAGGCTACCACCACATTCTTCAAGATCGCTAAAATGATTAATCCAGGTTTCTAAACTGTTAATTAAATTATCAATTCCTTGACCGGTTTTAGCTGAGATATTAATTTGTCCCTGGCATAAGTGATTATTGATTATTTCAGAATTAAGTTGTGGTTGGTGTAATAAAATGTTTGAATTAAAATCGATTAAATCAGTTTTATTGTTTAAGATAAAATATGGTTTTTGGCTTAATTTTTCAGTTAAAGATGGCTCTATTGATGAATTGACTGTTATATCTTGCATAAGTAAGATAAGATCTGCCTGGTTAACTGCTTCTATTGAGCGATTGATACCAATTTTTTCAACCTCGTCGCTGGTGTTACGAATACCAGCGGTGTCAATTAAAATTACGGGAATTCCATTTAGATCAAGCGGTTCTTCAATAAAATCTCGAGTGGTGCCAGCCTGTGGTGTTACTATAGCGCGTTCAAAATTCAGAAGTTGATTTAATAAACTTGATTTGCCGACATTAGGATTACCAACTATGGCTATTTTAACACCTTGTCTTAAGAAAATTCCGGTTGTAGCTGTTTTAGCTAATTTGATTAATTCGATTTTTAGCTTGGATAAATCATTACCTAAATTACTGGTATCAAGTTCTTCGACTTCATCAGGAAAATCAATACGGGCAACAATATTAGTTAAATGATTAATTAATGCCTGTCTTAAATTTTTAATTTTATTGCCCAAATGACCTTTTAAAATACTAAGTGAAGCAATCCCTGATTTTACTGTCTTGGCTTGAATTAAGTCTAGTACAGCTTCGGCCTGGATTAGATCTAATTTACCATTTAAAAAAGCCTGTTTGGTAAATTCACCTTTTTGCGCTAGGCGGGCTCCGTTTTCCAATAAAAGCTGTAAGATATTATTACTTATAACAATTGAACCATGACAGTTGATTTCAACAAGATCTAAGCCTGTATATGAATTTGGTGATTTATAGGTAATCACTACGACTTCATCAACAATATTGTCGTTTTGGTCAATAATATAACCATGGCTAGCCTGGCGTGGCTCAAAATTATCCGACTGGGTATTGCTACTAGCTTTGAAAATTGATTTGACAATTGCCCAGGCGTTTTGTCCAGAAATTCTCACGATTGCAATAGCACCAGTTCCAGGGGCTGTCGAGATTGCGGCAATATCATCACCAAGGGTTTCAATCATCATAAATCTTTCATCGAGTTTTCGCTTACTGTCTAGATTATGGTATTTTTAGCATAAGTGATTAGGGACATTTTGATTTTAAAAATAACAAAATTGATTTATAAGTAAGGATTTAATTGGTTCGTGTAGTAGTTAAAATAATGGTGGCAATGTTGCTCTGAATTAATTGTTATCTCTTAAAGCTTTAATTTCTTTAGTCAGTCTTGGTACGATTTCAAATACATCACCAACAACACTATAAGTTGCATGTTTAAAAATTGGGGCATCAGGATCTTTGTTAATGGCCACAATTACTTTTGATGATGACATGCCAGCTAAATGCTGAATAGCTCCGGAGATTCCACAAGCAATATAAAGTTGTGGACTAACGGTTTTACCGGTTTGACCAACCTGAAATTGGTGGCTAATCCAGCCAGCATCAACAACGGCTCTTGAGGCTCCTAAAGCTGCACCTAAGACATCGCATAAATCCTGCAACATGGCAAAATTTTCTGGAGCTTTTAAACCACGACCACCGGATACAATAATTGGTGCTTCACTTAATTCCATTTGCGTGTTACCGGTTGTAATAGTTTCAATGACTTGAGAACGTGGTTCATTATATTTAATATTAAGATTTTCAATGGTATTTTGATAAGTTTGTCCCGTTACTTCTTGACTAAAGACATTTGGTCTAAGGGTTAAAAAATTAAGTGAACCAGTTAATTCATATATGGCACTAGCTTTTGCTGAATAAACCGGCTTGGTTACTTCAAGAGAATTAGGAAGAATGTTAAGCTCAACAACGTCAGTTACGGCAACGGCATTAAAAGCTGTAGCTACATAAGGGATTAAGTCTTTGCTTAAGGAAGTGTTGGCAGCTAGAACTAAATTGCTATTGCTTAATTTAATAACTTCACTAACTGCCATTGCAAAGGTATCGGTAGCGTAGTTAGCAATGTTGTCAGCTAAATAGATTTTATTGATTTTAAATTTAGCTAAATTTGGGGTTAATTCGTTTAAGTTATGGCCAATTAATAAAGCATCAACATTGGCATTTTGCTTAATTGCATAAGATAATGCTTCCAGGCTGGCTTTACGAATCTGATTGTTTCTAATTTCAATGAAAACTAAAATATTCAATTTTTTCTTAACCTCCTATAATTAAAGTACTTTTGCTTCTTGTCTTAATAAATCAACTAATGCTTTAACCTGTTGATCTGGATCACCTTCAATATTTTTACTACTAGTTTTAGCTTGGGGTAAGCATAAGGCTTTTAGTTTAACTAAGGCATTGGTCTGGTTAATCTCTTCAACTAAGTCTAGGCTAGTTAAATCAAGCGTTTTAATTTCTTTCTTGCGTGCAGCCATAACTCCTTTAATTGATGGATAACGTGGTTCATTTAACCCCTTTTGGGCACTAAATACAGCCGGCAGTTTACCACTAACCATTTCATGAGATCCTTCAATTTCTCGTTCAGCTAAAAAGGTATTGTTTTCTTTTAGCGTCAATTTAACAATAAAAGTTGCTTGGGTTATATTTAAAAGTTGGGCTAAAATGGCCGGAACTTGTGAATGGTCTGTTCCTACACCTTGTTGACCACAGAGGATTATGTCGTAGGAATCGAGACTTAACGATTTGGCTAAAATTTTGCCAGTGGTTAAGGGACTATAATCTAGAGGTTTGTCAACATTGATGTGAATGGCTTCATCAACGCCACGAGCTAAGCTATCCCTTAAAACATCTTTAGCTTCATTTGACCCCATACTAATAGCCGTTACAGTGGTGCCACTATTAGCTTCTTTGATTTTTAATGCTTCTTCGATAGCAAATTCATCATAAGGACTGGTAATGAATTTAACCTGATTCGTTTCAATATTAGTTTTGTCTGAATTTAAGACGATTTTTGTTTCCGTATCAGGAACAGCCTTGACACAAACAGCAATTTTCAAGGGATTACCTCCGTTTAAAATATATTAGACATATATTTTTAAGTACAAATAACTATTTAATTATAATAGTTTGCGCACGAATTTAGCTTAATCTATATAAAATATTTGCGTTTTTAAGGATTTTCTTTACTATTCTCTTCACTAAACTCCATAATGCCATTAGCGAGGTTATAACATTTTTCTTTTTCGCACCAGGCAATTTTATTGACCAGTTCTTCAGGATCGTCCACAACTTGCAGTAAATTTAATTCACTTTCTTCAATAAACCCGCGCTGGACTAGTGATACTTTAATCCATTCAATCATTGGCTGCCAGAAAGTCGAATCAACCAGAAATAAGGGAAAACGTTTAATTTTCTTGGTTTGAATGAGGGTAACGGCCTCAAATAATTCATCTAAAGTGCCAAACCCACCTGGTAATATGACAAAGGCCACGGCATATTTGATGAAAATTAATTTGCGAATAAAAAAATACCGAAAATCCTGGGATATATTTTGATAATTATTAGCATCCGTTTCACGCGGCAAAATAATATTTAAGCCGACAGATAGACCATTAGATTCATAAGCGCCACGGTTGCCCGCTTCCATAACACCTGGACCACCACCGGTTATCACGGCAAAACCTCGAGCAGCTAATTTGGCAGCTATTTCACGAGCAAGGGTATATTCTTTATCGCCTTCTTTACATCGGGCAGTGCCAAAAATTGAGACAGCCGGTCCAACTTTTGACAACATATCAAAGCCTTCAACTAACTCAGCCATAATACGAAATACACGCCAGGTATCTTTGGCCGTCATTTCTTCAAGAACAAAATTGTTATTATTCGAATTAGTATTATGATGGATCATATCTATTGTGCACACTCAAGAAAAAATAATTCGATTGCCTGTTTATCCAGCAATTGACCAGATTTAATTTTATTTTCGTAAATTAGGAGTTTTTCTTGACAATTAATTAAAAATTCAAGTTTAACTTGGATTAAGCGCTTTAAGTCTTTTTCAATTACGAATGGATTACTTTCCAAATCTTTAGCAATTTTGGTGCTTAAGTCTTTTAAGGGTAATTCCCGTTTAATAATTCCTGGGCGCATCGGTAATTTACTATTATAATATTCCTCTAATACTTTTAATTTAATCCATTTAGATATCATGGTCTGAAAAAATGCAATAATTTGCAATATTGGCGTATTAGCTTGCAGATTATGTAAAATAGTAAAAACTATTGGCGTTTTCTTGGCTAAAAAATTTTCAGCTAAGGCAAAGATGTCTGACTGAAAATCAATTTCCGATTTTAAATAAGTTAAGGAAATATGTTTATGAGGGAGTAAATTACTTGAATTTTGCCAGAATGAAGCCAGATTAGCCCATTGTAGTATTGATGACAAAGCCATCAACTATTTATTGGACATGACGAATGGG
>DAHXLC010000305.1 GCA_027371815.1 Candidatus Melainabacteria bacterium | reverse complement strand
CGAAGTTCAAGAAGCTTTTAAAGCCATCGTTGAAACTACCGGACGCAAAGTAACTTCAAGACTGGAACGGGGCAAAGATATTAGTGCAGCCTGCGGGCAATTACACAATAAATACCTAAATCAAACAGTTCCATCGTAACGAATCATTACAATTGTTTCAAATCAACTACTTGCGCAATGCCTTAAAAACAGCATCAATATTTTCGGCCGTTGACAAATTCAAAATATACATTCTGGCGATTCAATATGCTCTGGGCGAAAGCCAATGCCTATGGTTTTAGCTGGAATCTTTTTGCCTTTTGGTATCACGAATTATAGACCCCTGCCGTCAGCTGCTATAACCAGGTCACATTTAATTTCGATCTCATTATTTTCACTTAAAGCTTTGATACCAATAATGCTACCATTGACTTCGATTAGTCCGGTCGCCTGCGTATTCATTTTATTTGATATGTCGACCAAGAAATATTAGGATTATTTATTATCTGCAAAATACTAAAATTCAATTAAGAAATTTAAATGCTTTCAAATTCTTGCCAGAAAATCTACAAATACTGTATAATTGTCTAAGCACATCTATTTTATTAAGGAATTATCATTATTTATGAGTAATTATAAAATTTTCTATTTTCTAGGCTTCACTACTATTTTTACAATTAGTTTATTAATTATTAGTTCAGTTTTTGATATACAACCAGCACCAAATTCTAATAGCAAAGTTTTAATTGCTGACGGAAATGGCGGTAATGGCCACGGTTTCTGGGGTGGGCGTGGCTACAATGGTAATGGCCATGGCTTTTTTGGCCGTGGCAACAACGGTCATGGCTTTTTTGGCCGTGGCAACAACGGACATGGTTTTTGGGGCGGCAATGGTAATGGGCATGGCTTTTTTGGCCGTGGCAACTATGGGCATGGCGGCGGTTAACACTACACCTTACCTAAAAAAAGTAGCAGTTTAATCATTACTTATCCTGCTACTTTTTTATTATTTTCATTAACTTGGTGGAGGCGGCGAGAATTGCACTCGCGTCCAAAATCATCTCGAAATAGATATCTACAAGTTTAGTTTGAAATTATCTTAATTAAACGCTAAGATTAGCCCCAAACCGGCAAACGCTGCGATAATTATTAGCTTAAACTAACCGATAAATCATCAAATTAAGTTAGTTGCAACCACCTTGATTAGCCTATAGTATGCGGGTAGTCAGGCTTACTATAAGCTCCCAGCTAATTTTTAGTTAAAAAATTAGGCAACTAACGCTAAAGTGCGTTGAGTTGGGAATTTTACCACATTATTGGCAATTAATTGTTTTGCTTTTATTTACGAGGTTTGGCTCCCTCGACCTGCAATCTATGACACAACAACCCTGTCGAATCTAAACGCCCCCAAATTTTCAAGTTTCAAATTACTTACATTTTCATTATAACCTGCTTTTAACTTGAAGGCTATAATAAACATTAAAATTTTTTAAATTTAATTAATACTCACGAGTAGAAAGGTTAATTGGTTAATACCAAATTAGTCCATTCGCCTATTAATTCTTTGATTACCAGTTTCAAATTTAGTTGCGGTAATAAAGTTAAAATCAACTCTTCATTTTGGGTTAAAATTCCTGATAAAACCAAATAACCATTTGGTTGTAAAAATTTACTCGCTAACTGCGGTAAAAGATTTTGCAAATCATAAGCCGTTAAATTAGCCAAAATCAGTTTAAATTTTTCCGGTTTAATTTGGTTCAATTCTCCAGTTATAACCTTGATTTTATCAGTCAAATTATTTAATTGCATATTTTTGTAACAAGCCATAGTCGCAATTTCATCATTGTCAATTGCTATAATATTAGCGTGCTCATTAATTAACGCACAAGCGATAGCTAGAATACCACTGCCGGTACCTAAGTCAAGAATGCTAACGGACTGTTTAGCTAATATTTCAACTTGCGTTAAACAAAATTTAGTGGTTATATGTAAACCAGTCCCAAAAGCCATAGCGGGCTCAATAAGAATATTTAAGCGCTGTGGATCTTGCTTAAAACTTTCATTTTCAATTACCGGAATAATCGTTAAATTTTTGCCAATTTCAATAGGTATGAGCGTTTCACTAAATTGCTTTAACCAATTTTCCGATTTAAGCAAAGATAATTTAAAATTATTTGCTTCATTAGCTAAATTACAATTAATTAAATCCGTTTTGATTTTAGCAAGCAAAACATCATTAAAGTCATCAGCATTATAATAACCAATTAAATTAAGCATATTGTTTGGCAGTTGTACAGTATGACAGCCTAAACAATTATTTTCGAGCAAGATAAAACTTACTATATCTTCAAGTTCACCTGTAATGGTAAACTCTAATACTTGATAATTAGTATTTTCCATAGATATCATTGGCAAATGTGGTGAGTTTAATAAAGGCTCTTGAATTTCATCATAAATATTATTCAGGACTATGGCCAACCCATATCTAACACTGAATAAATAAAGAAATTATTAATAAAAAATGCCGAAGGTCGGACTCGAACCGACACGGGGTTTAGGCCCCGGCTGATTTTGAGTCAGCTGCGTCTGCCATTTCGCCACTTCGGCAAGTGTCTAGCTAGCAAAAACCATTTTAACCGATAAAACAATAATTGAAAACAATTTTAAATATTTGTTTAATTCAATTTTGAAAATATTACAAATTGCTGTTAGCTAAAGTATTTGTACAATCAATTTGACTACCTAAATTGTTAACTAAACAAGTCAATCAATTTCAGACATTAACCCCGGTTTGATTATTAAAACCCAAGGCCGTTATATTTTAGCAAAGCACAATAGCCCACAGCCTACTAATTATTAAATAAGGCTTCAACATATTCACTGGCCGAAAACTCTCTTAAATCATCAAGGCCTTCACCCAGTCCAATTAAAACAACTGGTATTTCTAGCTGTTTAGCAATATTAAAGACTACGCCACCTTTAGCCGTGCCATCCAATTTTGTTAAAATGACACCATTAAGCGGGCAGACTTGAGTAAATACAGTTGCCTGCTGTAAACCATTTTGTCCACAGGAGGCATCAAGCGTTAATAATATATTTAAATTAGAATCCTTGCCATGTTTGTCA
>DAHXLC010000294.1 GCA_027371815.1 Candidatus Melainabacteria bacterium | reverse complement strand
AGCCACTTGAGCTACTCCTCCAATAGTAAAAAGCCTAGAGGCGGACTTGAACCACCATAAGTTGTATTTGCAGTACAATGCATAACCATTATGCTATCTAGTAAATAAATCTGCGGATAATGAGACTCGAACTCATAACATCTGTTTGGAAGACAGAAGATTTACCAATTAATCTATATCCCTACAAATATACCACAACTAAAATCACTATACTATATAGAATAGGAAAGGGTGGGATTTGAACCCACGATACATAAAATGTATGTTTGTTTAGCAAACAAATGCGTTCAACCACTCCGCCACCTTTCTAATCTATAGCATATAATGGGATTTGAACCCATGACATTTAGAACCACAATCTAATACTCTACCAACTGAGTTATATACATGCCGAATATTGGACTTGAACCAATAACCTTCTGATTACAAATCAGACGCTATACCATTAAGCTAATTCTAATCTATTTATCACCAACTTTAGGCAAATAGATTCGATATAACTTTCGAAATGTTTTTCTATTTGTATGCGTTCGTTGCCCTCTAACAGGAAAACCCAAAGAATGCCTATTACCTTTATAAGAATTTATAGAGACATGAAATCCAATATTAGACTCTATATAATTTTTTAAATTACCTTCCAAAAAAGAAGAATTACCCTCCAAAAAACCATTTAAGCGGCTAATCAAAAAATTACTTAAATAAACAGAATTAACATACGGATTAAAACCAGTAAAAAAACAAACTTTTTTAGCAAGTCGGTCGCCAACACCAAAAACTTGTTTTACCATTAAAAAGAGCTTACTTCTCCTCTCTATAGATTTATGAAACGATTGTAATTGAATTTTAAGTTCATTAGAGTTATTAGGATTATTCATAGTTTAAAATTTCTTTTTGAAAACAGGCAAAGATTGACAAAACAACATAAAAAATTCAACAAAACTACTACAATTACTATCAACGAGTTTACATTGAAATGCTAAAAAAGCTAAACGTAAAATATCAAAACATAATAAAATTACATAAAGGAAATAAAAATATATTTTTTTAAGAAAGATTTCTTCTCTTTGTAAAAAAGCTAAAAACTCTAACTGATAAAGAAAATATCGTTTAGATACTTTAATCAATTCAGTTAAAGGAAAAAATAAATATTTTAAAAAAAAAAAATAACAAAAAAAAAAACTTAAAAAAAGAGAAAAATACAAAGAAAAACTAATAGATAAATCAAGCTGTGGCATATAAAAAAAAATACAAATCACTAAAAAGAAAAACTAAAAGACAATGGAAATAAAATGTTCTTCCAGCCGCAGATTCCTCTACGACTACCTTGTTACGACTTCACCCCAGTTACCAATTCAACATACGTTTGCTAGCCATATATCAAATACGGTCTTTACTGTAAACTCCATAATTATACATGAAATTTACAAACCATTGAAAACAGCACAAACTCCAAGCTAAACCGACTTCCGTGGTGTGACGGGCGGTGTGTACAAGGCTCAAGTACATATTCACCACAGCGTTCTGATCTGTGATTACTAGCGATTCCAACTTCATGTACCCAAGTTTCAGGGTACAATCCGAACCTCGATTAATTTTTATTGATTTACAATAACTCGCATTACTGTTTCATTTTGTCATTATCATTGTAGCACATGTGTAGCCCAGTTCATATAGGCCATAAAGACTTGACGTCATCCCCACCTTCCTTTTTAAAAGTAAAAAAAAAAAAAAAAAAAGTTAAAGTTAATAACTGTTTTTCTAGAATTAATTTATCCCAATTATAAATAATTTAAAATAAATTACAACTAGAAATAAGGGTTGCGCCCGTTTTTGGAGTTAACCAAACATCTCACGACACGAGCTGACGACAGCCATGCAGCACCTGTAACAAATTTAAACGTGTAAAGTACAACTAAAAACAAGAATATATAACTAAAAAAAATATAAATATTAGTTATTATAAATATAATACACTTATATTTCTAAATCCTTACTAACACAATTTGCTATGTCAAAAACTGGTAAGGTTCTTCGCGTTGTGTCGAATTAAACCACATGCTCCACCGCTTGTAACGAGCCTCCGTCAATTCCTTTGAGTTTCAGCCTTGCGGCCGTACTCCCCAGGCGGAATGTTTCACGCGTTAGCTGTAACGTATTATTATAAAAATAAACATTTAACATTCATCGTTTACAGCATGGACTACCAGGGTCTCTAATCCTGTTCGATACCCATGCCTTCGTATCTCAGTGTCAGTTTAATTTAAGATAACGGAACTTTTAGTGTAGAGATGAAATGTGTTAATATTAAAGGGAAC
>DAHXLC010000277.1 GCA_027371815.1 Candidatus Melainabacteria bacterium | reverse complement strand
GAAATTACGGCAAGCGCATCTCAGCTTGTAAAAATTTTTGGTAAGCCAAATGTTAAGCAGAATAATTCCAGTATTAACAAAAATTCTATGACTGAGACATATTATACAGTTCCTAATAGTCTTAAAAATGTAGTAGCCAATGATGACTTTTAACAATGTTTGTTTGATCTAATGTGTTAATCGAATTAATAACGCCATTATTGGCTAGTATAGTACTTAAACTAATATTATCCGCAATAGCGTTGGTTAGGCGGTTTGGAAGAGCTGCTGAAATGGTAAGCGTAAGCGCAAGAGCACTGATAGCTCTAAGTTTGCCAAATTTGGTAAACTTCATGACTGTATCTTTCATTTGTTTGATGGTTTAATTTGGGTGTTTCAATCTTCAAAACAATTAGGTTATTAAAATATTTTATTTAGCCAATAAAATATTTAATCATGCAAAACAGTTTGACTGGTATTAAAAATATGAGATTTAATGCCTAAATAAATTTCATAAATCAAAACACTAAATAACATAACCAGCCCAGAGATGATTACATAAAGCATGGTTGAGATCCGTCTCTTTTAAGATTTCGGTAAAATTAATAGGAAAAAATTTCTTTAAATATCCTTAATGGTTATTCTAAGTTGTTAAAATTGCTTACTAATAAATTAGATTGATAGATTACCTTTGAAATAAATTTTGGCAGAAAATTTTAAGATACCAAAGTTTATGTATTAATATCAAATTTATTTATACTTAAATTCATAAATTTGGTGTAACATTTCAGGCAATCAACACTGTATAAGTATTGTTATTATTATGTTTAAGGTAAATTGTCTTAAACTTTCGCCCAGAATTTAAATTTTAAACCATACTAGTGTTAGTTATATTGGCTAAAATTTAGGATTGTTTAAGCTTTTGCCAAGTTACAAACATATTAAAAATTTAACTAAAAATATATGCTTGCTGAATTATTACTGGTATGATTTACAAAATCAAAACTGGGTAAAATAATTTAAAAAAAACTTAGAAGTTCTATTTTTAATGACTTTTACAAGATATTTTTAAAGTCAAATGGAAAATTAAATATATAATTATCTTTTAAGAATCATTGTCTGTTAACAATAGTTCCTGTTATCTTAATAACTAATTATTATCTTGGGAAAATTTTTCGAAATTATTTTATATATCCTGTAAACATATAAATCGAACCAATTTTAGCGTTATTTTTTTGCGACTAATATATTACGAGCTTCAAGCTGGAAACTAAATGAAACATCGGAAAGGAAAATATATGTCACGCACCAAAACTACCATTAAAAGTGACGTTGTTGAATTTGTTGCAACAGATGAAACTATGGTCGAATCTAATACCGCATTAGTTGTACCAGAATTTCATATTCCGACACCAGCTGAAATTCGCCAGTTGACTGATGAAGAAGTATCTGAGGCTAACGCAATAGCTCGTAAAGTAATTGATTCAATCGTTAATAACCTTAAATGCAATTTTGACAATAATATCGGAATTAGATCAGCTGTATATCTGGGCGAATCTAAAACATCCAGCAAAGTCATAGATTATACTTTGAGAAAAATCA
>DAHXLC010000246.1 GCA_027371815.1 Candidatus Melainabacteria bacterium | reverse complement strand
ATCGATCTTTAGTTTATAACCCAAATAGAACTGGGACGAATAATTCAAGATTAGTTCAAGTAACTAGACACAATAATCCAAGTGTTAATGCTCCTTTTGTAGCTTGCTATCCACCGTATGCTCATAGTCATAACTTTGAATGATTTATAGAATATGCTTTGATGATAATAGAAGGAATTTCAACTAACCCAATTATTAGTCATAACTTTGTTATTTTAGTAAACTAATCAGATATTTCTTTGACTTCCGTATCTTCATAGCGATTGTCACCCAATTTATTTTCAAGTAATTCCGGTTCTTTAATGGTAATTGAAGGATCGTTAGAAACCTGTTTCTTAAGGGCTAATAGTTCAGTTTCAATATCAGAACGCCCTTCGTAGTTCTTAAACTGTTTATCTAAATCGTCACTGGCTATTTCTGCAAGCGCTTGAGCTTTTAATTCTTTTTCGAGGACTTTATTTTCCATATTTTCGATAACATTTAAGGTGCCACTAGCTGAGGTTTTCGATAAAATTTCATTGGCTTTAGTTGTTGCATCAGCAGCTTTATCTCGGGCAATGAGAATTTGTTTTTTGGTATAGGCTTTTTGTAATTCAGCTTCTAGTTCGGTTAATTTCTGACGTAAACTTGTAGTGGCTTGCTTTTGTGTTTTAAGTTGAGTATCTAATTGAGTAACAGCCTGCATGTATTGTTGCTTTCGTTGTAGCGCTTGACGAGCTAAATCATCATTGCCTTTAGATACAGCCATTGTCGCGCGGTTCTGCCAAGTTTCAACGTTATCTTTGTTTTGTTGCAATTGAAGTTCTAATTGTTTTTCCGAAGCAATTGCTTGGGCTACGGCTTGACGAACCTGGAGAACATTGTCATTAAGGTCTTTATAGGTTTGTTCGAGCATCATTTGCGGATTTTCCATCCTCCCTAACATACTATTAATTACCGCTTTGAAAAAAGTTACGAGACGGTCAAACATTTTTACTCCTTAAATTCAAATACTCATATTGAAAACTAAAAATTTTTGGTAAGTATTTTTTTGATTAAAAAATGATTACCAAACATATTATAGATATTATTATTAAAATTTTCCTTAACCTTTAATTTAACATTAACAATAAATAATTAAGTTATAATTAAAATTATGACATATTTTTTGTATTTACGCATATTTAATAAGGAAGATTTTTGAAAAAAGCGTCGGATGATTCGGAAAATTCTAATAAGGCAGTGTTTCAGTCTTTAATCGTAGCCTCACAATTTATCATAAGTATAGCTATTCTTATTGTGTTGGGTGCTTATTTTGGCAATTATCTAGATACGATTTTTAAAACCCGACCGCTTATTAGTCTAGGCTTATCTATTCTAGGTTTTAGCCTCGGAATTTATCTACAAATTCGTCAAATTCAAAAAAATAATTAAATCGGCTTAATATAACAAGCACTTATAAAAATTCTTAGCTAAGCTTAAAGTTTTTTTTGTAAATACTTCTTTATTTAAACTAAAAATTTAAGGTTACTTTCTGTTATCATTAACTTTGTGACATTAAAGTGATCTATGTAATTGCTTTTTCAGCCTTGCTGATGTCATGTTTTGGCTTAAGATAACCTTATTGAGAAAATTATGTTAGGAAAGAATCTACTCCTTAGTCAGTTAATTCAAGATCCAAGTTTAAAAGAAGCGCTTGGCCCATGGGGAAATTTGCATGTGGATACGATTGCCTTAAGTGCAATCTGTATGTCAAGTGTCCTCGTTCTTGGCCGGATTGGTTTGGCTCAAATAGGCGTGGAAGGCAGCAAAGGTAAAATTGGCGCCTTATGTGAAATGCTCTTTAATTTTGTGGACGATCTTGTTCACGGACAAATTGGTCATCACTATAAAAAGTTTTTTCCTTTAATTGCGGCGATGTTTTTCTTTATAATGGCGGGGAATTTAATTGGTATTGGCCCATGGAAGGCATTTGAGCATATGTCATTCTGGCCAAAATTAGCTGATGGTGAAATATTTGACTTGGCTTCACCAACCACTGATTTTAATGTTACTTTAGGTTTAGCTTCACTATCCTTTTTTACATATATATTATCAGGATTTTGGAAACATGGTTTAACTTATTTTAAAACCTTGTTTGGCACAGCCATGGCACCAATTGAAATTATGGATATGATAGTTCGTCCCTCAACATTGGCAATTCGTTTAATGGTAGTAATTACGGCAGATGAGCTTATGCGTGGAGCTTTCCTTTTGGTATGCCCAATGGTATTGCCCGCTGGAATTATGGGGTTTGAAGTGTTTATTGCTTTAATCCAAGCCTTTGTGTTTGCCTTACTAAGCTCAATTTATATTGGTTTAACGGTGTCGGAACATCATTAGTTTTTTATATGTTTATCTAAGGTTTAAAGTTGGTTAATTATTCAATAAGGAGAAAAAAATGGACGGTTTAATTATTGCTCAAGCTGGTGCAGCTTTAGGGGCTATTGATAGTAATACAATTATTAAAGCAGCCTCATTAATTGGTGCTGGTTTTGCTGTTTTAGGTGTTTTTGGCCCGGGAATTGGTATCGGCATAGCCGGATCCCGAGCGCTTGAAGGTATGGCGCGTCAACCAGAAATGGCTGGCAAATTATTGTCTAATGCAATTATCTTAGCGGCTTTAATGGAAGCTCTTGGTCTTTTAGCCTTTGTTGTTTCAATTTTATTATTTTTAAACGGTACCAAGTAAAATTTCGGAAATAATTTAAATGTTTGATATTAATATTACTTATTTTGTTTTTATCGGCTTATTTCTGTTGTTTATGATAGCCCTCAAAGCAATGGTATTAGAGCCGCTGGGGCAAGTTCTTGATCAACGTCAAAAATTAATTCAAGATAACCTTGATACTAGTGAAAAACTCAAAAAAGAAGTTTTGGAGCTTGAACAAAGCTATGAATTAAAAATTCATGAAGCTAAGCTTAAGGCTAAAACAATCGTAACTACAGCAATTGAAGAATGTGAAAAAGGCAATAATGAATTGATTGCTAAAGCAGTGATGGAGAGTAATTCAACTATAGATAACACTAAAAATATACTTTTGCAGGATAAAGATAAATTACTGCAAAGTCTGGTGCCGGAAGTTAGTATTATCGCTAAAAAAATTATTAAAGTTATATCAAGCGATTTGCTTGTTGATAAGCTTGAAATTAAACATGATATTCTTAAATTACTCCAAAAAGGAGCAGGATCCTAATGTTTTTAGCTGAATTAAGTTTTTACGAAAGTTTAAAAGAATTATTTGATAATAACCTGATTAATTGGATGATTTTAGTTGTTGGTCTTTATGTTATTTGGCAAAAGTATGTGTTGCCAATATTAAATGAAAAGAGTGAAAAAGCGGTTTTATTAATAACCGATGCTAAAAAAGCCAGTGTTGAAGCTAATCTACTTATCGAAGAACAAAAACGCAAATATGCTAAATTAGATGATAATATCAATAGTATTATTGATGAAGCTAAAATTTTAGCTAATGAATTGGTTTTGCAAAATCAGCAAGATACTCAGGTTAAAATTAATCAAATTAAAGAAAATACGGCAAATTTAGTTTTAGACACCAAAAAGAATTTTATTAGTGAAATAAGACTGGCTGTTGTGGAATCGGCATATGAATTAGCCAGCGAAAACTTGCCCAATCTGCTGGAAAATAATTTGGCTAAACAGCACCAAATTGACACCTTTATTCAGGAATTGCAAAACTTTAAAAAAGAAGATGATTTTGCTTTTAATCTTGAAGCCCAAGTTCGATAAATAGGTTTTATTATGAAACATCAAAATATTGTAATTGCCAATCACTATGCTAAAGCTCTTTTTGAATTAATCGCTAACAGCAATAATGGTAATTTTAATAATGAGTTAAAGTTAATGGAATCAGAATTAAGCCTTTTATCAGAAACGGTTAGTGGTAATGATAATTTATTGGTATTTATTAAACACCCATGTATCCAAACCGTTAAAAAGGTTGAATTCATGGAAAATATCTTTAAAAAAGTTATTTCACCTTTGGCTTTAAATCTATTGTTATTATTAACAAAAGAGCATATGGTTGATTTGATTGAATTAATTCATTATGAATTCAAAACCATGTTAGATGTTCAGCATAATATTTTAAAAGCTAAGTTGACTATGGCTTATCAGGCTCCCGAATCAATGCAAAATAATCTTAAGGCGAGAATTAAAGAAAATCTTGGTCAAAATTTTGAATTAGAAATGGTTGTTGATAAATCAATAATAGGTGGTTTAGTACTTCAGTTAGGGGACTTTGTTATCGATGGATCGGTAAAACAAAAACTAAATAATATTAAAAAAAGTTTATTAAGAGTATAGAAACAGTTATAAAAATATAGGAGCAAATAGAAATGGCAGTCAAACCTGATGAAATTACATCTGTACTTAAGGCACAATTAGATCAATATAAAACTCAGCTTGATATAACCAATGTTGGTTATGTGCTTCAGGTTGGTGATGGTATTGCTCGGGTATTTGGACTGGAACGAGCGATGGCTGGTGAATTGGTTGAATTTGATGAAATCGATGACACCACTAATGAGAAAATTAAAGGAATGGTTTTAAACCTGGAAGAAAGTAATGTTGGTGTAGTAATCTTAGGCGATAGTATTCATATCAAAGAAGGCAGTAAGGTTTCGACAACTGGTAAAATTGCTTCTACTCCAATTGGTGAAGGTTTGTTAGGCCGAGTCGTTGATCCTATTGGTGAGCCTCTGGATGGCAAAGGACCATTGGCTAGTCAAGATAGTTCGCCAATTGAAGTAAAGGCTCCGGGCATTGTTGATCGCAAATCAGTTTGCGAGCCATTAATGACTGGTATTGCCGCTATTGATGCTATGATTCCGATTGGACGAGGCCAACGTGAGCTTATTATTGGGGATCGGCAAACCGGTAAAACGGCTATTGCTATTGATACCATTATTAATCAAAAAAATCAGCCTAATCGTCCAATCTGTATTTATGTGGCTATTGGTCAAAAAGAAAGTAATGTCGGGCGTATTCAGAAAATTCTAGCCGAAGCTGGTGCCATGGAATATACCGTAATCGTAAGTGCCAGTGCTACAGCGGCTCCAGCCATGCAATTTTTAGCTCCCTATGCTGGTTGTACGATTGGTGAGTATTTTATGAACCGCGGTCAGCATGCTTTATGTATTTATGATGATTTGTCAAAACATGCCCAGGCCTACCGTGCCATGAGTTTGTTATTAAGACGTCCGCCCGGTCGTGAAGCTTACCCAGGTGACGTATTTTACTTACATAGCCGATTATTGGAGCGCGCCGCTAAATTATCTGATAAGCTTGGAGCCGGATCACTTACAGCCTTACCAATTATTGAAACGCAGGCAGGTGACGTTTCCGCCTATATTCCCACTAATGTAATTTCCATTACGGATGGCCAAATATTTTTAGAAACTGATTTGTTCTATGCGGGTATTCGTCCAGCCATTAATGCTGGTATTTCGGTAAGTAGGGTTGGTGGAGCCGCTCAGACTAAACTTATGAAATCTATTGCGGGGAAATTAAGACTTGATTTGGCTCAGTTCCGTGAATTGGAATCATTTGCTCAATTTGCCTCTGACTTAGACAAGGCAACTCAAGACCAGATTTTACGCGGTCAAAAACTTATTGAGGTATTAAAACAACCTCAGTATCAACCTTTGGCTTTAAGTCAACAGGCTTCAATTATCTTGGCGGCCAATTATGGTCTATTGGATGATATTAATAGTCTCGAAATTGCCAAACTAAAATCTGAATGGTTTAAATATTTACAGGCTCAGGCTGGTGATTTACAAAAAATATTAGATAGTGGTGAAAAATTAAGTAAAGATGATGAAGCCAAACTGGTTGAACATTTTAAAAAATTTAAAGATACTTTTAAATAGGAAGTAAATTATGGCCAATTTAAAGTTAATTAGAACCAGAATCAAAAGTGTTCAGTCTACGCAAAAAATAACTAAAGCAATGCGTTTAGTGGCAGCTGCTAAAGTGCGCAGGGCTCAAGCTAGGGTTTTAGCGGGCAGACCTTATAATGAATCCTTAAAGCGATTAATGAAAGATTGCTGTAATAATCTTGATGAGGCAACGCTTAAGTCGATGCCGTTACTGGTGGCCAGATCAGTTAAACGGGTAGGCCTTTGGGTTGTATCATCGGATCGGGGGCTTTGTGGATCTTATAACTCGCAACTTTTTCGTAAAACACTTGAAAGAATTGAAGAATTATCGAAGCAAAATATTGAAGTGGTTTTGGTTACCATTGGATCTAAGGCTAATACATTTTTTAAATATTCCAAATTAGAAAGAATCAAGACTTATATGCATTTACCAGCTGTTCCAACCGTTGAAGAATCGAAAATGCTAGCTGAATTTGCCGTAAATTGTTTTACGGATAATACCATAGATCAAGTTGAAATTATAAGTACTAAATTTATTTCGATGTTAAATTCGCAAGTGAATACTTTAAATTATTTACCGGTGGAATTACATGCCCAAACTCCTGAAATGTCTAAGGTAATTAGCCCGCTAAAATTATTTGAACCAAGTATGGAAGAAGTCCTTAAAGATAATTTAATACCTTTATATTTACAGAATGTATTTTATCAAGTATTAATCGAAGCCAGTGCGGCTGAATTAGCTGCGCGAATGAACGCCATGACTAATGCATCTAATAATGCGCGTGACTTAATTAATTCACTTACTTTAGTTTATAACAAGGCAAGACAAGCTAGCATTACTCAGGAAATCCTCGAAATTGTTGGTGGAGCCGAAGCCCTTAAAAATTAACATAATTAAATATAATTTTAAGGTTTTATATGTTAGTATCTATTTTGTATTAAAATTTGGTTTGGTTATCATTAACATGATGCAAGTTAAACAAAAAGAGATTACTTTTTTCTCTAATATAGCTCGATCTGGATCTTATAATGTTTTTAGTCCGGAAAGTAGTTTAAAAATTGTTAATAAGTTAATTGAAACAGCCAGATTTAAAAAAACTGATTTCATTCTTGATTTAGGTTGTGGAAGTGGAGTTTTCACCAATATTTTTTATAGTTTAGGCTTTAAAAATATCCACGGCTTAGATCTTTGTGAATCGTTAATACAGCAGGGTAAGCAATATTATCCTGATATTGTTTTTCAGGTTGCGGATATTGAACATTTGCCTTATGGCGATAATTCAGTTGATGGAATTGTCTTTAGTGCGGTTATTCATCATTTTCCTGATCCCAATTTGGCGTTTAAAGAAGCTTATCGGGTTTTAAAACCCGGTGGTAAATTTATTGCTTTTGATCCTAATCGTTGTAACCCTTTTATGTGGTTATATCGAGATAAAGCTTCACCATTTTATAGTAGTTGTGGTGTTACGGAAAATGAACGCCCAGTTCTTGCTTCTCAATTACGCAAAGTAATCGAATCAGTGGGTTTTGAAACTAAATTTGACTATCTTTCGGGATTAAAGTATGTTTATGTAAAATCTAAAATGGCCGTGAATTTTTTGCCAGTATATAATTTTTTAGATACTTTGATATTTGATAATAATTTATTTAAAATATTTAGTGCATTTTTAATCACTTTAGGCTGTAAAAAATAATTAAGCTAATTTAATATTTGCAGAGTTTAAAAGCGTGTGATTATATTTACTATTAAATGACGTTGTAAAAAATAATTAATTTAATTCTACGTGTTTAAGTCATTGGGCCAAAGTATTTTAAAACTGGTTATATTGTTCTCACTGCCCAGGCAACGGATAATACCATCGTGTTTTTGGGCAATTAAATTTGCAAAATATAGTCCTAAGCCGGTTCTTGCCACATAGGTTTGCCCTGGAACACCAGACCAGGGTCGATTTAAAATAGCATTAGAAGTATTAATTTTTTTGCCTTCATTGCTAATTAATATGTTTATGGTATTGTTTTTATTTGAATTAATATTAATAGTTATAATTGAATCAATAATACTATAGGCAATGGTATTATAAAGCAAATTCAGGATTAATACTTTAAATAGCTCTTCATTAGCCAAAATTTTAAGTTTAGTATTTTTGATATTTAACGTTACTGTTAAATTTTTATTTTTAAATTCAGAATTTAATTCAGTTAAAATTGTTTTAAAAATAGTTTTGAGATTAATTTGCTGTTTAGGCAGATTATCAGCATTTTGCTGTAATCGGTATATTTCCTTGAGATTTTTTATAGAGATTTGCGTTTCGATAAGGCTTGACTGAAGTTTTTCACAATAAATTAATTCGTCTGGAGTAAGTTTTTTCCTGATATTAGGTGCTAGTACGGAGAGGCAGTTTAAGGCACTGATTATTGGTGTATTTAAATCATGGCTTAAAATTGACATGAAATCATCAACAAGAGCTTTTTTGGCCTTACTGTCAATTCGTTCCTGTTTTCCTAATACCTGTAAAATAACATTCATAAGATTATCTGGTTTTAGCATATTTTTTATAAGGTATTCACTGGCTCCTTGACTGATGGCTTTAAGGCTTAATTCAATGTCGTTCGAGGCTGTTAAGACAATTACCGGTAACTCATTGGCTGTATTTTGAATAATTTCCAGAGTCTTTAAACCAGAGCTATCGGGCAAATTTAAGTCTAATAAGACTAAATCATAAATTTCACTTTGCAGTAATTCCATTGCCGAACTAATATTGGTACTCCAGTTTAAGTATTTACAGTAAGGATTTAATATTTGAAACAATAATTCACCACTGGTAATATCGTCTTCAATTATCAATATTCTTAAATGATTAACAAAACCAGTTAAATTATTAGGCTGACAGGGGACGAGCTTTACAACTGTTTGATTACTCGGTTTAGCTTTTAATAATTCCTGGTGTATGATTTTTAGTTTACTAAGTTGAGCCTGGATTTTTACCTTAATAATATTTTTATTACGGTTGCTAGATGTTAATAACTGGTAAAGGTTATTAAGTTTGGATAAGGTATCAACTATTTCGGTAAAGCCAAATAAGCCTGCACTGCCAATTAATCTATGGGTTAAGTCTTTTGATAAATTGCAAACCTCAGTAACATGAATGTTTTGAGTAATAGAAATAAAGTAATCATCAAGTTCTTTAAGATCAATTTTAAGATCTTCCAGAAACTGCTCAGCTAATTTTTCGATTTCAGCGTTTATATTAGCATTAATTATTTCACTTTCGAGACTGGTTTTTTTATTTTTATTCATAATATTATTTTCCTGTATTTAATTTTGGGAGGAAGATTGTGTCGCCAGGATATCGTTAGTTAGTTTTAAGAGGTCGTTTTCTTTATGTTGAGATTTAGTAAGAAAATAGGTAGCACCTAGAATTAATTTTTCTTTATCGGTTTTAGTTAAATCGTGTCCAGAATAAATAATGATTGGTTTTAACCATAAATTGTTAACTCTTAAGTTGTTAATTAATTCTTGTCCATTCATGTTCGGCATGAATATATCTAAAATAATTAAATCAGGCGGGCTTTGTTTAATTATTTCTAAAGCCGTTAAGCCATCGTGAGCAGTTTGGCAGTTAAAACCGGCTAATTTAAATTTGCGTTCAATGACTTTAGTAAGTTTAAGATCGTCATCAACTATTAATAAATTAGGATTATTATTATTCAGTAAAATTTGGTTAATTGATTTAATAAATGTATCATAAGTAAAGGGTTTTTCAAGCCATTTACTTATAACATGTTCTTGAGAATCGTCCGGTTTGTCTCCTGAAATTATCATAACCTTTCTGTTTAAATTATTTTCATTAATGAGGCTTAGACCACAGCCATCAGGTAAATTAACATCTAAAACCATTAAGGCTGGATTAATATCACCAAGTACGGCTTTAGTTTCTTTAAGACTGGATGCAGTTATAACGTTATATCCTGATTTTTCTAAAATTAGTTTTAAACTCTTTAATAAATTTTGATCATCTTCGAGGATAAAAATAGTATTTTCGAGATTATTTTGAACCGATGACTGTATATTATTACTGGTGTTAAGCTCAAAGTAAAAGGTGGTTAATTCGTTTGGTTGAGAAAGAACCCCTATAGTACCATCATGTTGGTTGATAAGTGCTTGGCAAATAGCTAGGCCTAGCCCAGACCCTTGGATAATTTTATCATCGTTAGAATCCACTTGATAGAATGGATCAAATACTTTGCTCAACTTTTCTGGTGATATCCCTTCACCAGAATTAATTACTTCAAATCTAACCTTATTATTATTTAGATAGGCATTGACCAATATTTGAGAGTTAACATAAGAAAATTTTAGGGCATTAGATAAAAAATTTGTAAGAACCTGAATAATTCTAACTTTATCAGCCATTACGCAAGCAGTATAGTTAATATTAGAGGTTATGGTTAGATTTTTATCAACAGCAATAGCTTTAACATTTTTTAGGGCATTTTCCACTAAATATTGAACAGATATTTCTTCAAGGTTTAAATCAAGTTTACCGGCTTCAATTTTACGTAAATCTAAAATATCATTAATAATTAAAATTAAGCGATCGCAGCTTAAAGAAGCAGCTTCAATTAATTCTTTGCTCTCATTATCATTTAAATCTAAAATGCCACCATCTAATAATCCAAGTACACCTTTAATTGAAGTAAGTGGTGTGCGTAATTCATGTGAAATAGTTGAACAGAAATTAGCAATATGATGTTTTGCTTCTTTTATAGATGTTGAGTCATAGCCTTCTGCAAGAATATAAATAATTTTTTCTTCAAAACCATAAATAGGTTTTAAAGAAAAATCTAAGAACATATGTTGGTTATTTTTAGCTATTTCAATTTCAAATTTGGCCGTAGCCTTTTTAAGACAATGTTGAAAATTTAATTTAATATTTTCAGCTTCATTATTTGGCCAGTCTTTTAAATCCCAGAAATTAAGACCAATCCATTCTTCAGAATAAGTTTTTAAATATTTTTGGGCTGATTCATTATAATTTATTATAATACCATAAGGATCAAGTAAAAACATTACCTGATTGCTTTGGTATAATATTTCATGAGCTAGCTTTTCTGATTCCTGAAGATCTTTTGTCGCAATTAGAATTTTTTCTTCGGTAATTTCATTATTATATTCAAGTGTGGCTTTGCTTAAGCTTAATTCTTGATCAATTTTTTCACGGTGGTTAATAGCTATTATTAAAAACACAACTTCAAATAATACCCAGGCAACGTGTTCTAACCAACGATATGGTGATACTAAATTTAAGCCATATACTGAATATGGAAAATATAAGCCTCTTAATAAATGGTCAATGCCTACGGTAAGGGTTGCGGTAATTAATACGTAAGGGTTACAGTAAAATGAAAGAAAAGCTAATGAGCCAAAAATATGAAAATGTGTTTCAATTCTACCGCCAAATATGTGGATTAATACTGCAGAATAAAGCATCTGAGCTATGGCAATTACATGTTTGGTTAAAGTTAGCCTAGGGTGTTTTATAATTAAATAAATGGGTAAACTAAATAATAATAAAGTATAAAATGTTGCAATGATTACATTAGTGTGAATCCAGTGATTATTGCCTTCCCAGGCTAATGGTGAAATAACCAAACTGGCTATTATACCCATAATATATTCAAACAAAAACAAGCCAAGAAATAATTTATGGGTAAAACTCTCTCTAAGCAGATTTAAATTAGCCTGGTTAATTTTAGCCTTTTGGTTAATAGTTTGTTCCATAATTACCTTAGTGATTTATCTTATTTTGTTAATAAGCTACAGCCAAATACAGGTGATTGCCATTTGCCAGATTCATTTTTAAGGGCTTGAATTAGTCGGCTTTTACCTAAATTATCGCCTTCTTCAGCACGTCCACCAGTAATACCACCTTGAAATATTAAATTACCGTTTATATCGTAAAGTAAAATACTGCCGGATGTATTTATATTAAATGCCCCAGCTAGAACATTACTTCTGTCAAAAATAATATTTACGCCTTTAATTTGGCTAATTTCTTGATAAAGGTCATTTTGTTGGATGCTTTTTAAGCCTTTGGGTTTAATAAATACTACATTTATAGCTATATTAGCATTTGTTTTAGCTAAGACTCGTTTTAATTCATTTACGGTTGCATGCGAACAGGGACAAAATGGATGAATAAATAGAATTAAATTATCTTTGGTTTTATCAAAAATTATTTGTTGATTATTGGGATAAATTGGGCAGGCCTGAGGATTCTCACTAACTTTAAACATATAGCTAGATATATAATACAGGCTTATGATAATACAGATAAGCCAGATACCAGTAATTAAGTACAATGAATTCTTCATTTTACACTTTGTCCTATCCGGTTAGAATTAAGAATATTTTGAATTTCCCCAGGTAATTTAAGTGGATCAAAAGGTTTAGTAATTACGCCCCAGACCCCTAAATTTAGATAATTAGTAATTTCATGCTTTTGAACTTTAGCAGTTATAAAGATTACTGGAATAGGTTTTGTTAAAGGATTAGCCTGTAATTTATGATAAATTTCTACACCACTAATATTGGGCATCATAATGTCGAGCAGTATACAATCTGGTAGTTGCGCTTGCGCCATAGCTAAACCATTAAGGCCAGAATTGGCTTCAAATACTTGCCATTTGGCTATTCGTGATAAGGCGATGCTTGCTATTTTACGGATATTATTATCATCATCAATAATTAAGATGGATTTATTGTTCATTTATTCACTATAATATTAAAACTACTTAATTTTATTCTTTCATAACTATCTTAAAAAACCAATCACTCATTGGAGTGATTGGTTTTGAGAATTTTAAGCTATATTTATTGATTAACAGGTTGTAACATATGACAACCGTGGCATTTAAGAATTGGCAAATTTTTAAATGCTTATTGATTAGCTAACTGATTTACAAAGTTTTGTGAATTACCTTGGCGTTTTACCTGGTTTAAAACTTTTTGGCCATTTTTAATCACCGCATTAGATTCGGTAATTTTTTGGGAAATAATGGTTAAATCGTTTTCGAGCCTGGTTAATACAGAATCAGCATAGTGATCAGAACCTTGTTTAGTGGTTAAGGCGTCTTCTTCAGCGACTTCGCGAATTTTTTCAGCTTCCATTAAAGCTTCCTTGCGCAATTGCTCTACTTCAGCAATAACCTGTTTGCGGATTCTTTCTACTTCGGCTTGAACGGCTTTAAGTAATTCTGATTCCTGAAGCATGTTTTCGGCCTGACGTTTGGCTGTTTGGATAACATGTTCGCCACGACGTTGTGCTTCAGCTAGGATAGCATCACGTTGATGTAAAACTTCACTGGCTTCTTTTAATTCTTCAGGTAGACGGGCTCTAGCCTTATCTAATACATCGAGAAATTCGTCAGCATTAATAAGTTTATATTTATATACACCAATAGCATCGTCAATTAAATGCTCAAGCAAATCCAAATGTTTGTATATGGTGGTTTGCTTATAAGTCAATGTATTAGCTTGTTGCTGACTAACGGTACTGGTATTGGTTGATTGAGTTGTGGTATTCATTTAATTTTTGCCCCTACTATTTATTATGCAGATTAAAGTGATTTACTAAAAATTCGTTGACGGGATTTGGTACAAATTGGGATACATTAGCGCCCAGTTGGGCAATTTCTTTAACTGTGGATGAGCTTATAAAAGAGTATTGGGCTTTTGACATAAAAAAAATGGTTTCTAGTTCAGGATATAACTCTTTATTAGTTTGAGCCATTCCTAATTCGGCTTCAAAATCAGATATAGCTCTTAGCCCTCTGATTAATACATTAACCTTATTTTTTTTAGCATAATCAACTGTTAAGCCTTCAAATGTATCTACTTTTACATTAGGAATATCTTGAATAACCAATTTTATTAATTCCTCTCGTTTTGTTAACGGTAAAAGCGATGATTTGCTGGGATTGCCCACTACCGCCATTATTACATAGTCAAAAACCAGACTAGCTCTTTTTAAGATATCTAAATGTCCATATGTCATGGGATCAAATGATCCGGGATATATAGCTTTTAACACCCCCACCTCACAAATTTAAAATTTATGTGTAAATATAATAACATGATATTGCTTGAAAACCTAGGGAAAAATTTGGTTAATTTCTCGTAATTTTACGCAAAATTGGCAAAATTTAAATTATTTATATTTTAAGTAGCTCGAGATTCAAGTAAATCAAGATCATTATTTTCTTTTTGAATATCTACTGCTTCTATATTATTTAAACTGGCAACTTTAAGCCAGAAGCTGAATTTAGAACCCTCACCCATAGCTGATTCAACTGTAATACGCCCATGATGTTTTTCAATAATTCTTTTAACAATTGTTAAGCCTAAACCAGTACCTTTTACGGTGTGAACTTTTTTCTCGACACGGTAAAACCGGTCGAATATATGCTCTAGACATTCTTCTGGTATACCGATACCACTATCAATAACCGTAACTCTAACTTCCTTATTATCGCTTTCATATTTAGCTTCGACATTAATATTGCCACCTGTTGGCGTATATTTAATGGCATTGGTAAGTAAATTGATAATAACGCGTTCAATTGATTCTTGATTCATCGTGACCAGTGGTAAATTTTGAATGTCATTTAAATTTAAATTAATTGAACGATCCTGAGCCATGATATTTACGGCTCGAATAGCTCTTTCGATGGCCAATTTTAAGTCTAATGGTTGTACTTCAAATTCACGGGCACCTTCTTCAATTTTACTAAGTTCTAAAACATCATTAACTAAAAACATTAATCTATCTGCTTCATTATCAATGGTCTGTAAAAATTCACGATAGATATCACTATCCAATTTTTCACCATGATTGCATAAAGTATCAACATAACTTTTAATTGAAGTTATTGGTGTTCTTAACTCATGGCTTACATTACTGATGAATTCATTTTTCATGCGTTCTAATTCAGCCTGTTGAGTGATATCGTGCATAATCATAACTGCACCTAAAAATTCCTTGCCTAATAAAATTGGCGCACTATTAAGTCTTATAGTTTTATTATGGAGTACAAGCGTTTGGTTGATTGGATCATAAGCTGGATTGACGCTATCGGTAAAATTTTGAATGGATTGGCAAATAGATGGGCTATTTTCTTCCTCGTTACAAAATACCAAGGGATGACCAAGCATTTCCTTGGCTTCTTTATCAAATAATTCACTAGCAGCGGCATTAACAATCTGAACCTTATTATCACGATCTAAAACGACAACGCCATCGGCGATAGACATTAACACTAATTCAAGCTTATTGCGTTCCGAAATAAATTTATTGCGTTCGGACATTAAGGTATCAACATTTTGTTTGTCATATTCCTGAAGTCTTGAAGACATGTAGTTAAAGGCATTTACTACACTATCAATTTCTTCGCCAGCATATTGGTATTTTATCTGATAGCCAAAACGACCAAGCGCAATTTCGGAAGCACCTTTGGCTAAATTGCGTAACGGTCGGTTAATAAATGAATAATTGGCCCACAGTGCTAACATACCTAGTAATCCAACTAGACCAAATACCGATAATAAAAAATAATTAGTTTCTTTAGGTGTGCCCAAAATCGTAAAGGCATTATTATCAAGGCCAACCCAGCAAATGCCAAGTTCTTCTTTGTTACGTTTCATTGGTACCGCTATATTGGTTACACTGCGATAGCCTTTAGGACTTGAATATACACCTGGGACTGAATAATTTTGAGGATCTTCATTATAGATTTTAAAAATTTTATTATCGGTAGTATCTTCCTGTGCTGGTGACTGGTTAGCTAAAAGAACTTTTCCTTGTTTGTCGCAAAAGGCTACGTAAACTATTGCTGGTGTTTTGCCTAACTCTTCTAAAATATAAAATTTTAAGCCTTCAAGACTACCTTTATTGCCAAGCGCTTCAGCTCCACCGCGGGCTAGCGCATTAGCTAAAGCCTCAGCGAACTGTTTATCGGAACGATCGATTACCGCTTGCGCCCTTAAAACCCAGACGTAAGCCGTTAAGGTTACCAGTACTACAATTGAAACCAGGCCTAAAATCAATAGCTGTTTTTGCGCCGATAAAACACCTTTGCGATTCTCGAGACTTTTAATATATTGACTAATCATGTCTTTAATAATGGAGCGTTTATTTAATGTAATTATTTTAACATTAAATGTTTGTAGTTAGCAAAAGTTTATTAATTGCTTATGATTATTAAAACTGGTCGGGACGAGAGGAATTGAACCTCCGGCCTCACCCACCCCAAGGGTGCGCGCTACCCCTGCGCCACGTCCCGAAAAAATTGTAATTCTTTTAGTTATTATTATAACCATAAATTATCTTTATCAGTTAAGATTTAATTAGCTTAGTTTAAGTAATTAAACCTTAAAATTATCTCATTATCTTAGAGTTTCATTATTTCCGTATTTTCTGTATTCCTGTATTTTTTTATTCTCTATTTAAACCAAATTGTCATTAACTGAACTATTTCCTTTCCCCCTTGATGAATTTCAATTAGAAGCAATTGAATATATTAATCAAAACCATAATGTAGTTGTCTGTGCGCCAACTGGATCGGGCAAAACTGTTGTGGCTGAATATGCTATTGAGCAAGCTTTAGCCAACAATTTGCGTTGTTTTTATACAACGCCCTTAAAAGCTCTTTCTAATCAGAAATTTAGTGATTTTAAAGAAAAATTTGGTCATAATAAAGTTGGTTTATTAACTGGTGATATATCGATTGAAAGTAATGCCCCTATCCTTGTAATGACGACTGAAGTATACCGCAATATGCTTTATGCATCTTTAAACGAGGGTGCGTATGGTGGATTAAGTAGTGTTAATTTTGTAATTCTGGATGAGTGTCATTACATGAATGATGCTCAACGTGGAACAGTGTGGGAAGAAGCTATTATTTATTCACCTAAAAGCATTAAGCTAATTGCTTTATCGGCAACTATAGCTAATGCCAGTGATTTGGCTAACTGGATTACCCAAGTGCACGGATCGACTAAATTAATTGTTTCGAATCATCGTAGCGTTCCCCTTTATTATCATTACTTCTGGAATAAGAAGATTTATCCTTTAATTGATCCAGTCGGTAAAATTAATCCTAACGTGAAAAACTATAAAGTACAAAAATACAATAAGGTAACTGGTTTTGACCCTTATAAAGTTAGCCCTAAAGATGTTGTTAAAACTTTATTTGAACAGAAAATGTTACCAGCTATTTATTTTGTTTTTTCGCGACGTGGCTGTGAGCAGTTAATGTATGAATCTAGTTTATTGGATTTAGTAAGTGAAGCTGAAAAAAAAGTTTTAATTGAAGAAACCAGTCTTTACTTTGAAACTAATCCTAGTCTAGCTCATCATACTCATTTACCCTATCTTTTAAACGGCATGGCGGTTCATCATGCTGGTATGTCACCGCAGTGGAAAAGTCTAATTGAAAAATTGTTTCAGAAAGGTCTGATTAAAGTTGTTTTTGCAACTGAAACATTGGCACTTGGGGTAAATATGCCAGCTCGAGCGGTGGTAATATCTGGTGTTAGTAAAATTACTGATGGTGGCCGGCGTAATCTAAAAACTTCTGAATTGGTTCAAATGGCTGGTAGAGCTGGTCGACGTGGAATTGATAAAACTGGTCATGTGATTATTATTCAAAATGCTCGAATCTCCTTAACCGAAATTGCTAATATTGCTAATGCTGATGTTGAACCTTTAAAAAGTAAGTTTACGCCAAGTTATTCAATGGTATTAAATTTATTGGCGCAATATGATATCAATCATGCTAAAGAGCTTATTAGTAAAAGTTTTGGGCAATATGTCCTTAATCAGGATGTAATGCCACTTGATTTAAATATTAACGATTTAAATACTGAATTATCCGATTTAAAAAAACCTTTATGCCCGGATGAAATTGGTGATTTAAATATTTATCGCTCGAAAATCCATTATCAGAAAACTTTGAAAATGCAATTAAAAAATCCACCCAAAAATATGAGTAAGGATAAAATAAACCATGATTTAAACGAAGTAACTAATCTGGCTCAGGCTATGCCTTGTCATAACTGCAATGTTCAAAATAAATGTGGTAGTAATAATATTCAAATTAATAAAACTGAGAAAAAAATTAAAAATATCGAAAGAAGTAAAAATCTTGAATCTAACCGTAACCTTAAAACTTTTGATGCCATAGCTAATATTTTACGCTTAAAAGGCTATATTACTAAGGATAAGCCGAGTAGCCTTGGTCAAATGTTTTTAAATTTGCGTGGTTCAAATGAATTATTCTTGGCTGAAGTTGTTTTAAGTAATTTGTTTGATGATTTATCCGTCGATGAGTTGGCGGCTATATTTACCGCTCTAGTTACCGAAGAAACCCGCTCTAAGTATAATCATAAAATTGTTATAAATCCTCAGATTGAACTAATTTTAAATAAGATCGATAAATTAGCCAGATCCGTTAATAAATTACAAAATCAGTTTGGCGTAGATATTGCCATCGATATTAGTCCCAGATTCAGTTCTATGGCTCAAAGTTTTGCCCAAGGTGACAGTTTTGCAAATTTAACTAAAATAAATGTCTATGAAGAAGGCGATATAATTCGCTGTTTTCGCCGAGCGGTAGATTTAGCCAGGCAATATTCAAAAATTGAAATCTTGAGTGAAGATTTTCGTAACAAGTGTAGAAATGTTGAGTATCTCTTAAATCGTGAAGAAGTTAAGGAAGATTATTTATAAACATTATAACAGTTATATTTTTTTTAAGAGTTTTAGAAAGCCTGGCTAATGTAGTGTAAGTGATTTTACTTTATTTAACTCATTGATAATGGCTTCAATAACGTTAGGCATTGTTAAATTGTCCGTATTAATGACAACTGCATTGGGAGCTGGTTTAAGTGGTGAAGCTAAGCGAGCCTTATCTTGTTCGTCACGTTGGTTAATCATTAATTCAATCTCTTGTAAATCAGCTTTATATCCTTTGTCGGTCAATTGCATATATCTTCTTTGAGCGCGAACGGGTGAACTGGCTTCTAGATAAATTTTTAATTGGGCATTAGGCATAACCACGGTTCCAATATCACGTCCGTCCATAACTGTCGAAAATGAATTAGCCAATTGTTGTTGTATGGCAACAAGCACTTGGCGAACTAATGATTGGGCGCTTAAAGTTGATACCATTGTATTTACTGGATCCTGTCTGATTGCATCCGTAACATTGATTTTATTGATAAAAACTAATTCTTTATCATTTTCAGTTTTAAACTCAATATTGGCCTTTTGTGCTAATGTGTATATGGCTTGACTGTCGCTCATGGGGATGTTTTCATGGATGACTAGATATGTTATCGCACGATACATTGCTCCGGTATCAATATATTTAAAACCTAGTTTCTGTGCCACTAGTTTAGCAACTGTTGACTTGCCAACACCAGCTGGTCCATCTATGGCAATTTGCCAGATAATGTTATCCTTGTTCATTGGTGATCTTGCGTTTTACGATGGATTCTTCGATATGAGCGTTTAAGTTTTAGTGGTTTTTTATTAATACTTGCCGATTTGTTAACCGTAGCTGCTGTATTTGATTGCTTTTTAGCTGTGGTAGCAGTATCACTATTTAAAGGATCACTTATTGCTCCATTGGTAAGTTTACTTAAATTGTGCGTTATTTGGATATTGGCAGTCTGAAAAAAGTTCCGGATATTTTCCCAGAAAAAGTAGGTGACAATACTTAAAGAAGAGGCAATGAAAACAGTTGTAAGTATAATATTTATATTACGTTTTAAATACATCTGATTGGGATCTAATTTAACCCCTCTTAATTTGGTGTTTTGGCTTATAGTTTTATTGACTGGTTTTTCAAGATTGGGATTTTGTCCTAAATTGTCGTATGGATCAATTTCGGGTTTTTCGTCTTGGGGTAAAACTGATTTTAATTGTTGATTCGGTTGATTAGCTCGTTCACTGTTAGCTATTTCATCATATAGATTATACTTTGGAGTTTGATCTTCATTTGAATTTTGGGGATTAGTACGATTAAAGGCTTCTTCAATCAAGTCACTTTCATCAGCCAGCATTCTTAAATCGGGAGGTAAATTGGGCATTATATTGACAATTTGTTCAAGGTTAATATTTAAATTGGGATAATAGGCCACATCATCAAACAAGCCAACTTGCAGATAGGCAAAATTACCGGTTTGAATTGCTAATAGATTGCGTAATACGTTAAAAGGGCTTTCTTCGCTTACGGTAATCGTAGCCGATCTTATGGTTTGCCCATCGAGAATATATATTCTGCCACTATATTCATTATTACTACTGGTAATGCGTAAAATGCTAGTACCAGCAATTTTAAGTCGCAAAATTTCTTGCAACACATCTTTTAAACCTTTGTTTTCAGTAGGTAATTCCCCACTAAATACAATATCCACTTAATTTTTATCCTCTAATTTTTAACTTAGCTACATTTTATAATATATTAACCATATTTTCCTATATAAAATTAATAGTTGGGCATAATTGCTCAACTATTAATTTTTATTAGTCAATTATTTTGAATATACAAGTATGTAGTTGAATGGTTATTTAATCATTCGCGATTCTACAGCGGCCCAGTCTACATTAGCAAAAAAGGCTTCAATGTATTTGGCTCGTTCACTAGGCTTGTAATCCAATAAAAATGCATGTTCCCAGACATCCATGACTAAAAGTGGATTAAACCCAGCCACATTGCCTTCTTCGTGTAAGGTTATCCAGTGGTTAGATAAGGTTTTGGTATGGGGATCTTGATACAGTATTGCCCAGCCAACACCACGCATAGCACCAACTTTTGCAAAATCATTCTTCCAGACCTCAAGGCTGGAATACGTGTTAATTATAGCTTTACCTAATTCACTGCTATCTTTTAACTCAACTGTGCCGCCTGCTTTAAGATTGCCGAAATAGTATTCATGTAAACGCATACCATTGTATTCAAAACCATAGCGACGTTTAACTTCACAGTATTCTAAACTGCCACTTTTTTGGTTTTCAGTTAATTCAATAACTTTTTCATTTAGTAAATTGGTATTTTTAACATATCCAGCATAAAGACCTAAGTGAATTTCTAAGGTTTTGTCGGAAATTCCTTGTAAACCTTTTAAATGCGAGAAATTTAATTCTGGATAGGGTTGATATTTAAGTTTGACTTGTAACATAATTACTCCTAGATCATATAAACTTTATTATTAAATATTATTGTCTACTGCATATCTCTAAAACCTGGAAAAGTTTAAGCTTTCATTTAACTAGATTAAATAAGTCTAGATTTTAATATTTAACTCTTTTAAAGCTTCGACAAAGGAAATTCTTGAGCGTGTACTATAATTTAAGGCAATAATAGCTTGTTCACATTTGATTTTACCACTGCTTAATATTTTGTAACAATCCTTTAAAGTATTAAGTGAATTCTCATCAATTAATCCGGACTTCTTTAAAATTTCTAAAAGCAAACTGGTATCTAAACAGGCTTTCTTAATAGCATCTTGGATTTGATTAGAAGTCAACAATCCGGATAATTGGACGAATTGATATAAGGGTAAAGTCTCAGGAATTTGTTCTTTAGATCTTACCGTGGAGCCAGGACTTGAGGCTGGTATTGAAGCTGATGATGATTTTGCCATATTAGGCGAAGAGGCTGGTATTGAAGCTGATGATGATTTTGCCATATTAGGCGAAGACGCTGGCAATGAAGCTGACGAAGTTTTTGCCATATTAGGCGAAGAAGCTGGCAATGAAGCTGACGAAGTTTTTGCCA
>DAHXLC010000118.1 GCA_027371815.1 Candidatus Melainabacteria bacterium | reverse complement strand
GCCTGAGAATTTAAACTCAGACCACTTTTGGGTATAAAACCTAGACCTCGCCACTTACGGTCACAGACCTCAAACACATCTTTAATAGCCTGCTGGGCAGGTATATTGCCATCTTGGGTAACAGCTCTTGCATATTGATTCTCAAGCCTTACCCCATTATTATTTAATTGTTGAACGCAAGCATAAATTCCTTCTAATATATCTAATGGTTCAAAACCAGTTACCACGATTGGTAACTGGTAATTATGAACCAGGTTTTCGTATTCATGAAGTCCCATTACCGAACAAACGTGTCCTGGTCCAAGGAATGCCTGGATACTACTTTCTTTTGCCTCCAACAAAGAAGCGATTATTGGTGGCACTAATACTTCATGACAAAGCACAAAGAAGTTTTTTAAATTTAATTTTTTTGCTTGCAAAATAAGCATGGCATTAGCTGGTGCAGTTGTTTCAAAACCAATAGCAAAAAATACAATATTTTTGCAAGGATTAGCTAAAGCAACTTTTAATGCATCTAATGGTGAATAAACAATTTTTAAATTAGCTCCACTTGCCTTGGCCTTAAATAAATCCATTGAACTGCCCGGAACTCTTAACATATCACCATAAGTACAGAAAATAACATCTTTATTTAGGCTAATATTGATGGCCATGTCAATTGCCTCTAACGAGGTTACACAAACCGGACAACCTGGTCCATGTAAAAGTCTGATATTTTCAGGTAATAAATCCTCAATTCCATATTTTAAAATAGTATGGGTTTGACCACCACAGACTTCCATAATATTAACCGGTTTAGTCGCTAGATCCTTAATCTGATTAATTAATAATTTAGCTTTAGCTTCATCACGAAATGGACGCAAGACTTCCATTATTACTCCTTTATTTAGTTTAAATCACTATCTACATTTATTAATTTATTAACATTAATAAAATCAATATGGGATAATTTCTTAAGTGCAAATCCTACATGCACTAAAACATAGTCACCGATATTTATATCAGTTAAATATGCTAAACACACCGAACGTTTAATTCCTTGAAAATTTACTTTAGCCATAGTTATGGCATCTTGTATATATATTTCTTCAACAATTCCCGGAATAGCTAGACACATCTTTTAACCCTGCAATATTTACCTTAACTAAAAAAACTAAACATCTAAATTTGACACAACCAATAAACACCTATTTCTAACTTTCCCTATTTTACTCTTTATCTTGCTATCTATATTTACTTAATCTACATAATCACTAGACACATATTTCAACACTTTAGTACATAATTTGGTTAAGCTGTTTGCGCAATAAATAACTAGCCATACCAGCTTGGCCTAAAGCAATTCCGGCATCATTCAAAGGTATTGAAGTGGGATAATAAACCTTAAAGCTAGCTTTTTCTAACATCCGACAACAAAGATCTAATAAAATTTCATTCTGAAATACTCCGCCACCTAAACAAACCTTATTAATATTACTACGACTTGCTACTTCCTGAACAGTACTTAAAACAATATTAGCTATAGTTAAGTGAAATTTATAAGCCAAGTAATCCACAGGCTTTCCTAAACTTATTTCATTGGCTATTGCTTGAATTATTAAACAAGGATTAATAACTAGTTCAGACTGTTTGACTAACCTATCAAGTAAATAATTGTAAGGCTTAAGATTAGTTGGAGAATTGTTGTTTAGATAAATTTTAGCCTGTTGCATAAGTTCAATTGGGGCTTGACCCTCATAATGCTGTTGCTGACAAATGTTCAACAAAGCCGATACGCTATCAAACAATCTACCGCAACTAGATGTATAAGGAGTATTAATTTTTTGCTTAACCTGTGTTTTAACAATATTAAGAGTTTTCTGACCAAACTTACCAATTAAATTATTAATTACCAAATCTAGTTTAGTTTCCAAATCATTAACTAAAATCAAACCATACAAAGTACGCCAATTCTGCTTAATGCTTAAGGAGCCTCCAGGCAAGGGAAATGGCTTAAAATAAGCTGTTCTGGTAAATTTATGCAAATTGCCCATAAAAAATTCACCACCCCATAAAGTGTGATCGCTACCCCAACCCGATCCATCAAAGGCAACACCAATCACATCTTCATTAAGTTGACAATTAACCATTGTGCTAGCAATATGAGCCATATGATGTTGAATCTTAATAAGCGGAATATTAAAAGTCTTACTTAACTTAAGTCCTAACTTGCTGGATAAATAGCTTTCATGTAAATCAATAGCAATAGCTTGGGGTTTAAAATTAAATAATTTTAAATAAAATTCAATGGTTTTTTCTTCACTCTTTTGTGCTTCAATATTTTCCAAATCACCAATATGTTGACTTAAAATTGCTTTATGACCAGTTAATAAACAAAACGTATTTTTTTGATTAGCCCCTAGAGCTAAGATATTATATTTATTTTCAATAGTAGTTGAAAAAAAATAAGGCGCTAAGCCTCTACCCATCCTAATAACCTGAGTCTGATCATTAACTGTATTTACAACCGAATCATCATAACGGTGCAAAATATCACGATTATGCATTAAAAAGATCTTGGTTATATTTTGTAACCTACTTTTAGCTTCCTCATTTTCAATAACAATAGGTTCATCACTTAAATTAGCGCTAGTAGCAATAATGGGTCTATTTAATTTAGCAATTAACCTGTAATGCAGCGGTGTATAGGCCAACATAACCCCAAGATTAACCAAATGAGGTGCAATCAGCTCCGGTAAATTAGTATTTGCCTTTTTATCCAGTAATACAATAGGAGCATAGTAAGAAGTTAGAATTTTTTCTTGATACTTGGATAAATCACAATATTGTAATACCATATTTACATCCAGCATCATTAAAGCTAATGGCTTAATTGAACGCTGTTTAGCTTTACGTAAATAACTAATTGCTTCAATATTTAAAGCATCACAAATTAAATGAAATCCTCCTAATCCTTTAACGGCAATTAATTTGCCTTCCTTTAAAGCCTGAATAGCCATATTAAAGGCCTTATCTGCATAGCACAAATTGGTTTCATTTTGAAAAATCAATTGCGGACCACAATTTTTACAAGCAATGGGTTGAGCATGAAAACGCCGATTAAGTGGATCCTCATATTCAGCTAAGCAAACAGCACACAGTTTAAAATCAACCATTGAAGTATTTTGGCGATCATAAGGTAAAGCCCTAATAATTGACATTCTGGGACCACAATTAGTACAATTAATAAACGGATAATTAAAGCGAAAATTATTTGGATCAATTAATTCAGCTAAACATTCCTTACAAATTTTGAGATCGGCTGGTAGAACTGCGTTTTGTATACTACCTTGATTTATAAAATTAGAACTTGAAAGAATCTTAAATTCAGTAAAATTATTATTATCAATTACTTCAATTTCCAGATTACTAATTTGAGCTAATGGCGGTAAATTTGTAATTAATTCAGCCTTAAACTGTTCAATAACGCTAACACTACCAGAAACTACAATTTCAACTTTATCTAAACAGTTTTGAACAGAGCCATTAAGATTAAGTTTTTTTGCCAAAGTATAAACATAAGGGCGAAAGCCAACACCTTGAACTATGCCATAGACTGATAATTTCAAAGTAAGTTTCTTCATATTGTAATATTTATATTATATAAATTATTTTTGGCAAATTACCCTGTTTACCATAAAAGACCCATTGTTTACCTGATCATTTTTGACGATTATCGCAAACTATAATTTCAAAGCAATATAAAAATTACTGCCTACATTTTCGATACTGTCACACCAAATACGACCCTCATGTTCTTCAATAATCTGACGACATAAGTACAAACCCAACCCAGCTCCAGAGTAATTACGATGTTTAGCAGTGGCTTTCCAAAATCGATCAAATAATTTAGGTATTAATTCTTGATCGATACCACAACCAGTATCATTTACTTTAAGAATGATTTCACTATCTTGTTGATATAACTCCAGACTTATTTTACCACCCTTAGAGGTAAATTTTGTGGCATTGTCTAGTAAATTTTGTAAAACTCGTTTAATGGCATTTTGATCTAAATTTAAATCAATAATATTATCCATTAAGTTTAAGGTCAACTGTATTTGTTTAGCTTCAATTAACGGATTAATTTCATTAACAACTTGATTAATAATTTTATTTAAGTTTACCTTAGTCAAGTTAAGCCGATTAAGCTTAGATTCATAACGATATATATCTAAAAGGTTTAATACCAATTTATATAAACTCATATTACTTTCCAGTAACTTACGTAAAACATCGGTTTGATCAATAGTTAAATCACCAAAATCACCTTCGATTAACAAGTCTAAAATTCGGTTAGCGGCTAAAATTGGTGTTTTTAAATCATGGGTTAAAGTAGCTACAAAATCTTCACGCTGTTGTTGTAAATTTATCGAATCTGTTATATCCACTAACATTACAATCAAGTAATGATTAGCTTCATCAATACTATGAATTGGCCAGATTAACACATTAAAATATTTTAGCTGTCCACAGTCTTTTAATTTTACTGGCAAAGCTTCTTTAGATACTGGTTTAAAATTAATAAAATTTTCGACAACTATGTTTAGCTCTGGTAATAATGTAAATATATTTTCGCCAATTATTGATTTATTATTAGTAATATTTAAAATTTGGGCAAATTTATCATTATATTCCAAGCAATTTAAATTCTTATCCAAACTTACAATCGAAACTGGAGCCGACTCAAGCAAGTTTTTTAAGGCATGTTGTTCCGTTTGTAATTGATTAATAATAATTTTATTTTCTTGAATAAATTTTTCTTTAGCCATAATGTAATTTTCCATGACAATACTTATATCAAAAAATATTATTTTAATTAAAGCCTGAATACTTTTCACCTTATTTTTAGGATGCTTAGCTAAAAAGGTTAACAAATCTGGCATTAAATCACTTAAAATTTTTCCATAAGCACCGATATACCATTTAGGCTCTAAATTAATTTTTTGATGCGTTTGCCCTAGTTTTAGCAATTCAGCAACCGTATCAGGAGTTATCGGACGGCTCACTAGATTTAAAAAATAGTGTTTTTGTGCATGCTTAGCTCTTTGCAGGATATTATTATTCGGAAAGAAATTTTTGGTTTCAGTAAAAGTGATAAAATGTTCATAAAGATTATCCATATGCTTGTCAACAAGTTCAACTAAAATAGGATAAATATTAGTGCGTAAAAGACTAATATCTTCATTAGACATTTCTAACCATAACTGGCGATTTTCAATTTCAATTATGTCCATTATTTATCCCAAATATTATAGGTTGCTTAAGAAAATATTAATTACTTCATTGTTAATTTTATAATATACAAACTTAAAACCTTAGATATTATATTAATTTTTAATTATGGACAATTTAATAACTATTTTAATTGTTGAAGACCACGAATTAACTAGATTAGCCTTAAAAAAACTTTTATCCCGGTTTAACAACCTTATAGTCATTGGTGAAGCCGAAAATGGGTTAGAAGCCCTTGAATTTTGCCAAAAGCAAATACCCCAGGTTATTTTAATGGATGTAAGTATGCCCAAAATGGATGGTATCCAGGCTACCATAGCAATAACTAAATTATACAAACGAATAAAAATTATTATGTTAACCCAATATGATAGTGATAGGGATATTATGGCTTCTCTAACAGCTGGGGCTAGTGGTTACTGCCTTAAAGATATTAGTGGCGACCGGCTATTAACGGCTATAACTAGTGTCTTTAATGGTGATATCTGGTTTGATGCCCGTATTGCTGAAAAAATTCTTAATCATTATGTAAATAATACCAGTCAGTTTTTACAAAATAATTACAACTCCAATTATCTTAACAACCTTGAAACCCTAATTATTGAACCATTATCCTTTCGCGAAAAAGAAGTTCTAACCCTGATTGTAGATGGATTATCTAATCAAGAAATAGCCCACAAATTATTTATATCTTTATCTACAGTCAAATCTCATGTAAGAAATATTTTAAACAAATTAAGCTGTGACGACCGAACTCAGGCAGCCGTCCAAGCTATGCGTAGTGGCTTATTATAAAAATTAGCTCATACTAGCCATACCAAACATTTATAGCGTTAATTGCAAATTTAAAAGGTAAAAATTGTTAAATCAAAAAGCCGATTCTGAACGACTAAAATTAAACCAGGATCCAGTTTGTTTAATGAATGTAGATATTAATCAATGTAAATTTATCCATGAATTTCAAAATACAATTTATTATTTTTGTTGTGAATCCTGTCTTAAAAAGTTTACCCAGAATCCTTTTAAATATCTTAATAAAAATCTAGAAATAACACCATTAACCTTGGTTAATTTTGCTGATACAGATTCGACTAAACATACTCCCAATCAGACCTCAAATAACATCTATACTTGTCCTATGCACCCAACGGTAAGAAGCAATCATTCTGCCAATTGCCCCAGCTGCGGAATGGCTCTTGAATCAACCAATTTGAATACAGATTATGAAACCAATTTAAGTTTAAAATATTTTATCGGTAGTTTAATAGCCACCATTCCCCTTGTAATACTGGATTTAATTTGCAAAATATACCCAAGCTTAATATACCAACATTTTCATAACTCAACGGGCATCGTTGAATTAATTTTCACTTCACTGATTATATTTTTTGCAGCCAAACCAATATTAAAATTAGGCCTAGAATCAATAAACAACAAATATTTAAATATGTTTACCTTGCTATCACTAGGAATAATTATTCCCTATTTTGTTGGATTTGGTATCACAGTTACCAAATTACTAAACATACCAACTGACCAAATGTCAGCTATGTATTTTTTAACCAGTATAACTATTACAGCTATTACCTGGCTGGGACAATACCTTGAAGCCAAGGCTCGATCATTTAGCAACAATATTTTAATAAATATCCAAGACTTGTTGCCAAACAGTGTAACCATTATAAATGCCAATGGTCAAGATGAAAAAGTTAGTCTTGACCAAATTCAACCCGGGTATAAATTAAGAATTAAACCAGGTGAAAGATTACCCTGTGATGGCATTGTGCTTGAAGGTGAAACGACTATTGATGAAAGTTTAGTTACCGGAGAAGCACTGCCATCCAACAAAACCATTAACAGCCAAGTCTATAGCGGCAGCATTAACGGTTATGGCAGTATCATTATTACGGCCAGTAAAGTTGGTGATAACACTTTACTGGCACAAATTTTTGCGCTGGTGAGTTATGCCAAACAAAGTCAAATCCCAATTCAGTCACAGGTAGATAAAATTGCCTCAGTTTTTACACCTCTAGTTATTATAATTGCCATTATTACATTTTTGGTAAATGTTAGTATCAACCCCATACAGGCCTTATTAAGAGCTATAAGTGTATTGGTTATTGCCTGTCCTTGTGCGCTTGGACTAGCCACACCAATATCCATCATGATTGCCAGTGGCTTAGCGGCCAAATCAGGGATACTCTTTAATAATGTAAAAAGCCTACAAACACTGGCCAAAGTTAACACCATTATCTTTGACAAAACCGGCACGCTTACTCAAGGGAAACCCAAGCTAACCAATATCGAATTATGCGATGATTTAACTGCTGATGATGTGTTAGCTTTAATTTATAGTGTGGAATTACAAAGTGAACACCCTTTAGCTGATGCCATAATTGATGAAAGTCAAAAACGCAATTTAAACAAATTTAATTGCTATAAGTTTAAAGCCTACCCTGGTGCTGGTATTGAAGGAATCGTTAATAATAAACACATCATAATTGGCAGTTATACATTTTTACAAACCCACGCAGTGACCAATTTACCTAATGAATTAGTATATTCCAGCCAAATTACCATTTCCAGTGTATTGGTCAGCATAGATAAAAAACTGGTTGCCAGGCTGGATTTTAATGACGAAGATCGCAATAGTGCCAAGACAGCCATTAAAGGTTTAAAACAACTTGGTCTTAACCTGATTTTAGCCAGTGGCGACAATGCAGCATCCGTTAATTCTTTAAGCTTGCGGATTGGCATCCCTAAAACCTATGCTAATTTAATGCCGCAAGCAAAATATGACCTAGTCGAAAGCCTTAAAAATGAAGGTAAAATTGTGGCAATGGTTGGTGATGGAATTAATGATGCCCCAGCTCTTGCCTTAGCCAATGTCAGTATTGCCATATCCACTGGCAGTAATCTAGCTATTAATACGGCTGATCTAATCCTGATAAACGGCAATTTAAATAGTATCACAAAAACCATTAAACTAAGTAAAGCCTTGATGATTAACATTAGTGAAAATTTATTTTTAGCCTTTGCTTATAATGTAATTGCCATTGCCCTAGCTAGTGGCCTGTTCTCCAACTTTTTAGCTTTTACCTTAAATCCAATGATAGCCTGTCTTGCTATGTCACTTAGTTCAATTTTAGTTATTGCCAATGCCAACACTTTAAAATTTATTTATTCAAAATTATAAAAACTACCAAAATCAGGCTTTGGCAATAATCAGCATTAGCTACCGTTATACTTTCAATAAGCAACAATCAGCTGGCAGTGCCAAAAAAATCCTGGCCTTTAAAATATCAAGCAAAAATATTAACACTAGTATTGAGCTTCCAATATAATGCTAGCTTTAACATTTAAGTATAATAATTGGCTTTTACGATAATCAATATGTAGTGCTACCTAAGAATAAATCTACTATCAAGTAATTGTCTTAGTTAACAGCAATTAAGCACTTGATAAGTAGCAATAATTTAATTTAATTATAATAAAAGAAAATCTCTGAAAGTTGTAAAATTTAATAAGCTTAAAAATTACTAGGATAATACGATATGAACGTAACTTCTTCAATGCTTTCGTTAAATTCAGCATTAACCAATTGCCCCATTGACTTCAGTTTAAATGATTTTAATCTTGAAGCTATTTTTAAGGCTAATCTTGAAAAACTTTTAATCAAAGTCAAACTAATTACTAATGACGATCTTGATCTAGCTAAACAAATTAGCTATTCAACAAAACAAGACGTATTTTCCATCTTAAACAATTTATTAATTGTAAATACTCAAATGATCAAAATTGGCAATAATATTATTAAATTTATGTTTTATAATAACATTGCTTACGAAAGTGCTATAGCAATTTTTCAGTATTGTTATTATGGCAAACAAGATGTAATTATTGTTCTGGAAAATTATGCCAAAATTCATGAGATAACAAGTTATCTAACCAATGCTGAATAAAACCCTAACAGCTAGTACCGAACGAATTTTAGCTAAGTATGATGTGACTAAAATTCGTTTTAAGCAAAATTGTCTTATTGATACCAATGAGTTTACGCTGACTCAACTCAACTGTTTATTTGAATTAACTAAATTTTATCAAGCCAATATTCATGAAACACAAAATTTATACCCGGTAAACCAGCTTAAATATGTTGCCACATTATTTTATGAGGCTTCAACCAGAACCAAAACAAGTTTCAATATTGCTCTGACCAATTTAGGTCTAAAACCAATTAACATTGATATTTCTACATCTTCGCATACAAAAGGCGAAAGCCTTTATGATACCTTATTAACACTAAAAGCAATGAATGTTAATTTAGCAATTATTCGACATTCATCATCCGGAGTATTAAATTTCATTTTAGAAAATTATCCGGATTTAAACATGAAATTAATTAATGCTGGTGATGGTAGTCATGCTCATCCTACTCAAGCTTTATTGGATTTATTTACCCTAATGGAACATGAAAAAAACCTTAAAAACAAAAAAATTGTTATTGTTGGTGATATTTTACATTCTCGAGTAGCCCGTTCAAATATCCATCTATTAAATTTAATCGGTGCTGATGTACATTTAGTTGGTCCGGAAACTTTGGTACCATTTAGCAGCGCTGAAATCAAAGCTACCATTCATCACGATTTAAATACTGCCTTAACTAATGCGGACTTTGTAATGGCATTAAGAATTCAGTTCGAAAGACAAAATCAAGGTTTTATAATCAGTGTTGATGATTATGTATTAAAATATCAAGTCAATAAACACAATCTTAAATTAGCCAAAGCCAATGTAAAAATTCTTCATCCTGGTCCAGTTAACCGTAATATTGAATTAGCAGATGATCTTATTAACGATCAAAGTATTTCATTAATTCAAAAACAGGTCGCAAATGGAATTCAAGTCAGAATGGCTTGTATAGCGATGCTATTAAAACAAGATCACTAACGCTATCTACTTGCATTGAGCTTCCAATATAATGCTACAAGAAAACTTTATCATCATAAGGATCTTACAATGTTCGTTAACTATGACTGGTCTGGCAATCTAAGGCTTGGTAAAACTGTTTTTTTAGATAGTCGTGAATTTAAATAAAATTGATTTTCGTTGACAGATCCAATCCTGATATTTTAGATATGTTAATTTGCCAAAAACATAAAAATGCAGTTTTTACATTATCAGCTAACAGGTTACTAAAAAGCTAATGCGATCAATTAAAATTTTTGACCAAATCAAAATTTGTTCCGTTGGCTATTAAAAAAAACCCAGAGCGGCTTAAAATAAATTTAATTTATATTGATTTTTATCATTTTGGGTCACTTTTAGAGTCAACCTAAATTTTTTTTTATTTATATTAAATAACACATTAGCATTGACAACACGTTGGCCTAGTAATATGTTTTAATTACAGCGCAATCAAGCTAATCTTTGGCGTTGAACTTGGCGTACGATATATTTTTTGGAGAAATTTAAATGGCTAATAAACAAATTTTCACAACCATCTTTAATTCGATTAAAAATTTATGGTCGATAGATAAAATCAAACAACGCTCGACAGCAGTTTATCTAGTGCTATTTATATTTAGCCAACTAAATTTTTCCAACGCCAGTGAATTATACAGCGCTTCTGTCAACAATTCGGCCAGCCATTTAAACCACAGCGAAAATCTAAATCCATATAACCAGCACGAAATAAACAGTACCTTAGCCAGTGTTAATCCAGCCATAGTAAATCCCAACATTGATACAGCCCAAGTTGTCAGCAGCGTTTTGCATTCAAGCTTAAATTTATCGTCACCAACAGATAGTTTCAACGTAGGCAATTTACCCCATAGCGTTAATATTAACGTAGACGGACACAGCGACAATATAACTAGTAACCAATACGTAACCCCAGCTGAAGCCGTCGCTGTAAGCCAGGTATTGGCAAACAGCCACCAAAGTCTTATATTAGGCGAAAACGCAACTGCGATTGGCGGTAGTTTAAATACCAGCAATTTAATGCCTAATAATATTTATAATACCATAAATAACTTAGAATTGCCCAGTAATGTAACTTTAATAGCCGGTAATAATTTAGTTTTAAAAGGCGACTTGCAAAACTATGGGGACATTGTGTTCAATAATAATGGTAATTTACAGGCCAATTTAATTTTAAACGAAAATTCGGGGCTAATAAGTTCTAGCGGGAATTTAAACATAACAACTAATGCTTTGATCAACGAAAATGGCGGTGTTTATGCTGAAAACAGCCTAAATTTAAATACCCCCGTTATTTACAATAGTGGAACGATTGAAGCCAATTTGGGCAATATAAATGTAATTAGCGCTAATAATTTAGATATTACCCAATCTACCAATAGCATAATAGAAGCTAGCAATGGCAGTATTAATTTAAATTCTAATGCCCAAAATTTAAGCAATGGTCTTAATTTGGCCATTGGTAATTATTTAAGCAAAGAATTAAACTTAAATGCCAACCAAGGTTATATCGATGCCGGGTTAAATAACGTAAGCGGGCAGATTAATTCACTTGGTTCTAGCGAACATATAATTACCCAAGGTCAAACTATGATAATTGGTAATAGTAATATTAAAGGTGATCCAACCTATGATAGCACTGGCAATATATTAATTGATGGAGCAATTGCCACCAATGGTAATAATTTAGCCATTGTAGCTGGCGGTAATATTGGTGTTACAGCTGGTTCAATTACCTCAATTAATACCACATCGTCAAGCGGCAATGGCGGTAATTTGGTTATGATAGCTGGTGTTGGCAGTAATTTAACTGGTTATACTAACCAAACACCAACAATAACACCTGGATTAACTGGTGAAACTTCAACAATAAGTGTAGCTTTAGGTGCTACAAGTGGAAATACCGGGGGCAATATTGACTTAAGTACCGGCAATAGTCTTGCAGCGAGTAATTTTGTAATATATACTAATGGAACCGGAACCAATAGTAGTGGCGGTAATGTAACGCTAGTTGCTCAGGCTAATGGCAGTACTGGCGGACAAATTAATGTTGGTAATTCAACAAACCATTACTCTATATACACACCCGGAACCGGTACTGGAACTAGTGGGAATGTTTTGCTTATAGCTACAGGCAATAGTGGAACTTCAACACCTTATACTGATATTTCAGTTGGTTATATTACCACAGGTATAAGTACCAGTACTGGAACAGGTGGTAATATATCTTTGTACGCAGCCAACCCGACAACTCAAACTGTAACTTTTGATAATACTGGTACTATTGGGTCTGGGCAGACAATTAGCGCCAATACAGCCAGTCTAATCCCTGGTATTATAACAGCTTCTAATGTAATTGAAGGATCAACTGGCACTGGAACAAATTCGACTATTATGATTGAAACTGGTTTAACTGCAAATGCTGGAATAACTACCTCATATTTGCTTGGTGATAATATATATTTATTAACAGCTGGTGCTAATATAGGGAGTCTTGCTAATGGCATAGAAGTTTCTGGAACAAATTTAACCATAAATACAAATAGCACTGGTACTGTATATATGGGATGCGGTAGTAGTGGTTTAACTACCAATCTAACGCTTAATGGATGGACAGGTAATAATTTTTATTTTAGTGGAATTAATCAACCATTAATTATAGCTGGACCAATAATAGGTAACTCGACCTCAGGTAATGTTGCATTAAGCTCATTAACTGGTAGTATTACCGTCAATAGTAATATTACCGCTAATATCGTTAACTTAAGTGCTAATAATGGTTCTATAATTGAAAATAGTTCAACTGCTGTAGTAGCTTCTACCGGTAGTAATTTAAGCCTTACAGCATCGGTGAATATTGGTAGTACCAGCCAATCTTTAATTACTAATTCTGCTAAAACTTACTTGTACATAACTAATAATTCCGCTAATACTTACATTGAAAATAATTACACAACTGCCAGTAATACACTAAATGTTATATACCAAAATGGGGCTACAACAACTGGAACATTTAATTACAGTACTTCTTCAGATTTAGTTTTAAGCGGTAACATAATTAGTAATAGTACTGTCGATTTAGCTGGCGTTACTAGCACTAATGCTGGTATATCAATTGGAGCAAATGAATTGGCTGCTACCACTTCAATCACCATAGCAGCTTCTGGTTCGGGTAACATAACTGAAACTTCTTTTAATTTTACAACACTACAGACACCAGATTTAGTTCTATCATCTGGTACTGGCAATATTGGAACTCCATCGATACCAATATTTGCCTACACAAACGGATCCCCAACATCAACGGTCGCAGCCAATACTGGTGGAACAGGTAATGTGTATTTAGAAATCTCGCCACAATTTACAAGTGGCACGATAACTTTTAACGCTTCGACTGCTGGAGGAACGTTTAGTGATTATGGTACAGGAAATTCTATAATAGTTAACGGAAACATAGTAGCTCCGGTAATTTCTCTTGGTGGCAATGTATCTAGCATTTTCAATACATCATTAACCTTAAACGCTTCAGTCATTGGGTCGGCATCGGTTAGCCTATACGCCTTAAACGCTGGTTCTATTATTCAGTCTTCTACTAGTGACGCCATTTCAGCCCCAACAGTTAATTTAATTACTGTTTCCAATACATTGCCACCTCCACCATATGGAACATCTAATATCGGTTCAGCAACTAATCCGCTTGTTGTAACTAATGTTGGCACAGCCTTAAATGTTGGTACTACTGGAGCTGTTTATATTTCAAGCCCTAATACTATTGCTTTGGGAAATATCGGCGCCAGTTCTAGCATGCCAAGCAGTTTTCAGCTAGTTTCGGCTGGTGATATTACAAGTGCTGGAACTGGTTATATGGCTTATGCTGGCAGTATTACTCTTACCGCTAATGGCACTAACGGCATTGGCACAACTAATAGTTATGTAAACGTTAACACGCCTACTTTAACTGCTACAGCTGATGCAGCTACTACCAGTAGCGCTTATATAAACGACGCTTATAGTGGTGGATCTGGAATTACTTTAGGGATAGGTAATCCGTCTATAACTATTGGAGCAAATGGCACTCTGGGGTTCGAAGCTTCTAATAATGCCATTATAATTGGAGCCAGTATAAGTGCCAGTGAAATTGATTTGACGGCCAATGGTGCTATAACCCAGGCAACTACAAGCGATACTCTAATAGCTAACACAGTTAATCTTCAAACGCATGGTGGTGCAATTGGTTCATCTACGTTAGCTTTAAACATAATTACCTCAAATCTAGGAGTAAATACAGCCCTTGGGGGAGCTACAGCTGGCGCCAACGCTTACATAAGTGATAGTACGGGTCCAGTCACAATTGGTACTGTTTTAATATCGGCTTCTGACGTGGGCACTGGTGGAACTTATTCTTTAACTCAGACTGCTAGTAATGGTGAAATTATTATTGGTGGCGCTATAACCGGAAATACTATTGATTTGACTTCAACTAGTAGTGGCAGCGGCATAGGTGGAATTCAAGAAGCAGGTGCTGGAGTTGGAACTTTAACAGCAACAAATGTCAATTTAACCGATACTGGTGTTGGAACTGGGACTAATGCCGAAAATATTGGTGCAACAGGCACAGGTAGTACCGGATCAATTTTAACCTTAACGGCTAACCTAGCTGTAACAACTACATTAGGGTCAGCTTATTTAAGCAATTATGGTGCTGTTGCTTTAGGAGCTTCTTCAGTAAATAGCGCAAATGGAAATTATGTCCTAACTACGTCGCCAGATACAACCGGTTCTGACTCTGTGACGATTGGTAATAATAGTGTAAGTGGTTTTAACATAAGCATTTCAACCTCAACACCATTGGCCGGTGGCAATGCAAATATAATTCAGTCCGGCACGGGATCTTTACAGGCTGTTAATGATAATCTAACTTTGAGCTCAGCTGGTAATATTGGCGCTAGCGGAAACCCTATATTGGTCAATTCTATTTTTAACAATTTACAGGCCGTAGGCAATGTTTATGTTAGCGATGCTAGCACTACTTCATATTTAAGCGGAGCTAATTATTCGGGCAATAATGTTAACCCAGGTAATACGTCAGCTTTTGACTTTATAGCTAGCTCCGCTGGATCTGCTGTAACTGTTAATTCAGCAGCTTCGGTTAACGGTGGTGTAGTTACCTTGCAGTCAGACGCATCATCTAGCAGTTTAGTTGATTTTGTTGGGTCTGTTACTGGTAATATTTCAATCAACATATTGTCGGGCAGCTCAATAAGCAGTTTAGCAACTACTTATACAACCCCAATTTTAAACCTAACCTCTACATTTGGCAGTATAGGTTCTAGCCTAACTGTGTTAAGTGTCGATGCAGCTCAAGTATCGGCTAATGCTAATGCTGCTAGCCAAAATGTCTATATATCTGATACTTATTCAGGAAATACGAGTATAGGTAACTCAGGTGCTGGATCCTTATTTTATTTTGTTACTAGTTTCGGCAATGCATTAAATACTGTGACTAGTGACGTTATAACTTCGCCAACTGTCGTTTTAGCTGGAGCCAGTGTAAATGCCAATTTAGCAAATACGTCTACATTAACAGCCGAAGGCAATAGTTCTTCAACCGCTAACGGTATAGTTGATATTAATGATACAGGAGTTGGTGGCAGCTTAACTTTAGCCTCTCAAACTGTAGGCAGCAATGTCTATACAAATGAAGGTGTAAACACCGGTGGAACAGGTAGTTATACTTTGTCAGCTGACAACACATCTACAACAGGAATTTTGACACTAGCTTCATCTTCTGTTACTGCTAACACCATAAGTTTAACGTCGACAGCTGGCAATATTGGTGAAGCTGGTGGAATACCCAGTGCTGTAATATTAGTATCACCAAATTTAGCTTTAAGTGCCGTTAATGGATCTATTTACGCAACCGATTCAGGTAATAGTTTGTTGACTATAACTAACAATTCACCAATTTCTAGTTCTGGCACCTTTAGCTTGACCAATAGCGGATCTATACTTGTTTCAGCTAATATTGGTACTGGCTTGGCAACGTCTGGTACAGTTGAATTAACTACAACAGGGTCAAGCACTTATACTATCAATTCATCAGTTAATGATTATATCACGGCTGGAACTGTCAGTTTAAATACAAGTGGCAGCGATATAGGCAATAGCGGTCAAGGTATTAATGTTGAAACAGCTAATTTAGTGGCTTCAACATTAAACAATAGTTCAACAACTGGTAGTGCTTATATAAACGATTCGATAGGCTCAACAGTTAATTTAGGATTAGCACCAGTGCCTGGTACTAATGTAGCCAATATAAGTGTAGGCTCTGCTGGCACATTAAGTTTAACAGCCACAGTAGCTAATATAAATGTGGCAGGCAACGTAAGCGTAGGAGCTGGTACTGGCTCTGGCACAATAGATTTAACAAGCGATACTACATCTGGCACAGGAGCTGCTGCTGGAATAATAAGTGGAGCTAGCAATACTTTAACCGCCGGTAATATTAATTTAAATACCAATGGAAGTGATATTGGTAGTGTTGGAACGCTCAATCAAGCTATTAATGTAAACACTGCTAATTTGAGTATTTCAACATTAAACAATGGTTCCACAGTAGGTAGTGTGTATATTAACTATTTGTCAGCCACAACAGTTAATTTAGGCTTAGCACCAGTGCCCGGATCTAATGTGGCCAATATAAGTTTAGGATCTGCTGGCACATTAAGTTTAACAGCCACATTAGCTAATATAAATGTAGCAGGCAATGTAAATGTGGGGTCAGCTACTGGCACTGGCACAATAGATTTAACAAGTGATACCATATCTGGCACTGGAACAAGTGCTGGAATAATAAGTGGAGCAGGTAATGTACTTACAGCTGGGGCAGTTAATTTAAACACCAATGGAAGTGACATAGGCAGCGGGGGAACGGGTGGTCAAGGCATCAATGTAAATACTGCTAATTTAAGTGTCAATGGTAACAGCTTCGACACAACAATAGGTAGTGTTTATATAAATGATTCAGCAGCTACAACAGTTAATTTAGGCTTAGCCCCAGTGACCGGATCTAATGTAGCTAATATAATTGTAGGCCCCTCTAGCACATTAAGTTTAACAGCCACAGTAGCTAATATAAATGTAGCAGGCAATGTAAGCGTGGGGTTTGCTTTAGGCTTTGGCACAATAGATTTAACAAGCGATACCACATCTGGCACTGGAACAAGTGCTGGAATAATAAGTGGAGCTAGCAATACTTTAACAGCTGGCACTATTAATTTAAATACCAATGGAAGTGATATAGGCAGTGGCGGAACTGGCGGTCAAAGTATTAATGTAAACACTGCCAATTTAAGTGTTTCAACATTAAACAACAGCTCAACAACTGGTAGTGCTTATATAAGTGATGTGGCAATAGTCTCTGTTAATTTAAATGCTAGCTCCGTTGGTGGTACTAACAATGTATTGAATCTTACCTCTAATAGTTCACTTTTTGTTAACGGATTGGTAACTGCAGGATCTAACACAGGTTCTGGAAGCATTAATCTTACTTTAACCGGGAACGGATCCGTTTCTGATACAGGAAATTTAGATGTTCTTCAAGCCGGTACAGTTAATTTTAATACTGCTGGTGGTAATATTGGTGGTCAATTTTCCGTATTAGTCGATACCAGCAACATAAGTGTTAACACTTTAAATTCTGGTGCAACAACAGGCTACGCTTATATAACTGATTCAGCTGCTAATCTTAATCTAAATTCTAGTAGCGTTAGCACCCAAACATATTCTAGCACCACACTTTCTATGTACATAACAAATAGCGGAAATATTAATATAAACGGGTTGGTAAGCGCAGGAATCTCCTCAAGTACTGGCTCTATTGGTATTGCAAGTTTAAATAGTAATGCTAATATTACCGATTCGGGCTCCGGTTCATTATTAACTGCTGGTTTTGTTCATGTACAAACTGCCGGTGGAAATATTGGTTCAAGCAGCCAAAACGTTTTAATAGATACAAACAATTTTAATATAACTACACTTACGAATGGTTCTACAACTGGCAGCGCTTATATTAGTGATTCTTCAACCGCAACTGTAAATATTGGTGACAGTGCCCATGTAATTAGTGTTGGCAGTTCTGGTACCTTAAGCTTAACAACAACGTTAGCGAATATAAATGTAGCTAATATTGTAAGTGTGGGGACTTCAACAGGAACTGGCACAATTGATTTAACTGTTAGTGGATCTAATGCTATATCGCAAAGCAGTACAAGCGATTTGTTAACAGCTGGTACAGTTAATTTAACAGCTGGTTCTACTAATTTTGGCAGTTCGTTAACGAATTTGTTTACGGTAGATAGTTCTAATCTAAGCGCTAATACTACTGGATCTGCATATCTGCAAGATAATGCCACTACAACTAATATTCTTACAACTTTGCTTGGTAATACTTTAATTTTAAATACAGCTGGAACAGTTAACACCAATGGCAATGTTCAATGCGACAATATAACTATAAATACAGCTAATAATGGCTATATAACGATAAACGCTGGTTTAGGTTTAGCTACTGCCAACGTATCGCTAAACGCCAATGGTGCTGGTTATATAACAACTGGCACAAATGGCTTAATAACCGGCAATAGTTTATCGCTAGTTTCTACAAATGGTGAAATTGGCTTTAATGGAAATGGCTTATTGACGCAAGTTAATAACGTAGTATTTAGTTCACAGTTATCGGTTGGTATTTATAATCATACAGCCAATCTAAATATAGCTGCTAGTAGTAGTAATGCTAATGTCTATGTAGAAAATACAGGAAATATTACAGCTTCAGGAATGATAAGCGCTCCAGTATTAGGCTTGTATTCATTTAATGGTACCAGTGGTGTTGGCAGTGCCAATTCACTAATTAATGTTAATGCAGTTAATCTGGCTATGTCAACTTTATCAAGCAGTGGCAGCGCCTATATAAACGATACTTATACAGGCAATGTAACTGTTCAGCAAAGCATTGTAGGTGGTGTATTAAAACTTGACACAGTAAGTGGTGTATTATTGCTTGGGCAAATTATTCAAGGAACGCAAGCACTACCTGGGCAAATTAGTGGCAGTATTATAGCCATAGCAACCAATGGTGGCTTTGGTATTTTAAATGTGACTAATTTAAATTCTAATGACTTTATCTTTTTAACCGCCAGTCAAAATGGCTATATTGCACAGCAAGGTACTGGTAATATAATGAGCGCCCCCAATGTGGCCTTAGTAAGTGGCGGTGGGGCTATAGGTGGAGCCGGTGGTACTAGTTTGTTGGTCAATAGCGGTATGGTGGCAGCCTCAACAGTTGGAGCCGGTAGTTATGTCAATATATATGACGAGGCCACCAATTCAGGAATTAATGGCGGGCAATCAGGCAGTTACTTTACATTTAACACTAATGGCAATGTTAATATATATGGATCAATAGCTACTGGAGCTGGAGTAACCGCAAATGGCGGCAATTTAAATATAAGCGCAAATGGCTTAATTAATGTAGGAGTTGCTAGTTCGGTAAGTTTACTGGCTAATAGCGGCAATATAGTAGTACAAGATAATAACACTACCAGTGGAGCGATACATTTATATAATGGTGATACAGTATCAACCAAAGCCATAAATCCTAGCCTGGGTTCTGTTGTCTTTAACATAGGCAGTTATAATGCCAGTAATAATACAAATCCAAACCCTGGCAATATATCGGTTAACACGACAGGATCTGGTAAAGTATATTTTGGTAATAATAGTATTACAGCTACAGCTAGTGGCAATGTACTAAATGCAATAAATCAAAATATTATATTTAACACGGGTTCTTTAAGTGCTAGCGCTATTACTTTAGATGGCAAGGTTAATATAACAGCTGATCCAGTTGCTAATAATAATGTAAATTCAGTAAATAAGCCTATAAGTACGCAAGAATTAAGCGGTAAAACAGCCTTATATATGCCAATTGCATATCATGAAATAAGCGAAGTCAATGAAATCAAGAGCTATGTAATAAAAGCTAGTCAAAATTTAGAATTTAAGGTATTAAATAATTCAATTACCTTAAAAGCCGGTGCAATAGTCTTAATAGCTGCTAATAATACTACAGTAAGCATATATAATTTACACGATAGGCTAAATAATAGTATTAAAGTAAATGTCGGCAATAATAAAGAATATGTTATTAAGCCAGGCAGTCAGCTTACAATATCTTTAAATAATTCTGGTATTAATAATAATGTAAATTGCGATAATTTTGCCAGTATTAATATGCTAGCCAAAGTAGGATATCGGGCAATTAAATGTGAAAAGCTAAATAAAGTCAATGTATTTAAGTCAGATTACTCAATAATCAGTGCTATGGCAGCCATAAAATCATTAAAATTAATGGGTAAAGCGCATAATCAAAATGTTAAAAATGCTTATAACGATATCTTAAAAACAGCTACGGTAGTAAGCCAGACGACATCTTATAAAGGCTTATATGAAAGACAGGTAAAATCTGAATCTAAATATTTAAGCTCACTGTAGAAATTAAGGTTTATATTATCATCGATCACCTGTTAATAGTAATAAGATTTATAGATATGGCATAAATTTATGGTTAGTCTATTTTTTATAATATTGCGTAAATCTTTATTCAATAACGATCAAAGATTTGAGTTTTGAAAAAAGCTATTAATATTAAATAAGTTGGATCTTCAAAATTAGAATATATAAGTGTTACACCTAAGCGACCACATAACTGAAATTCGTAGGATCCAAAATATTCTCTTAAATTTGGGTTGTCATAAGCTAAGCCTAAATATGTTAAACTGCTAAACCAGTAATTTGATAAATTTATATTACTATTCCAAGAATCCATCATGTATAATTCTTTAGAATATTTTTCTCGCAACTGCTTATTGGTAATATCCAAATCACCTATGGCTATTTTTAAAATTAGTTTATTAAATTCAGGAATATTAAATTGATTAATATATTTATTAATTTTATAATGTCCAAAAATAAATTTATACAATGGCATTGCATTATAATCAAAACAGCTTATTAATAGAGCTTTACAGAGGTATTTTTGATATTGTTCATCAATAATAATTTTACAATATTTTAGTGATTCCATATAGTTTTTACTTAAATAATTCATAACGCCAAAAGTCATAATGATATCAGGATCATTTTTATGAATTTTAAGAGCCATTTCTAAATCTTGCTTGGCTTTGTTAAACTGCTCATGAATAATAAAATATTTGGCTCGATAAAAATAATTATGATAATCTTGTGGATTGATTTTAATCGCAATATCAAAAAAATTAAGTTGCTCATTTCCTACCCTAAATAGCGAGCAAAATTCCCCTAACCATGAATAAGTTAGTTCTTTATTATTTAAGTTATTATCAGATTTAAAATACTCTTGTACAGCTTTAAGGCATTTTTTATAGCTATCTTCATCGGGGAAAAACTTATACTCAGAAGCTGCATCGCAAGATGTTACTCTGGCATGATAAATATCTAAATCAGGATTTCTGGCAAGAGCTTTTCTTAGATTGCTTTTGGCAGTTTCATAGTCTTTTAAATAAATATAAGACTCACATAAATTAACGTAGTAACTATTATTGCTGGATGCTAAAACTCTTGAATTGATGGAAAGGCTTATTGCTTTTTTAAAATCATTAACACTTTGTTGATAATTTTTAGTTTTATTATTTATAATACCATGTAAATTATATAATTCATTATCTTTAGGATAAGATTTTAATTGCTTATTAACTAGAGTTAGTGCAGTATTATATTGTTTCTTATTAATTAAATTGATAATATCGGATTTATTACTTTTAAGGTCGGCTATATTAGCATTAGTTTTTACTTCAAAAAATAAGCTTAAAATGAATGCTAGTATCAATAATATAAATACTGAATATTTCATTTGTTAGTTGGTTTCAGATGACGATAAATTACGACATGCTTAGTTGAAGGTATGGGAATATTATTGTTATTTTCTTTTAATTCATATAAATCAAATCCTTGGGGTGTCATATCTACAACAGGATCAACCTGGGTTAATTTTTGCCTGATTATTGGAGTGTTATTTTTTTCAAACCCTATTACAATGCCTGAATGTGTCCATTTTGCTGAAGCATTGTTATCTATAACACAAACAATATCACCTTGTTGTAATTCTACCCCACTCAAATTACTCACTGGTTTAAGTGGGTAATAATTATGATGGGCAAAATCACGATCAGATGGAAACATTGAATTTGGACTTATCTTTGATGGTAATTGATCATAATTTTGTTCGATAAATTGCCTGACATATTCATGGCAATTGTATTTATTATCTGGAATAGAAGCAAAACCTAAATCTATTCTTGATGTGATTACACCTTGAGAATGGGCAAGGTCAACAACACCTATATAAGGAAACCCAGCTAAAACACCACGATATTTTATAGCAGGAAGAAGATGCTCACCTTTATCATCAGGTTTATTTTTATCATTTAAAGCTGAATTATCATTTTTGCTTAAAACTAATTCATCTTTATCGCTTAAGCCAGCATTAATTGGTGAACCAAAAGCATGGTGAAACAGGTTTAAATGAGCTTTTTTGCTCAATGTTGGTGATTTAGATGCAAAATTTTCTTTAAAATTTGGTTTATCTGGCATAGTAAAATTTTAATCAATTAGATAGACTTATAAATTACGATTTATTTATTGTTTTGGTAAATGAAGCGAAATGAAGCACAATAATATTAAATATAATTATTGCTATAATTAGGTATGAGTATACTAACTTAACCATAGTGCATTGTCAAGCGCAAAGTGGCAAATTCAGTGTAATAAATTTAGCAAATTAATGTTTGCGTGAGTATTAGTTTTAAAGTATGCCATAATTTTTTGGTGTCCGTGTTTTTTCGGGAAGCCCAATTATCGGTTTCGTGATATTTTGATAATAGTGGATATTCTTATTTTCATGGATAGTGCTAATGGATCTTGTTATTATCGAATATTGACTTCCTCGAGAATAGTAGTATGCTGTAAGCATAACTTATTAGAGTACTGTGCTACCAAAATCTTAAGCATTTTGGAAGAGCCTACGAAAATTTCAGCAGATATATATGTTTAAATATCAATGCTGAATCTATAGCAGAAGGATTTGACTCCAAAATAGGAATGTTGTTAATGGTAATATTAGTTATAAGATATGACATAAATTTATGGTTAGTATATTTTTATAAGTTTTTTAATATTGCTTAAGAATAATATCCAAAACGCCAATGGCTATTTTTAAAAGCAGTTTATTAAATTCAGAAATTTTTCTATTTCTTAAAATCAAATAATTCCGGGGCAAAATCATGAATACAAGTATTGGTTATGGCTCCACCAAAATTAGGCAATTCACTGCCCTGAGGAGATATAGCTCTTACAGCCACGACTCCAACTACTTTCCCTTTTAAATTAATAACTGGACCACCACTATTACCAGTACTAACTGGAGCATCAACTTCTAAAATACGTGGGGCAACTCGACTAATTCTACCAGTACTAAAAGTTGGTGCATAATATTTTGACGAATCCATATCAATTTGATCTGATGCAGTAGGATAGCCAATCACTTGAATTTCCTGACCTTCACATGGAGCAGTCATATCTAATTCTAATTTAATTATTTGCGTGTTGGCTACCGTTAAAATAGCTAAATCTGGACTGTTATCATCATTAACAACTTTGTACAATTGTCCTTTGAAAGGCTTTAAATTAATATCACCTGGTGGATGAAGAAAATAACCAACTTCAGCATTAAGATTTTTCACATTTAAATATTGTTTAAATAAAGTCTGCTGTGGATCAGCCTTGACCGAAAGATACCCATCATAACTGTCCCAAATTCCATCAACTGTATCTTTATATAATTTTAACTGACTGTCCTTTAAGTTCTTAGCATTAGCCAAATTAACAATGGCAAGAATCTCCTCATATCTTTTAGCATAATCCTCACCATGCGCTGTTGACTTAGCATATAAGGCTAAGCCAGCATAAAATCTCTCACATTCACGAATAATCGGCAGACAAGAATTTACAACATGTCGGTTAGTAAAAAAATAAGTTTGATTGGTATTTGTTGTAAGCATCGGAAACGCCGTCCCAAAACCCACAACCCGATAGCCTTTATCTTCAGCAGTTGTGGCAAATACCGGATAATGACTTTTAGAACTTAAATCCGCTAATTGAACCGATAAATTACCATTTAATTTAATTTTAACACCAACATTTATTTCATAAATTTGAGATTTTATGCGTTTGTCAATTTTTTCCCAGGTTTCTGCTGCTTGCATTGAGTTAATGCAAACAATTAAAAATAATATTAATAACGACTTAACAAGATTTGCTAACATGATACCTCAATTTCAAAGCTACGTTGCCAGGGAAGGGATAAATTTAAATGTTGTGGATAGTAGTCTAATTTATGACTAATAATGTTAATATCACTAGCTAATAAATTGTTTAACAAGTCCTGATGATTTGTAAGTATTTTTCCTTTTAACAGCTGTCTTGCTTTAGATTGCCAGGCATAGTCATCAACAATCCGAATAAACAAGTTTTCTTTAACCGCCAAAGCAAATGTTTCCTGATTAGATTGCTGTAATCCACTAGCATAGCATATAGCCTGACTAATAGCTGATCCTATACTATTACCAGCTGTGTTCCAGGCACTAAAGCCAACTATTTTAGTAATAAGCTTTGGTGCGTTTAATAATGCCTCAACAAGCATTGGATCAGCACCATTAGCATAGGCCAAATCACATAGAACAATAGGGCAATTAGTATTTTCAAGACAGTTTAGCGTAGCTGTTACATTTAAATTGGTATCAACAATATTATCCTTGTCCTTGTAATCTAAAATAATATGATCACCTTGAATTTGCATAGCGGTATGAACAACAATATTTAATGGGTAAGTGCAACTTTCTCCATTCTTGAATAATGCTAATTGCTGTTTAAAAATCTCCGCAAAACATGCTCCATCATATTTACCCATAATGTTTTGACCGGAATCCAGTGCAAACTTTATATTTAAAGACGGACGCATTATACCTAAATTATCAAATATAACTTTAGCCATGAGTAAATTAGCAATTTCATCACAGCCTGGATAAATAAAAACTTTATGATTTAATTTATGCTTACTAAACTTATCCTGAATAATTTTGGTTTCCAGGGTATTCATACCTAAATTAGTACAGTCATCAATACCATAAACCAACGTATTAATCTGACCACTTGCGACATAATCAATTAACTGTTCATTAATCATATGATTAGTCAACCTAGTCGTTAAGTAATCTTGTTTAATATCACTAGGAATATTTTTTTCTAATTCATTTAACTGAGTATTATCTTCTTGCGTAAGTCTTTCATTACTAGCCTCATAGAGCAATTTAGACCATAAAAATAATTCTCGGCCATATTCCTGCCAGTATGATTTTTCTTCAGTATTATCATAATTGTCAGAAATTCGCATAATACTAGATTGTGCATAAAATGATTTGTCCTTGGTGAGCTGCATCAAATTAGTTAATCGAAGAATTAAATAAGCATAATCAAAATTATGACGGCGTGAATTTATTAAGCCACCATATAAAATGGTATCGAGACAAATTATACTGTGATCAACATTATTGATTACCGATTGAAGCCAGTTAAGAATTTCATCAACTTTAGCTAAATCTGTCAATCCACCTAATAAATTTCGATCTGGCATCAACAGCTCAATACCAGCTAGTTTAGCTAATGTATTAGCATAAGCATAAGTCACTGCTCGATTATCCAACGGAATTAAAGCTAATTTCAAACGATGCATTGAATTTATACCAATTATTTAATTTCACCAATCGCTTTACCCGTACTTACCCCAGGAAACATTATACCAGCCTGTTTATCAGGAACAAATTTTATACCTTTCTTTGCTTCCTCAACTAAATTCTGGACAATTACACCATTAAAATGTGGTAGCGGAACTTTTTCAGCGGTTATAGGTTCAGCAATTTCTAAATCACTAAAATCTGGCTTTGTCCAGGAAACCGCTACAAAATAAAGATACTGGCCAATAAGATCACCTTCAATAGGTATTTCCACGGCTAAATTATAAACTCCCGAACTAGGTATAACCCCAACTCCAACAACTTTTCGATCGACTCCTAACCGAATTTTATTACCTAAAATTGTGCTAGCACCACTATCGCGATCAGCCATGGCCAAAGCAACATAAGCACCTGGCCTGGCCTTAATAATAAAATCAGCAACACGACCAATAAAAATTGTTCCTGGTAAATACAGCCTGGTATTACTAACTAAATTACGATGAGTTATTACACTATTTAAAGTTATGGACTGATTAATTGTATTTGTAGCGTTATTGGATTGAATATGCGAATTAAACGGGGTTTTCAGTGTTTTAGATAAATTTACCGGACCATAGGTATCAGCAATTGAACTAGCCAATACATTAAAATTAAAGCTTAAGCCAACACAAATAAATATTAAAAACAGTTTAGACATCTTTATTCGCAAAACACCTGTAATTATTTTATTACCCAAAACAAATTATATTAAGCATAAGTGAGAAATACAATTAAGCCATTAAATCACCTTAAAAATTTAAAATAATTATATATAATCATATTAGGTAAATTTTAATATAATTATCAACGATAGGGAAATATGCCTATACCAAATATAACCCAACCATCAAAGCCAACTAATAACATCGTTCAAGACAGTATCTGGCTCATTGAAGCAATTTTGATAGCTATAAGTTTTCACGTGTTAATGGTTCCGGTTATTTGGATTATGGGATTTGTTTTACCTTTTCCGCATCCTCAACCCAGATTAACCAGTTATGAAATAAACCTAAAAAATTTCAAAGTAGATGTCAAGACAATTAAGACTACCGAAATAGTAAAATAAAACTATTTTAATGTCGCGCGAACAAAGTAAAATATTTTAACTCAATTACATATCTAATATATATTTATTTTTACATTTCAACTACTCAATCATAATATAAGAGCAATATTTAAACTGCATCTAGCACGAAGGCAAAATACAGTTTGTGAAATAAAAAAATTAGCTTAGAATAAAAGGTTTAAAGGTTCTTTAAAATTTCATTTGACAAGATCCTGACTTTTTGCTTAAAAATAACAATACCGTAAGTATTTTATTAGGTTTTATCATAAAACGAATGATGGCTAGCGCAAACAATCTATCTATATACGGAAATTACTGGGATCTGCCTGAAGATACCAATATACCAAATGAAATATTAAAAGCCGCTTATGAGGATAAATTACTAGCTAAAGTATTACTGCGCCGAGGCTTTAATAGTATTGAAAAAATAAATAGTTTTTTCAATTTAACTGATTATGAAATGATTTCTGGGTTTGAATTGCCTAATATGCAACAGGCATGCACTACTACCATTGAAACCATGGCCAAAAATGTAAATATTACTGTTTATGGTGATTATGATGTCGATGGGATTACCGGCGCCAGTGTATTAAAACTTTTATTTAAATATTTAAAATATGAAAATGTTAATTATTATATTCCTAATCGTTTTACCGATGGTTATGGACTTAACACTAAAGCAATTACTAATATTATCAGTAAGCAAAAAGCCAAATTAATCATAACCTGTGACTGTGGCGTAACCAACCTAAATGAAATTGCTTTTGCTAAAAGCTTCGGTGCCCAAACAATTGTTTTAGACCATCACAATATGGCGCAAACTTTACCACCGGCAGCAGCCATTGTTCATCCCAAACTGCTCAAAGATACAAATCATGGTTTATATAATTTATCAGGAGTAGGTGTAGCTTTTAAATTTGCCCAAAGTATGCTGGAAATTCACAACTTAAGAGCCGCTTTAGAAGACTTTTATGAATATGCAGCGCTTGGATTAATTGCGGACATGGTACCTTTAACTAAAGAAAATCGCTATATTGTAAATAAAGGTTTAAATAAATTTGCTACCACTAATAAACCAGGCTTAAAAGCATTAATCGAACAAACGCAAAATAATTCAAAAGGCGATCTGGTTGGCTATAATATTGCACCTAAAATAAATGCGGCCGGTCGCTTAAGTGATGGCTTCAAAGCTCTTGAATTGCTTACCACGCAAGATCCAATACGCGCAAGCGAACTATCCCAAGAATTACAGTCTGAAAATATTAAACGACAGGAATTAACTGAAACTATTTTTAATGACGCTAATTTAACCGTTGAAACACTTCTTCGACAAAAAGAAAAATTGAATGTTATTGCAATCTTTAAAGAAAATTGGCATCATGGCGTTGTCGGTATTGTAGCGACAAGATTACTTGAAAAATATAAATTACCAGTTTTTATCGGCGAAATCATGCCTGATACCCAAATAGTTAAAGGTTCAGCTCGTGGCTATGAACAGTTTGATCTTTATGAAGCCTTAAATCATTCTCAATCAAGCCTGCTTAAATGGGGTGGCCATAAAGTAGCAGCGGGCTTTACCTTTAAACTTGAGGAATTATCCAATTTTCAAACTTTGCTAGCTCAATATGCCAAGATTCGCTTAGAACAATTCAACGAACCAAATAAATTAGTTATTGATACTATTATTGAAAAAACCGATCTTGATTTACAAAACTTCCGCAATTTTGAAAAAATGGCTCCTTTTGGCATGTCTAATCCAAAACCACAAGTATTAATTAAAAACATTACCTGTTTAGATAATTTTTGGCTAGGCAAAACCAAACAACATCTTAAATTAACCTTAATTAATGATAATAATGAAAAA
>DAHXLC010000228.1 GCA_027371815.1 Candidatus Melainabacteria bacterium | reverse complement strand
GTACTTTTAGAAGGTGTCTTTGTTTGGCGAGCTTCCAAAATCAGATCCATTAATAAAGATGTTGCTATAACTAGCCCGGTATCTTTATTTTTACCTAGATCAATTACCAGAGATTCACCAATTATTTTGTTGAGTTTTAATCATTTTAATTTTTTCCAATTGCAAAGTTAGTTTGGCATTTGAAGCGATTAAATCATTAGCTGATAAACCGCTAATAACCTCGCTGTATTTTTCATTCTCACGCCCAGTAATTATTTCCGTTTCTTGAAAACCATTTTCTACATCTTTATAAACAAATTTTTTGCCTTCATGTGTATGAATAGCCTTTTTGGGACAAGCTAAAACCTTGACGGGAATAGTATCAATAATTACATTAGCTTTCATATTGGCTTTTAACAAATTATTAGTATTTTCAATCTGTGAGCTAATTGCAACAGTATGATTGGTTAAATTTATCCTATCACTGATATATGATACTACTCCAGGAAATTTTAAATTTCGATAAGAATCAATATAAATTAATACTTTATTACCAATTTTAATTTGAGCAAAATTAGTTTCCGGAACATCTACTTTGGCATCAACTTTAGACAAATCAGTAATTTTTAAAATTGAGTGTTGAGCTTCAATAATTTCACCAGCAGAAAGATCAAAATTAGAAATAATACCACTTACTGGAGCACGTAACTGGACTTCTCCAGTTATTTTTTTTTCAACCATAAGTTTATTAAGCATAGCACCTGTCATACCCATAAATTCAAGCCTTTGGGCAAGTGTGTTTAAATGATCTAAAGCCCTTAAGCTCTCTGCTTGAGCTAGTTGATAATCTTTCTGCATTAACGCTTTATTTTGATATAGATGATCTTCACGTTGCAAATTCATCTCGGCTTGTTCGTATAAAGCCTGTGCTTTTTGAGACAAAGCTCGAGCCTGAATATAGTCTTTAGCCGCCGCAATTTTTTCTTTATACAAACCTTCCACACGGTTTAAATTAGCTAAAGCTAAATTCTTCTGAACCTTAGCTTCATTAAATTGCGTACGCGCCTCAATAAGGGCTTTGGGTCTTAAAATCTGTTCTTCATAAACCTTTCGCTCTCTTAATTCGCTGGCTTTAGCAATTTGAAGTTTAGACTTAGCTTCAATTAATTCAGCTTGGAGATCACTTACAGCTTGAGAATCAATCAGTGCTAATACATCATGTTTTTTAACACTAAGTCCCGGACGAACCAAAATTTGTTTAACCCGTCCTGATATTCGAGCCGCAACATCAACTTCTTTTCCTAATTCTGGAGTAATAATACCATCAAGTTTAAGGGGGAAAATTAATGTTTGATAACTAATTTTAACAGTTTTAAGTTTAAATTTTAACGCTTTTAAATCTGAAATGAAATTATACTGATTTGCTTTAATTAACGGTTTAGCTTTAACTGGTAAATTTGATTGAGTTAAAGTATGAGGAATATTTGCCGTGTTTTTCTTATTACCATAACGCCCATGCGTAATACTTGTAGTGTTACTGGGAGTTGAAGGAAGATGCAAAACGGGTGTCTGATTATTTAAATTACAGCTGGATAAGCATAAAATTAAGACTAAACTCGTTAAATAAATTAGATTAAAGATTGCAAACATGATATTAGGATTTCAATTAATCGTTTCAGTATATCTTATATAATAACTAGATTATAGTTTAATTTGCCTAATTTTAAATAATGCGTATTGATAAATGGCTTAAAGTTACCCGCATAATCAAAAGACGGAGCATAGCTCAACTAGCTTGCGCCGAAAACAAAGTACTGCTTAATGATAAAATAGCCAAACCAAGCTCAACAATCAAAGTTGGTGATTTAATTCAAATCACTTTTGGCAACAATTCCTATACCTATAAAGTTTTAAAAGCTGAATTAAGTAACCCTAAAGCTAACGAAGCCTTAAACTGGTTTGAAATAAATTAAATAATTATTACCAAATAAATTATCTTAAAAACAACTAATTAAGCGAAAATCCACAAGTTAAAGACCAAACACATAAGAAAATTCCCGTTATTGCCCCTAAAACGGCCAGCATGACCGACTCAATCATATTTTTTTGATCATATAATCCCTGAAAAGCTAGATAAGATCCGCCACCAGCATAAATTACACCTAATAAAAACGCTAATATTTGCTCAACGATCATATCTATTTTTCCTTTACTGACAATTATAAAACGATAGTGAAATGTTGTAAAGGGAATGTTTTTTAATCTTGAATCATTTTTTTTTAGGCTGACTTTTCTTAATAAAAAAAGCCAACCCTAAGCAAACCAAACCAATTGCCAGAAAAAAATAATAGGTCACTTGAGCATTCCGGCGCTCGTCATTTGGGCTATTCACTGCATCAATAACAATAGGCGAATAAATACCCTGTTGGTCAATTTTATTGCGCTCGCTTGGACTCAAACCCTGTTTAATTTTTGCTTGTGCATCAACGTCAGTTAAAGGTTTTTCATCTAGCTTGCCACTTTTAGCCAGCTTTTCTAAATCCTCAATTGCTGAGTTAGCATTAGTTTTAACGGGCAAATTGCGATCGCCTTGGCTAGTATTTGTTTGAGCCAGACAAGTTAAACTAAAGCCCAGGTTAACTAAAAATAATATTAAAATCTGTTCTTTCAAAAAGTTACGAATTCTCATAATTAAACACCAAAAAAACTCTAACTAAATACGTTATTAAAATCATAAATAACTAAATTATATAATATTTTTAAACCTTAAGCAGAAAAACTTATAGGGATTCGCTTTCTACCCCAATTTCCACAGTTCTTATCAAAATAGCCGTCAATTAATTCACCACAAAATTTACAGGCTTGATTTTCAATATTAAATTGACCTAAATCATACCAATTTCGTTCAATCAACAATTGTTTACAATTGGTACAGTAAGTATTTTGATGAGTGTCATTTAAGATATTGCCAAGATAAACATATTTTAAACCAGCTGAAATGGCCAGATCATAAGCTTTAACCAAAGTAACCTCGGGAGTGGGCGCAATATCACCCATGCGAAAATCGGGGTGAAAAGCTGTAAAGTGAATAGGTACTTTGTCACCAAGATTTGTTAATATCCACTGACACATTTCTTTCAACTCCTCCTGCGCATCATTTTTGGTCGGAATAATTAAATTGGTTAATTCAAACCACACATTAGTATTCTGTTTTAACCAAATAATCGTTTCTTTAACCGGTTCAATACTTGCTAAACATAATTTACGGTAAAATTCCTGGCTAAAGGCTTTTAAGTCAACATTAGCTGCATCCATATGCTCATAAAATTCAGCACGTGCCGGATTATTAATAAACCCAGCCGTAACGGCTATAGTTTTAATCCCGACTTCATGACAGGCATAAGCCGTATCAATTGCATATTCAGCCCAAATAACTGGATCGTTATAAGTAAAGGCAACACTTTTACAACCTAATTCAAGGGCTTTAGCGGCAATATCTTTGGGTGTAGCCAATTGCGACAATTGGGCAATTTCTCGAGATTTACTAATCGACCAATTCTGACAGAACTTACAGCCAAGATTGCAGCCAGCCGTTCCAAACGACAACACACTAGAACCTGGATAGAAATGATTTAAAGGTTTTTTTTCAACCGGATCAACACAAAATCCCGTTGACAATCCATAAGTGGTTAAAACCATTTTGCCTTGCTGATTTTGCCTGACAAAACAAAAGCCTCGATCTCCATCTTTTAAAACGCAGGCTCGAGGACAAAGATCACAAAAAATACGGCCGTCATCTAAACCATGATAATAGCGACCTGGGTATTTGCCGATTAATTTTTGAATGTCATCATCCATAACTTAAACTCACAAAAATATATAACCTATATTTTTAGTATACATTTTAAACTTTAAAAGTGGCTAATATTTTTTAATTGAAAATTGTATTAAATCACCAAAATAATGAAATTTACAACACCTTTTATAAATAAGCGATTAAATACATTAAATAGCTTATTTATTAATTTATCAGCTTAAATAGTATTCACCTTAACCAAGAAAAACAGTTATGAATATGGATAAATTTCGATCAAATAATAAATTGAACGATGGGTAATTATGCTGAACCTACAAAAGTAGCTATTGTTTTAGACCAAATTCCTTGAGATTTAAGGATGAATTCGCAAACTTCACGAACAGCGCCATTACCACCATTTTTCAGCGTCACATAGTTAGCAACATCTTTAACCTCGCTGATAGCATTAGCAACAGCAATTTTAAGACCACAGGCTTTTAATAAGGGAATGTCACTCAAGTCATCGCCCATATAAGCAACTTCACTGGCTGATAAACTAGCATCATCAAGTATTTCTTTAAACGCCGATTCTTTATGTAAACTTCCTTGATAAACATATTTCATGCCTAAAAGCTTAGCACGATAATTAACCGCCAAAGAATTGCCACCACTAATAACGCCGGTGCCAATACCAGCCAAACGTAACAAGTGCAAACCCATACCATCTAAGGAATTAAACGACTTAAATTCTTTAACATCCTGGTTTGCCACTTCTAAATAGTAAAGATTACCATCAGTAAGAACCCCGTCAACATCCATGATTACTAATTTAATCTGTTTGGCTATATTCATTAAATCTTCATTTGATATTTTCACTTTATCTCCAGTTCCCAATTTGCCATATAAATTTTCTTACTATAATATTATCATAGTAAGAAAATTGGTAAAATTATTACTCAATAATTAAAGCTTAATAAAGTTATGAAATTCATATTAATATTTTTAAATATTTTCATATTAATAAATCCATGCTTTGCCA
>DAHXLC010000199.1 GCA_027371815.1 Candidatus Melainabacteria bacterium | reverse complement strand
GTACTGACAATACTTCAGAAACTAACTGTCTAATTTGCCCAGGTTGATATTTTTGTTCAAGATAATTCAATAATTCATCATAACATTCTTCTTTAAGTAATTTTTTTTCATGGCTTCCTTCTGGCAAATTAGACAGTTAGTTTCTGAAGTATTGTCAGTACCCTATAAAAATAAGCTGGATTTTCATGAAGCGATTTTAGATTTATCAAAATCAAAAAATGGATATCGACTAGTAACTACGAACTTTGACAATCGTTTTCTTGAGACTAGAAAGATTAACCATAATAATATTCATATAGCACCAGCTCTACCTATACCAGATTCAAATTCTTGGCATTCAGTAGTGCATTTACATGGTTTATTGAATTTAAATAATGACTCTAATGATTATAACTTATTAAATTTAGTATTAACTTCGGCAGATTTTGGAAATGCTTATTTAAAATTTGGCTGGGCAAGTAAATTCTTGATAGAGCTGTTTAATAACTTTACTATTGTTTTTATTGGTTATAGTTTAAATGACCCTGTTTTAAAATACTTACTTGATGCAATTGCTACTAAGAAAATGATGCAGACTAATAATTCTCAAATTTTGTCGAAAAATAAAACAAATCAATTTGATTCAAAAATATTTGCATTTGTACCATACAATATTGATGAAGACACTAGAAATGAAAAGTCTGAGTTCTGGAAAACAAAAAAGATTTACCCAATATTTTACTCAGATCAAAGTGACCATAGTTTGCTTAAAAACACAATCATTAAGCTGGCTGAGTATTATAATAATATTGAGTTTGAATGTAAAAATATAATTAATAAATCTTATTTAAACATACCTATTACTGTTGGTATAGCTGAGAAAACTTTATGTTGGGCAGTAAAGCAAATTGGTTACGATTATTGGAGTAAGTTAGATTCTAAACCGTCTATTGAATGGTTGTTTAATGTTTTTGATAAGCAAATTGATAAAGAACCTAGTAATTCTAAAATTGAATATTCTGATTTAAATAAAATTAATTCCGATATACAAAGCTTGTTTAGTACTGAAGCAAATGATGATTTAATCAAGTTAATGGAATGGTTAATCTGTTTTATAGACGACCACCGATTTTTGAAGTGGTTTTTGGCAAAGCAAAAACGATTAAATATAATATTTAAGCACAAGATTATTAAAAGGTTAGAAGATGATAATTTTAAAATAAATGCTGGTTTAAAGAAAATATGGCGTTACATAATTAGTTTAAGTTATGAAAATTCTAGTTTTATAGACCATCTAAGGTTACTTCCCAATTTACCGCAAAAAAAAATTCCTAATATTGAAAATTATATTATTAACGATTTGATTTTTCTTTTAAAACCAAATATCAAATTAGAGTATTATTATGATCAAATTTTAAAGTATAAATTTTTAAAGCCTGATGATGAAAATTCCCCACTTAATTATATTCAAACAAAAATTCAATTAGGTAGTGATAATATTGCATTTTCTCATTATTTAAAAGAATATTTAGAGGATGAGAGTATAATAATTGAACTTGGTGAAGTTTTATCTAATTATATTTATCAAATGTATGAGACTTTAGCCTATTTTGATAATTCGATTATAGAAAATGATAAAAGTTCAATCTATTATCCTGACTTAGGTAAGTTTGATCCTGATTTTCAATTTCATCATGAGAATATTTTGATAAATTTATTGATTAAATCTGTAAATAAGCTTATTGAAATGGGTTTTAATGATAGAGCATCATCAATTATTAATACTTGGTTTGATCTAAAATACTCAATATTTAAAAGGCTTGTTTTACACTCTACATATTCTTGTGATATCATTTCACCAGATATTATAGTTGAAAACTTGTTGATTAATAATTCTTGTAACATTTTATCAGTTGCATTAAAATCAGAATGTTTAAAATTTTTAGAGAAACATGGAAACAATATTAGCAAAAGTTATGAAAATTCTAGTTTTATAGACCATCTAAGGTTACTTCCCAA
>DAHXLC010000185.1 GCA_027371815.1 Candidatus Melainabacteria bacterium | reverse complement strand
GTATAATGAAGGTTTAATAAATCAAAATATCAAAGACAAATTTATCAATTATAAACCATTAGAACTTGCTAACTCACTTGGAATTGAGTCAACCATTTTCGAGAAACAAAAAAACTTTAACAAACTTAATTGTTTTCCGATAACTTTATTATTAACTATAAAAGATTTAATTGAAAACGAAAAATTGTCTTTGGATCAAGCTGCTGGTATACTCAAAGCATCCTATGATGATATAAGCACCTTATTTAAAAAAGAGTCTTTAAATGTCAAAAACGCTAACGAAATAAATGAATATATTTCACTGGCCAGATAATTAATGTATTTTATGAACTTACATCAATTAAATTACATTATAGCGCATTGAATCACCAAAAATCTTACCCTGATAACTAGAGTTATCTTATTTAGCGGTTATCCTTTTCAATAATTATTTAGGAGGATAAATGAGGTTAAAGACAATGAGTTTACAAGCACGTAAGGAATTGATCAAAAGTGTAAGATCAAGATATAAAACTGCAAATCATAATGATAAGCAAAAAATTGCAAGGATTTAAATGATGCAATAGTGCGCCAGCCTAAACTTGGTCGAGGGGGATAAAATGAACTAACAAATGTGGAAAATGATTTCACGCAAACTACAAGTATATTATGCTTATTATGGTATTACGTTTAATATGATGTCCCTGAGCCACTTTGCCTTCCAATCCCGAAATATATGGTTTAAATGGCTGAATCGTCGCAGTCAAAGAGGTGAACATAATTGGCAGTGGCTTATTCAATTATTAACGATATATCCGCTACCACCACCCAAAATAGTCCACTCATACCTTACGTAGCGAAACTGTGTATTAAGGAGCCGGATGCGGGAAATTCGCAAGTCCGGCTCTGTGGGGGAGTAGACAGGGCAACCTGTCTATTTATCCCGATCGTTATGCCGTTCTGTTGAGTCGTTACCTTATATAAATATAAAGTGCGTAGCCAGCCAAGTGCCAATATAAAAATGAAGTCAATTTTTCTAGTTTATTTTAGTACCAATAATTTAAATTGCTAAATATTTTTTGATATACCTGTTGTCAATATGCTAGTTTGATCTTTAGATTTTTTCATTTCCAAAGTGGACTAATTTTACTTTGCCATTAACACTAAATTATTTCCTCTGTAATGGTGTACCAAACCAACCACTTTCTTTGGGTTTTGGATCTTCATGAAAAATACAATCTTCGAGCAACTTTATACAACGTTGCTGTAATGCTGCAGAATTTTCACTTAAGTCTGCTCTATCTTCTTGTGGTAGACATATTTCATGATCAATGTGTGCGTGACCTAAAAACTCTCTTCTATCGTCGTAAACCTTTGAACCGCATTGCCTGACTTTTATAGAAAGTAAAACTGCTAAGCCAATGTAAGCATTTTTAGCGATTTCTAAAGATTTATTTTTACAAAAATCATCACCCATCAATTGTCTAATAACTGAAATTGCTGAATTATTAACTTGTGGTTTAAAAGCTTGCCATTTCACCTCACCATTTTTTTTAAAATGATATGGGGTTTTTATTGTACGAACAAGACTCTCAGTATCATTAACAATTTCAGGCAGATCGTCCATAGATATTAATTAAAGTTTGATTAACCGGTTTACATGCTGTTGGATACAAATAACTAAGAATACTTATAGCAATCATGAGCCAAAGATTATCTGTTGTGTTGATTAATTCAGAATCAAAATATACTGTTTTCCCTTGATTGGGTATAATAAAAAGACCAAAGTTAGTTTTCCCTATTTCAAGATGAGCATTGCCAAAAGTTGTTTCCCATTCAAGTGAAATAGTTCCATTAGGATTTGGAGTAAGATCGGGAAATGGAATAATATTTCTAAATATATTTAAAGCTGCTTTTACGTTTTGAGTTGTTTGGACTTTAATAGGTAAAGCATTATAACCATCCCAATTCAAGGCCAGATTTGATAATTCTTTAAGGATGCTATCAGTATTATTGTATTCAAATTCAAAATAACTTTGCCTATTTGAATAACTATATGAAATCATATTTTGTTGTTCTTCAATACTGTTTTTTTGCAAAACAGTATTAACCATGTTTGTTGATTCTTGATTACTTTGTAATTCAGTGAATATCATATATTTATTCCTTAACTTTCATTAATTGATGAATAGGCTCTGTGATATCAATAAATATACGGTGAATTAGATCATGAGCTTTGTTAAAAACTCCCATAATTTCGTCATGGTCTGTGTTTATATTAGTTGAAGATTCAACAATAAAATCTAATAAGACACAGTCAGAATTGTTAACGTTTCGTTTACCTACATTAATATTAATAGTCAAGTCATCACTTGATTTAATAGACAATTGTATAGTTACAGTATCTTTGCTTATTTGATGCTTTGAAATTCCATCAGGGGTAATAATTTTAAAGCATAGAATATTTTCAATAAAATTTTCAACACTATTACCTTGTAGCAATTCAGGATAAAAAATATTGATATATCTTAAAGATATCTTTGAAAAGTCTTTGTTTTTATCTGAATCATTTCTAGACTCAAGAATTGCATTAATGCTATTGGATACATCAGGTGAAAAGTTAACCCAAGATTGGTATGGAGGAAGAGCATGAATAGAAATCAGACCTTCACCAATTTGTATGAGAGTCGGATTTTGAGCTTCAACTTTTTTAAATCGGTATACTGGTTGAAATGTACTTGCTGGAAAATTTTGCGGAATAAGCCTTTCTGAACGAACATAATCATGACCAGCAATTTTGTCAGAAAAGCGTTTATACATTTCTTCAAAATTATTGTTGTAAAATAAAGTCATAGTTTGATTTGCGACTTGATTATTTGCCATCGGGTTATTACTATTCCACCTTAATTCAGCAATAATTTCTAAAACAGGTGATTTTTCAAATGTTATTGTTTGATTTTTAACTTTTGCCATAATTTAAAACTTTCTTAGTTAATTTAAAGTAGCAATTACAATTTTATAATAATTTTATACCCAATTTATCAGTAATATTAAATTAATTAAAGTTTCCTACAGTTAATCTTGCCAAGATTAACTGTAGGTTCTAAATCAAATCGGCCGGCTGTTCTGAAATAAACCGGTCACCTGTTCTGATGAAATCGACCGCTTGACATTAAAGAAATTTAAGCAAAAAAATTAAAATATCAATATTTCTATTTAAGTCAAAAAACTCAATTGGAATAGCATAACATCCTAACATTAACAATTTTAATGGGAGGAATTTTGTTTGAGAGGACGAATAATTATGAGAAAAATCAAAGAATTATTAAGAGTAGTATTAGAAAAAAATATAAGCTGTAATCAGGCGGCATTAAGTATAGGAATAGCAAGATCAGCAGCCCAAGAGTATTTACGAAGAGCGATAGTAAACAAAGTAATTATTGAATTTTCAAATAACGCAAGTGAAGCTGAATTAGAAAAAGTCATGTATCAAGCACCAAGTAATGATGCAATGCGGGGGATCAATCTAGTTGATGTTAATCACCTTAATTCATATATTTTCAAATCAGAGTTTTTAAGGCAACTAAACCCATCAGCAAATAAAAAATTTGACAAGTGAAGTTACATGCATTAGTATATAAGAATATGTAACACTAAAAATAATAGAATCAAGTATATTCAGAAAATATTAATATATTTAAAATAACTTGACAAATATAATTAAGTAACATATAATCAAAATCGTGGAGCTATTAAAAAAACAGCAGCTACCAGATCCCAAATTTCCGATAGGAGGAAAGAATGCATAAGAAACCAAAAAATCATAATAAAAACTGGTCTCAAGAAGAAATTCAAGAACTCAAAATGCTCGCAGAAGGCAACACGCCAACTCGAATTATTGGCATGAAACTTCAAAGGACGGAAGATTCTATACGCTCAAAGGTATTCGACGAAAATATTTCACTCAAACCAACAAACCAAAGCCCCTACAACAAACGCCCCAAATAAGGAGGTAAAATGACAATTATTCCTATTGCCCATATACATGAACAGGGGCAAGACATGATAATAGTACCACTCAATCATTCCTTCGGATGTAAGTCACAAAAGGAACAAGAACAAACCATATCATATATTCAGCAAATTGCAATTAATGCCGGTTTAGCTGGAACGGTTGTACCAGTTTGGGATACTAGCTCTGACCGCTTTGCTTTCTTAGCACCGCTGCCGTGGCACCCTTTTTTCAAAAGTTTAACTTCGTCAGATATTTCTTGCATGCTAAACAGAAAGCTTATATGTAGCTAAACGAAATGATCAAAATACTCTAGGCGCAAAAATTAGCTACTAAAACAAATTTAAATTATTAATATGAAAGATTTGCCAAGTTTCAACATTAAAAATATTTAAATTATTTCTTGAATACAGCAAATTAATCCAAAAATATTGTATATTTTAATTTTCATAATAAAATAAATACATTTATATAGTTTTAACCGCCTCATTCTAAGATATTAATGAGTTGTCATTCATGAGTTCAACCATTGCCCCTGGAGCACGCATAATCGTCAGAGACGCCGAATGGCTAGTTCGCCGAGTTGACATGGTTACAGACATTACCAAAGGTATACATTGTATTGGCATATCAGAAATTGTTCGCGGCAAAGAAGCCATTTTCTTCGATAGTATTGAAGCCAGTTATGGCCGAGGTGGCAAAGGCATAGAAGTTTTGAAACCAGAAGAAACCGCTTTGGTTCTTGACAATTCTGGTGGTTTCAAGAAATCGTTGCTCCATATTGAAGCTCAGCTAAGACAAATACCACCTACTAATGAAAAGTTATATATTGGCCATAAAGCGGCTATGGACGTTTTGGATTTCCAGCTAGAGCCAGCCATCCAAGCGCTAAAACAGGTAAGACAAAGAATTTTAATTGCTGATGCAGTTGGTCTTGGTAAAACCCTTGAAGCCGGCATTTTAGTATCCGAACTCATTAAACGTGAGCGTGGCAAGCGCATTTTAGTCGTTACAGTCAAGAGTATGCTTACGCAATTTCAAAAAGAATGGTGGTCACGCTTTACTATTCCACTTACCAGGCTTGATTCAGTTGGTATTAACCGCATACACAATAAAATCCCATCTTATCACAACCCATTTAACTATTATGACAAAGCAATTATTTCGGTTGACACTTTAAAAAGCGATCGAGAATACCGGAATTATCTTGAAAATGCTTATTGGGATATAATCGTTATTGATGAAGCTCAGCACGTTGCAGATCGTGGCAATAATTCAATGCGTTCGCGCTTGGCTAAACTTTTGGCCAACCGTTCTGATACCCTAATTCTGCTTACCGCAACACCCCATGATGGTAATGCCAGCAGTTGCGCCAGCATCATAAATATGTTAGACCCAGTGGCTATTACAGATCCAGAAAATTACGTTTTCAAAAGCAAAAATGGTTTATTTATTCGTAGATTCAAAAATGATGTTATTGATCAAATTCAAAAATCATTTCCTGAGCGAAACATTCAATTAATTACCTGCCCAGTATCTAAAATCGAAGATGATTCATTTAGATATTTGGTCGACTTACAATTTAGTAAAATTGATCAAAGAAACACTGGTAATGTACTGTTTAAAACAACGCTGGAAAAAGCACTCTTTTCTAGCCCAAGCGCTTGTATTGAAACAATTGATAATAGAATTAAAAATCTTAATTCCACTAGCATTGACGAAAAAAGCCAACATGATATTAAAGCCTTAGAAGGGCTTAAAGAAATCGTAAGTAGAATAGATAAAAATGCCTTTTCAAAGTACCAGGCATTGTTAAATTTGCTTAAAGATCAAGATCCTCATAAAGGTTTGGCCTGGAATGGTACTGATAAAAAAGACAGACTGGTTATATTTACGGAAAGAATAGCTAGCCTAGAATATCTTAAAGAAAATTTAGCTAAAGATCTTAAATTACGGCCAGAACAAATAGCAATTATTCATGGCCAGCTAGAAGATACTATACTTAATGAAATAGTGGAAAAATTTGGACAGGAGGATTCACCTATAAGGCTTTTGATTTCTTCAGATGTTGGTGCTGAAGGTATTAACCTGCATTACTTAAGCCACAAAATGGTTCACTTTGATATACCCTGGTCGTTAATGACTTTCCAGCAAAGAAATGGCCGTATTGATCGATATGGCCAAGAGCAAGTGCCACAAATCCGCTACCTGTTATCCTTGAGCCAAGATCCACAAGTTCGTGATCATTCTAAAATTTTAGAAATACTTGTTAAAAAAGAAGAACAAGCAGCTAAAAACATTGGCGATCCTCAAGCTTTTATTGGTGTATATGACCAAATAGAAGAAGAGCGTTACTTAAGCAAAATTTTTGAAAAAAATATAAAACCTGAAGAATTTGAAAAAACATTAGACGATAATTTGACTAAATCATTAGATCTAAGTGTTGATCTAATGGCCTTATTATTTCTTGCTGAAACAACTGAAACTGCTATTGAAACTACCATTACTAATTACAAACAATCAAGTTTAAGTCTATTTGAGAATGATTATAACTACTGTAAAACTGCTCTGGAAATTTTTAAATTAAACCCTAAATATGAAATTAAATATAAAAGTGATGATAGCCAGGAATTAATTGAAATAACTAATTTGCCAGAAGATTTAGAACATCGTTATAAATTCTTACCACAAGAAATAAGACCTGAAGCTAATAATTTAAAATTAAGCTCGAAACCCCAAATTATCATTGAAGAAATTAACAAAAGTCGAAAACAAGACAAAACCTGGCCTAATGTTCAGTATTTATGGCCACTTCACCCAGCCGTAGAATGGGTAAATGATCGTATAAATGCCTTGTTTAGCCTCCATGAAGCTCCGGTAATTTCAATTCCTAAAATTTTAGCTAATAATGAAGTTGTTTTTATAGTTTCAGGTCTGATACCAAATTTAAAAGGTCAACCAATTATTCACAAGTGGGTTGGGGTTACTTTTAAAAATGACCAATTCCATCAAATTGAACTTTTTGAAAATTTGGTTATAAGACTTAAATTAAATCGCCATAATTTAACAAACCAGAATACACAAATAAATTTTGACGAATTAAAAAACTTATTAAAGCCAGCTGTAGATCAAGTTAAAAACTGGATTAATAACGAATGTAATGAATTTGAAAAAATAACCAATAAAGAATTAAATAATAAATTAAAAAAATTAGAAAGCTTAAAACAAGAACATTATCAACAACTAGAAATTAAATTTAAAGATCTTCCACAACAATCAGTTAAAGATAAACAAAGGCAAGTTATTGATAAAGAAATAAATCATTTTCTCAAATGGGTTGAAGATTCGCTAACGCTTGAAAAAAATCCTTTCATCCAAATAATTGCTGTACTTATAGGAAATCAATAATGGCCTTAATACCAATTGGAATTAAAAATGAAAATAATTTTTATAGTTCCTATTATATGGATTCACTATTAGAAGATGACATAAAAAATGTATTAGCCGACTGGCACAAAATAGCTGAAGATAATAATAGCAAAACGCCTTATGAAGAACTTCTAAATTTAAATCGTGATTACTTACGTTTGTGTTCAGATATTGAAAGTGAAAAGAATAATTTTGAAAAATTAAAGTTACAACGTGGTTTTTTTGAAAAGTTTTTTAAACATCTGGGATATAACATATCGCCATCTTGTCAGGAAATAGAAGATAAAATTTACTTACCACTTTTGACAAATGTTAATAAAAGTTCTGGAATGCCGTTATTATGGGTAATTGAATTGGTAAATGCTTCAGCTGACAATATTGATTCTTTAGATTTAAACTTTATTAATGAACAATTTGATAATAATTTAATTATAGGCAAAGATTATCTGACAAGACCAATTGAAGAAATAATTGGCAAAAATGTATTTACTCTAGCCGAGTCGCCACGCTATGTCATAATTTGTACGCATAAACAAATACTATTAATCGATCAAACAAAGTGGAATAATTCAAGGTTAATTCGTTTTGACTTAAATGAAATATTTAACCGTAAAGATACAAATACTTTTAAGCTAATGGCTATATTGCTTCATAAATCAAGCATTTATGGTGATTCATCCTTATCTCTACTTGATACATTAGATGAAAAATCACATAAACATGCTTTTGGTGTATCCCAAGATTTAAAATTTGCCTTGCGTGAATCAATAGAACTATTAGGTAACGAAGCTGTTTATTACATGAAGGAAATTCTTAAAGAAAAAATATATGAACGAGATTTACAAGCTCAATTAACCGCTGAATGCTTACGTTTCATGTACCGGTTGTTGTTTATTTTATACAGTGAAGCTCGACCCGAAATAGGCTTTGAATGTATTAAAGACCAAAGTTATCTTAAGGGCTATAGTTTTGAGGCTTTGCGTGATCTAGAAACTGTTAAGTTAACTAGTGTTGAATCAAAAAATGGCTATTTTATTAGCGATTCAATCCGCTTGTTGTTTGAATTTATTTATCGTGGTTGTCCAGAAACCACTACCATTGAAGCTATTAACTATGCAAATTTACAAAATAAAACCAGCAGTTTTTGCATTAAGGCGCTTAAAAGCCACTTATTTGATCCGGAAAAGACTACATTATTAAATAAAGTTCGTTTTAGAAATAGTGTCATGCTTAGAATAATTAAATTAGTATCTTTAAATTTACCCTCACAAAAAAAACAAAAACGTGGTCGGATTTCTTATGCTCATTTAGGTATAAATCAACTTGGGGCTGTTTATGAGTCGCTACTTTCGTTTAGTGGCTTTTTTGCCGAAACTGATTTATATGAAGTGCAACCACTTTCTGAAAAAAACAAAAAACAAGCTGACGATAATGATGATACTAATGATGATGCTCTGGAAAATGATGAGGATACTGAAGAATCAATTGCTGATGAAAGTTTTGATGAAAGTGTTGATGAAGAGCCAGATAATATTGTCGTTAAAGCTATAGATGATAATAACTTTAAAGGTAAAAAAAATAATAAAAATAATCACAACCATAACGATAACAAGAAACTTTTAGAAATTGCTTACTTCGTTCCGCTAGAAGACTTAGAAAATTACAAACAAGAAGAACGTGTTTTTAATGTAGATGGAAGCCCAAAAAAATATTCGAAAGGAACTTTTATTTATAGGCAATCTGGACGAGATCGTGAAACATCAGCGTCATACTACACACCAGAAGTTTTAACCAAATGCCTGGTAAAATATGCTCTAAAAGTTTTATTAGAAAATAAATCTGCCGACGATATTTTAAAACTTAAAATCTGTGAACCAGCTATGGGTAGTGGGGCTTTCTTAAATGAAGCCATTAACCAGTTAGCCGAGGCTTACCTTGTACTAAAACAAAAAGAAACAGGCAAAACAATTCCACACGAAAAATTTGTCCAAGAAAAACAAAAAGTTAAAATGTACATTGCTGACCGTAATGTCTTTGGCGTTGACTTAAACCCTACTGCCGTTGAATTAGCTGAAGTATCACTATGGCTAAATTCAATTTATGACGCAGCCCCAATTCCCTGGTTTAAACTCCAGTTAATTTGTGGTAATTCTTTAATTGGAGCTAGAGCGCAAGTTTATGATAGTAATTTACTGGCTAAGGAAAATTTAAACCCTTGGTATGAAACCGTACCTATAAAGCTATCTCTTAGTGATAAAAGACCCGATAATTCAATTTATCATTTTCTCTTGGGCGATCCAGGTATGGCTAATTATGATACGGATAAAGTAATTAAACAATTAGCCAAAGCTAAACTTGCCCAAATAAATAAGTGGCAACAAGACTTTAATAAATCTTTTGATGAAAAAGATATTATAAGTCTAAGCAAAATATCAAACAATATTGATTTATTATGGCAAACTCACATAAATCAATTACGCAGTATTAGACTTAAAACAATTAATTTAATTCAAATTTTTGGTAAGGGTAACCAAAGTCAAGATAATTTAAAATCAACCAAAGAAAAAGATAGCCTACTTAGTACGGAAATTTTATCGCAAAACCTAAAAAACTCAAGCCCTTATAGAAGGCTAAAACTGGCTATGGATTACTGGTGCGCGCTATGGTTTTGGCCAATTGAAAAGCCAGAATTATTGCCAACTAGAGATGAATACTTAATGGAAATTCAGTTTATTTTACAAGAAACTAACGCTAGCATTGATGTTGATGAATTAGCGCTTAAATTTCCCAGATTAGAACTAGTAGCTCAATTAGCTAAACAATATCATTTTATGCATTGGGAACTAGAATTTGCTGATATATTTAAAGATAATGGTGGCTTTGATTTAATACTAGGTAATCCACCGTGGATTAAAACTGAGTGGGCTGAATCTGGTATTCTAGGTGATGCTAATCCGTTATTAGCTATTAGAAAATTAAGTGCTAGCAATCTTACTAAATTACGTAAAGAAACTTTAGCTAAATTTAATTTAGAGCCTGGTTATTTAACTGCTTATGAAGGCGTTAAGGCCACTCAAAATTATTTAAACGCAGTTCAAAATTATAACGAACTTAAAGGCATGCAAACAAACCTTTATAAATGCTTTTTACCAAAAACCTGGTCTATTGCTAATAATACTGGTGTCATTGGCTTGCTTCACCCCGATGGTGTTTATGATGACTCAAAAGGTGGTAATTTAAGAGAAATAATATATAATAAGCTTCAATATCATTTTCAATTTCAAAACGCCTTAATCTTATTTCCTATAAAAGATGGTGTAAAATTTAGTATTAATATTTATGCTAATAATAATAAAGAAATTAATTTTTTAGCTATAGCTAATTTATTTAAGCCCATAACTATTGATTTATGCTTTAACCATAATGGCATTGGTATTACACCGGGTATAAAAGACAATAACAAAAAGTGGAATTTTATTGGGCATAATAAAAGAATTATTAATATTAATCCTAATACCTTAGCTATTTTTGCGAAAATTTATGATGATGTAAATACAACATGGAATAAAGCTAGGCTACCAATTTTACATAGCAGTGAATTTATTTCTATTTTAGAAAAATTAAGTAAACAAGAAAAATATTTAAGCAATTTACAAGAAGAAAATAAAATTATCAGTTCTGTGTTTTGGGATGAAACTAATGCCCAAAAAGCTGGCATTATAACTAGATCAACTAAATTTGTCGAATCACCTGTCGATTTAATTTTATCTGGACCTCATTTTCATATTGCTAATCCTATTTGGAAAACCCCAAGACGTATATGTAACGAAAAAGCTCATTATGATGAAATCGATTTAAACAATATTAATGCAATTTATATACCTAGAACTAATTATATTAGAGCTTGCAGTAAGCAAGCTTATGACAAACAAATTCCAGTTGCCTGGAATGGCACTAAAATTACTGATTATTATAAATTAGTTAGTCGCAAAATGCTTTCACAACCTATGGAACGAACGCTAATTTCAGCTATAGCTATCCCTGAAACTGCTCATATAAATGGGGTCATAAGTTTAACTTTTAATGATTATAATCATTTAATAAAAACCGCAGCTTTTTGTTTTTCAATTATTGGTGATTTTTTTATTAAATCTACCGGTAAATCAAATCTTTATATTGAGTTAGCTTGTAAATTCCCTTTATTAGCAACAAGCAATTTAATGCAAAAGGCTAAACATAGGGTTTTGCTTTTAAATTGCTTAACCAGTTATTATAGTAAATTATGGAATGAATTATGGACTGATGATTTTAATAATGATTCTTGGTCAAAATTAGATTTAAATCTTTCTGACAATAAATTTAAAACAACTACAAATACCTGGCAAAGTAATTACCCACTTAAAACTGATTATGAACGCCGTCAGGCACTATTAGAAATAGATGTTTTAGTAGCTATGGCGTTAGATTTAACTTTAGATGAATTATTTGCTATTTATCGCATTCAATTCCCCGTTATGCAAAAATATCATAATGAAACATATTATGATAGTAAAGGACGAATTGTTTTTACTGCGAACAAAGGCATAGTTGGCATTGGCTTAAATCGAAAAAAATGGAAAGAAGTTAAAAATCTTAAAGTTGGGTTTGTCGAAAAAAACGTTACTGACGATACTTTACCAGATGGTCCAAAAGAACGAACAATACAATACTATGCACCATTTGTTCGCCCCGATATCATAGAAGATTATAAAACAGCCTGGGATAAATTTTCTAAAGAGGTAAGTATTATAAATGAAAATACTGCAACTGTAAATAATGCTGATTTGGTTATTAATTAAATGATCCCATCAATTGTAGCTAGCCAAATTAAACAAGGTATTGAAGATTTTGTTTTAAGCAGTTTCCCCGTTACAACAGCTGGAATGACGGGTTTATTTGATAATTTACTAGAAAATTTAATAAATAGGCAAGGCAATTTCTTTAATGATCCTTATATAACTATTGATTTGCCCTTTAGAAGAGGTAAACAAGACAAACAATATTTTGAAAGCATTAATTTAAATTTTAAACCTTATAAACATCAGGAAATTGCATTTGAAAGATTAACTAATCAGAAACAGTTATCTACCATTATTGCAACCGGAACAGGTTCGGGTAAAACAGAATGCTTTTTATATCCTGTTTTAGACTATTGTTATCAACACAAAGACCTTCCCGGAATCAAAGCCATTATAATTTACCCAATGAACGCTCTGGCTTATGATCAGTCTAAACGCATAGCTAAAACCATCTGGAACTGTGCTGAATTAAAAAATAATTTAAGCGTTGGTTTATATATTGGTGAAAGTGAAAACAATCCCAAATCAGTTATGAGTGCTGAATCTGTTATAACTGACAGAGATACCATGCGTCAAAATCCACCAGATATTTTACTTACTAATTATAAAATGCTAGATTATTTATTATTGCGACCCCAAGATAAAGATCTTTGGTCAAGTAATAGTGCCAACACACTTAAGTTCTTAATTGTAGATGAATTGCATACTTTTGATGGTGCTCAAGGTACAGATTTAGCCTGTTTAATCAGACGGCTCAAGGCTAGACTAAATGTACCTGAAAATTTTTTATGCTGCATTGGAACATCAGCTACTTTAGGTGGAAATAGTGAATTTAGTAGTATAACCAAATATGCCAGTGATATTTTTGGTGAAGATTTTTCAAATGACTCAGTAATTATTGAAGACAGGCTTACTTGTGGTGAATTTCTTGAAAAGCATTTTGTTAAAGAATATAATGTAGTTGCACCAGAAAATGTTAATGAATTAAATTCAAATAATTACGATAATTTTGATAAGTATTTATTTGCTCAATATAAACTATGGTTTAATGATATAAATAATGAGGGTTTAGAAGAACCTAAAAGTTTAACACAAGCTTGGTGCATTAACTTAAAATCAAAGCTAATTAACCATCCTTTTTTTCAGAATCTGCTTAAAGCAACCAATGGTCGCACTGTTTCAAAGCAGGCAATTATTGATGAATTAATTTTACGCATGGGTTTGAATCCAGATGAATCTAATGAGTATTATAGTTATTTATTAGATAGTATGCTGGCCTTAATTTCAACTGCCAAAGATCAAGTGCCCGAAGAAGCTTCTAATGAAAACGAAACATTATCTACAGCTAGGGAACTTAAGACAGTACCTTTTTTAAATGTACGTGTTCAATTATGGTTGCGTGAATTAAAAAGAATGGTAGCTAATGTAGCCGTTAATCCAAAGCTATGCTTTTATGATGATTTAAATGAGTTCGAAAGAAAAACCTGTTTACCGGTTATTCATTGTAATCAATGTGGAAGCACTGGCTGGCTTGGTACTTTTAAAACAAATAGCTCAATAATTGATAATTACTTACGGACTATTTACACTAGTTTTTTTGCTGCAGATGATAATTTTTGCCTAATGTATCCTATTGGAAAAGTTGATAATGAATTGCAAGCTAATACCAATAGTAATTTAAGTATTGCTAATGCTAATGCAAAAATTTGCGCTGACTGCCTTAAGGTTTTTTTTAACAATAGCAATGAAATTTTAGACAAATGTGATAATTGTGGCTTTGAAGCAAAAGATAAAAACTTTATTGACATATATATAGTTAATAATATAAACAAAAACTCCCAAAAAAAACTTATAAACAAAGACTGTCATTTTTGTGGAAATAAGAATGGCTTAATGATTGTGGGTAGTCAGGCAGCTAGTCTGGCGGGTGTGTTAACTTCTTCATTATTTGCATCAACCTGGAATAAAGATAAAAAATTTATTGCTTTTTCTGATTCGGTTCAAGATGCTGCTCACAAAGCCGGTTTTATAGGATCGCGATCTTTTGGCATTACGCTGCGACAAGGCATTCAAAAAGCTCTTCAGAATGTAGATGATAATATACCATTGATTAAAGTTGCTGATGTTTTTATAGATTACTGGCAAAATAAAATAGGGTTGTCGCAAGCCATGATGATTGCCCGATTTTTACCACGCGATTTGGAATGGTTAGACGATTATAAAGATCTCAAAGAAAATAAAGATTTACCGGAAAATTCATTATTAGCAGATTATTTTATGAAGCGGTTAAATTGGGAAATATTTGCTGAATTTAGTTTTAAATCACGCATTGGTCGAACTTTGGAAAAATCTTGTGCCCGCATTGCCTATATTGATCGTGATTTTTTTGACAAAGCGTTGCCTGTTTTATATGAAACTTTAACTAATGAGATTGAAGTCTTTAAAAAGATTCCAATAACCTTAGTTAAAATTTACCTGGTCGGAATTTTAAATCATTTAAAAGCAATAGGTGCTATTACATTGAGCCCAGTCTTAGATTATTTTATGTCTAATTCGGGTAATTATTATGTTTTAAATAAACAACAATTTTTACCAAATTTTGGTGCTAACTCTCGGTTACCATGCTTTTTAACAAATGACAATGCTAGTAAAAATTTTGAATGTATAAATAATTGCCTTAACAATCGCTTTAGTTGGTCAATTAACTGGTTAATCAGGTGTTTTCAGGAGTATGATTTTACTATTACCAATTTAGCCAACGATATTTTAATAACTACTTTAAATGTTTTAAGTCGTGTAAATATAATTGAAGAAAAACCTACTAAAGACAAACATAAAATTTGGGGATTAAAACCTGATGTTTTGATGGTTTCACAAAATGTAGTTAGAGTTTGCTGTAATATGTGTTTGCATGAAGTTTGCTTAAGTACTATTGAAATTACTGACTGGGAAAATATGTTTTGCTTTAGAAAAAATTGTATTGGTAAATATATAATTAAAAATACGCCAGTTAAAGATTATTACTATAATTTATATTCTTATGGTGATGTGGTTAAAGTAGTTCCGGTTGAGCATACAAGCTTGTTAGAGCGCAACACAAGAGAAGACATAGAATACCGGTTTATAAATTCACAAAACTCAATGCCTTGGGATCCAAATGTATTATCAGCTACATCGACACTAGAAATGGGTATTGATATTGGTGATTTATCTAGTGTTGTATTGTGTTCAGTTCCCCCAACGCAGGCTAACTATTTGCAAAGAATTGGGCGATCTGGTCGAAAAAATGGTAATTCTCTAGCGGTAACTTTGGCCAATGGTAAGCCTCATGATTTATTTTTTTTTACTGACCCTATAGAAATGATTAATGGCATAGTTAATACCCCTGGTGTGTTTTTAGATGCTTCAGCTATATTACAAAGACAGTTTACAGCTTTTACCTTTGATAAATGGGTAGATTCTGATATTCAAACAAATGATTTCCCCAATAAGCTTGCCACAGTATTAAATAATGTGGCTTCAACTAACAACCACAAGGAAGCTAAAGTCAATATTTTTCCTTATAACTGGATTAATTTTGTAAATTCTAACCAAGATGATTTATTCAATAGTTTTCTTCAATTATTTTCTAACCGGCTTTCAGCAACAACTATTGAAGAAATTAAAGATTTTTTATTTAATCAAGAATATAATCTTACTTTAAAAGTCTTAACTGGTTTAACAGAACTAGCTGAAGAAAGACAGTCATTAAAACATTCATTAAATACGCTTAAGAAAAAAATTAAAGAAAAAAATATCGAAATTGCAAAGTCTAATAACCATGCACAAGAATTAGCGGATCTTGATCAAGAAAAACGTAATCTTCAAGAAATAATTAAAACTATAAATAATAAAGAAACATTAAATTTCTTTACTGATGAAGGTTTTATTCCTAATTATTCCTTTCCTGAAGCTGGGGTAACTTTAAAATCGGTTATTTATCGCAAGCGTAATAAAAATAAGCTTAAAAATTCTAACAAAGCTTATGATACCTGGAGCTATAAATATGAGCGACCTTCATCAAGCGCTATTAGTGAGCTTGCTCCAGCCAATTTCTTTTATGCTGAAGGTCGTAAAGTTCGTATTGATCAAGTAAACATGGAAATCTCTCCAGTAGAAGAATGGCGTTTATGTAAAAATTGCTCATATACTAAATTAATCTTACAAGAAGAATACCAAAGCGAAAATTGCCCAAGATGTGCAGATCCTCAGTGGTTAGATTTAGGTCAACGTAAAAAAATGCTTAAATTACGCCAGGTTATTGCTACTACTAGCGATAAAGATAGTCGAATTGGTGATGAAAGTGATGATCGAACCCCTAAATATTTTAATAAACAGTTTTTAGTTGATTTTAATGATGACACCTGCCAAAACACCTATTTAATTAAAGATGAGGACATTACCTTTGGTTTTGAATACCATAATAAATCTATCTTTAGAGAAATAAATTCTGGTGAGAAACAAAATTCAGCCGAACAGGTAACTATTGCTGGCATAACTTCAAACCGGCATGGTTTTAGAATATGTCAGTATTGTGGAAAAGTTCAATTGCCTGGTACAAATGATGTTACAGCACAACATTCGTTTATCTGCAAATCACGAAAACCCGATAGCGAAAAGAACTTTGAAGATATTTTTTATTTATATAGAGAATTTTCATCCGAAGCTATTGGTATATTACTACCTTCTTTAACTGATACAACTGATTTAAATAATTTAGCCAATTTAAATTCACTAAAAACATCACATTCCTTAATTGCTGCTTTATTACTGGGTTTAAAACTTAAGTTTAAAGGTAAAGTCGATAATCTAAAAGTAACATTTTATGATGAACCAATCCCCGATAACTACTTTCGCAAAAATTATCTAGTATTATACGACACCGTTCCTGGTGGTACTGGTTATCTTAAACAATTAGTTACATCGCAAGACCCATCATTTTTAGAAGTTCTTGAACTAGCTTTTAATTGCTTAAAAGCCTGTAAATGCAATAATGTTGCTGATAAAGATGGCTGTTATCAATGCTTGTTTGCTTATAAAAATAGTTATGATATGCCTTATACTTCTCGTAATTTGGCTATTGATTTAATCGGCAAAATTTTATCATTAAAACATACACTAAAAAAGTCTGAGCCTTTGGCCAAAATAAAAGTAGAAGGTTTATTAGAAAGTGAATTAGAAGCACGTTTTATTGATGAACTTAAAAAGATAATTTTAAAACAAAATTTACAAAATCAAAATTCTCAAGCCCAATTTCATAAAGAATTAGTTAATAATAAACCTGGGTATTTTATTAAATTAGATAATGGTACTGCTTATTATATTGAACCGCAGGTATTGTTAAAAGAAACTGAGGGAATTCAAATACCAAGCAAAGCTGACTTTATTTTCTGGCCAATAAATTCTGGCAACAAAAATATTAATTGTAAACCAATTGTTGTTTTTCTTGATGGTTTTGAATACCATAAAGATAGAATCGGTATAGATATGCTACAGCGAATAGCTTTAACTCGAAGTGATAAATTTATTGTGTGGTCTTTAAGCTGGAATGATATTGAAAAAAATACTAAAACTGATTATTATAGTATTTTTCAAGATTTAATGCCGTCAAATGTTTTTAATCAGTTTATTTCAACTTATAATATTGAAGAATTTAAACATTTAAATAATTATAATAGCTTTACTTTATTTATTGAACTATTAAAAAATCCCAATTGGAATCAATGGCAAAAATACGCACTTCTTACAGTTCTTAAAATTAGTTGTGGAAAATCAAAAAAATCTGAAAACAATAGTGAACAGTTTAAAAATAACTTTACTTTAGCTTTACCAGTAGAACTAAATGAAATTATTGCATCGATTGAAAATCCACACTTAAATAGAACTTTAAATTACCCTGAACATAGTACTGAAATTGAATTTAGCTTTTTTATAAATGCAAATTTACCAAATTCTATTATAAATAAACCTATTAATAACGACGTTAATCAAATAATTATTACCAGTATCCTTGATGATACTATTGACGAAGAAACTTTATTAAAAAACTGGAATGGTTATTTGAGATATTATAATATTTTTCAATTTATACCAAATTGCTTTTTTCTAACCAAATCACTTTTAATTAAAAACCAATATCATCATATTGATTCTAGTAGATTAGCTGATGTTTCGTTTAGTGGTAATGAAGATTGGCAAGCATTATACAGTTTAACCTGTCCTGAATTACATAAAATAATTGATATTGCCTTTGAGCGCAACTTTGATTTGCCTATAGTTGGTTATGAATTAACGCAGGCTAGCGGTGAAGTCATAGCTTATTGTGAACTGGCATTTTATTATGATCATATTAATATTGCGGTATTAAGTTCTAATGAACTAGAAAACGGCCTTAACTTTAGGGATAGGTTTAAGAGTCTTAACTGGCAAGTATATAGCGCTAACGAGTTTATAGCAAAATTTGGTAATTAATTATAGGTAAAATGGGGAGGTAGTTATGAGTTTAATAACAGATAAAAAAATTACAGTAGCTATTGGCATAAATTTTTTAGAAGCTTATTCTAAAATACCTCAATCTAAGCAAAAAAAAGTCAGAGAATTTGTGGAAAAGTTTCAAGAAAATCCAATTAAAGAAAGTATTCATTATGAGCCTATTAAAAACGCTAAAGATAAAAACCTGCATTCAGTTAGAATTGATCAAGACTACCGAGCTATAATCCTTAAACCTGAAAAAGGCAATGCTTTTGCACTACTTTGGGTAGATCATCATGATGAAGCCTATAAATGGGCAAAAAATAAAATTTGCCAAATTAACCCTGTTGTTGGAAATTTACAAATCCTCGATACTAGCGACATTGATATAGAGCATGCAGATTCAGTTGTATCAACTAAGTTACCAGCAATAAGCATTGATCAAACGCATATAACATCCTTACCGCTTGATGTTTCAGTTTCTTCAGCTAAGTTGCAAGAGCAACAATTAATACAGGCAACGGCTAAATCTGAATTAATTTTTAAAAATATTAAAGATAGTGAGCTACTTAGTTTCGG
>DAHXLC010000113.1 GCA_027371815.1 Candidatus Melainabacteria bacterium | reverse complement strand
TAAATTAAAAATATTTAATTAATGTAATAATTAAATATTTTTACTCATTAAACCAGCCAATCGGATTAGGATCTAAGTTTAAATTGATTTGTTTAACTTCGCTGTAGGCTTCTAGACCAAAAGTTCCTAGTTCACGTCCCCAGCCACTTTGTTTATAGCCCCCCCAAGGACATTCGGCATAGGTATTATGATAGCCATTAATCCAGGTTATACCAGCTTTAAGCGCTTTAATTACGCGGTAGGCTCTAGTGATATCGCTGGTAAATACTGCTCCAGCCAGACCATAATCACAATCATTGGCCAAGGCAATGGCCTGGGCTTCATCAGAAAATTTTTGAATAACGACCACTGGTCCAAAAATTTCCTCACGAACAATTCTCATATTACTGTTTACTTCAGCAAATATTGTAGGCTCAATATAATAGCCATTCTTTAATTCGCCTTTTTCAATTCGCTTGCCCCCAGTAATTAATTTAGCTCCTTCTTTAACACCAATTTTAATATAATCAAGCACTCGATTCATTTGAATTTCGCTAACCATAGCTCCCATTTCGGTTGCTGGAGCAAAAGGATGACCTACGTTAATTTTTTGAGCTCGATGTTTAAGTTTTTCAATAAAGGATTCGTAAATATCTTCATGAACAATCATCCTCGATCCAGCTGAACAGACCTGGCCAGCGTGGCAGTATATAGCAAATAGAGCATAGTCAATGGCAATATCAAGATCAAAATCATTAAATACCACCATTGGTGATTTGCCACCAAGTTCTAAAGTGACTTTCTTTAAATTTCCAAGTGCATCGTGGACAATAGATTTACCGGTTTTAAGCGATCCGGTAAAAGCAATTTTATCCACAAGATTACTTTGAGCAATTAATTTACCAACTTTAATTCCATCACCAAGAACAATATTAACTACACCTGGTGGTAAGTTGACTTCTTGAAGAATTTGACCAAGTTTGACTGCCGTAAGAGGAGTATATTCACTGGGCTTTAATACACAGGAATTACCCATAGCTAGAGCTGGAGCTAATTTCCAGGCTGCCATTAATAAAGGATAATTCCAAGGGATTATTTGACCACATACTCCAATTGGCTCACGAATAATCGTGGTAAATGATGCTGCTGGTACTTCTACGCTTTGTCCAGTAGGCTTGGTAATAAGTCCAGCATAATAACGAAAGCAGTTAGCTGCATCAGTTACATCATACTGCGATTCGCGCAAAGCCTTACCTAAATTAATTGTTTCAAGATAAGCTAATTCACTACTATTTTCCTCAATTTTGTCGGCTATAGTAAAGAGTATTTTGGCTCGATCAACACTAGGGGTATTTCGCCATTCACCTTGATCAAACGATGTTCGAGCAGCCCGAATTGCTTCTTCAACATCAGCGGGGCTTGATTCATAAACTTGGCATAAATTACTGCCGTCGCTGGGATTAATTAATTGCCGAGATAGGTCTGATTTTTTAAACTGCCCATTAATAAAGGCTTGCCAGTTTTGGTGAACATTAAATTTAGGCATAAGTTTGGTTGCTGTCATAATTAAACCTCTAAAATTAAATTAAGCTATTGTTACAATAGTAAATGATAAGTTTAACAATACTTAAAAAATTTATAAAAACCTTATAAATTTTTTTGCCTTTGCCCAAACAACCTTATTATATTAAACACTTATAATGATTATAGTTGTTTAGCCATTTACAATAACAATATCAGTATTCCTAACTTTATCTTGTCAATAGATATTATGCATCGCCCAATTATTTACTTTTTAACTTGGCTATTATTGGTATTAATATATTCGATTAACTGTCCAAGTGTTCGAGCTGATAATAGTCAATTAAATAAGGCTATTGAAATATTTCAAAAGGCAGATTATCCCAAAGCTATTGAGGCTTTTGATAAAGTCCTTACTAAAGAACCCAATAATTATAGTGCGCATCTTTACAAGGCAGTAGCCTTAAATTATCTTGGTAAAATTGATGATGCCGAAAGTGAGTATAAATGGCTAGTGCTAAATAGTCCTAATCAAGAAACTAAATTACAAGCAAAACACGCATTAACAGCTATTGAGGAAATTAAAAAGCAAAAATCGATGTATCAAATGGATAGCCCAGCACACGATTCGAACCATGGGGTAAATAAATCATCTAATCAAGTGGTACCAGCTCTAACTAACCCACAAGTATATTGTTTTATTGACAATCTGGACGTAAATTGTAAAACAGCGATTAATTTTATCAAAGAGATGAATCAATTCTATGCCAATGATATTGACTTTAAATTAATTGACATTAGTAATGCCCAAAGTGCTGATCTTACTTCTAAGTTTCAAATTAGAGGCGTTGTGCCAACCATTATTTTAATCAATAAACTTGGTCAAATAGTTGAAAAATCAGTAAATGATATTAATTATAATGAATTAAAAGTTAAAATTAATATGCTTACTACCAATTAATTAAGGATAAACTCAATTGGACGTTCAAAGTAATGGATTATTTATCAGTTTTGAAGGTCCTGATGCAGCCGGCAAATCAACACAAATTAAGCTTTTAGCTAATTATTTTAACAAATTAAATTACCAAAATATTGTTACCCGAGATCCTGGCGGCACGGCTTTTGGTCAAAAAATTCGTAAAATATTATTAGCTAAAGAAACTAATGTTGCCCCTATTACTGAATTATTGTTGTATGCTGCTGATCGCAGTCAACATGTTTATGAATTAATCAAGCCTTCACTCGATAAAGGTATCATTGTTATCTGCGATCGCTATATAGACTCATCGGTAGCCTATCAGGGCTATGGCCGACAAATTCCTGTAAGTCTTATTAATCACTTAAATAATATTGCTACTAATAAGTTAATTCCCGATATTACTTTTCTTTTAGATATCGATACTGATATTAGCTTAAGAAGAAGGGATTCGAGTAATCTGGATCGGTTGGAAAGTGAATCTAGTGAATTTCATAAACGAGTAAGGCAAGGCTATCTTAAAACAGCAAGATTATATCCGCAGCGAATTCATATAATTAATGCCCGTAAACCCATTAGTGTTATGCACCATGATATTAAACATATTCTTAGGGAAAAATTCAAGACCTTATTTAGTGAATATAAAATTATCCCTAATGAAGAAACTTAATTTAATCCGCTGTCTTAACTTATTTATTCAGTTAATTTATTTAAATCTAGCTGTTTTTGCTTCAACGCAAAATAATAAGGCTCCTTTAATGGGTAAATGTCAGTTAATTGGTAATTCACATGTGTTGACTTTTAATAACTCCCAAGAAAAAATATTAGCTAATTTAGTCTGTATCCATGGTATGTCCATGTGTGCTCAAGCCTATACTAAAATAGGTTATGAGCTTTTAAATCAACATAAAATTGCTACCTATGCGGTAAATGTCGAAGGCTTTGGCCCAATAGGCAGTGATACCCGTAATGAAAAATTAGATCTGCATGATACCGTAAAAGATATTCGTAAGTTAATTAATATTCTTTATACCCAAAATCCTGATATTCCGATTTTTTTACTGGGTGAATCAATGGGTGCTAGTATTGCTATAGCTGTTACAGCTCAAAATAATGAACATATTGCGGGTATAATTGCTGTGGCTCCAGCCTGGAAAATAAAAAAATTAAAACGTAATCTTAGTAAAGGTATTTTGCAATATATTATTGAACCTAAAGTTCCGGTTGGCTTTGCCGCTAAAGGGGTGATTAAGCAGGCAACTAGCGATCCTTATTTAATTGAACATATTGAATCGGATACTTCTCATAGAATTAAGCTATCACCAATTGAAGCTATAGCTTTTCTTGAATTTATTCATAAAACCAATATTAATGTCACTAAAATAAGTAAGACTCCAGTTATGATAATCCAAGGCTTACAAGATAATCTGGTCAAACCAGAATCAGCAGCTACTTTATATAATGATTTTAAAACGAAACAAAAAATATTAATTATTGATGCTAAAGGTAGTCATTTAATTTTTGAAGAAGGCCAATATAATAACAATGATATAATTGAATTACTAAATTTTATTAAAGGGCAAAATGAAATCATTAATTATTTTAAAATTCATTGCTTAATAATAAATAATGAGGATATAAATCATAAATATCAAAAAATCCTCACGAAAATCTTAAAGACAATTAAACCGGAGACCTATAATGACTGATATTTTAAAATTTTGGAATTCATTTTATGAAAATAAAACTACACCCTGGGATTTAGCTTCTTATGCTGAACCCTTTAAGACTTATTTGGATTCACCTTATTGTATAAAGTCTGGACATGTTGGCGTAATTGGTGACAGCTTAATTCTATGAGAAGTATCCGATTCAATATGTTCAATTAAATAAGGATCGCTAGTTGCCTGTTTAATCACGCCTTTAGTGGCAAAGC
>DAHXLC010000158.1 GCA_027371815.1 Candidatus Melainabacteria bacterium | reverse complement strand
TTAATATTAGAAATCGATATAACACTAATAGGCTTTGCGAAAATTTCTAATTCCAAAAATTTAGGAGTACCGTTAGTTATATTTTCTTCTATAATTAAAATCGCATGACCTGAAGAATAAATTTTAATTTCCGGTGAGCTTTTACAATTTGGCCATATCATTGATATACCACCAGATCTAGTTGGTGAGATTTCTGGTGCATTCTGAAATCTATTAAAACTTAAAATAAATAATATAACCTGCTACAAGAATTGAAGGCTTGCTGGGGTTTTCAGCTCCATATCCATCCCAATTTGGTTCAATTGATTCCATGGGTTGTAATTGTATATTTATCCAATCATAAAAAGCTTGGTTGTTTGGGTTACCGGGTTCAGCTAAACCAAGCATTGATGAGTTATTATTTTGATTCTGCTTAATATTTGTGCTATTATCCAAACCTAATTCCCTAGATTATTAGTGTAATAGCAACAAAAAGTTAAATTTAATTACTATATATCAAGCACCAAGAAAAAGTATAAATTTAATTATTATTCTTTTAGAACATTTGTTATTATTAAAAGCATAATTTCTAACGACTTAATTAATTTTAATTTACCCTATGAAAGTATTTTTCTTTTCATTCATAATTTTATTATGCAAATAGTTGAGTCCACTTCATTCACAATAAAAAGTGTCAATTAAGCTATAATTACAATAAACCAAGTAAAGTCTTAATCTTAGTTATTGCAATCTAAATACAAGCAAATTTTAATATCAATATGAAGATAATAAATGTACGGTAAACAGATAAACAATTAGAAATTTTCAGTTATTTATCTGTAGAAGATCGAATCCTAGAAATTCATCCACGCCAGGGCAATTAAAGTAAGTGTCGACTCGATTTTAAATAATCATTCTGCACAAGCTAGATGTATTGAATTCACAAGAATGACGCCTTTCAATACCACCTGAGCAATTGTTACGTGTTTTAAGTTGGTTCTTGCGTGTTTCTAATTTTGATTCAAGATGAGACTCCGTAAAAGTTTGATCTGAAATATATTTTGGTGATGAAAGTGTGTTTTGGGCAATAACAAATTGCAGCGAATTAATGATATTAAACAAAATTTGGTGCTTGTTATCAAATTACTAATTCATCATAACGTTGTCTTACAAATGTTGAAAGTTGGAGTAATGATTGAAGCCCATTATAAGCATGAATTTCTTTTATCTCAATTTCCGAAGCATGCCCGGAAGCGTCCCTCCAATATTTTATCAACGATAAACCCGGTTGAATTTCTTCTTTAATACCATTATTTTTTTGACCAAATAATTCATCTTCAATTTTTTTTCGACCGCCACTAGAACAATATTTTTTTATTATGTTTTCCTTGCCCTGGTTATCTTTAATCTTATCAATTGCTAACTTTAAGAATATTGCCTCAGCAGCTGCACCGCACATCACACAACAAGCCAAATAAACTTCTGAATGATAACATTTTACAGCTTCTTTAGCTCTATTATAAAAAAGATCACCAAATTTATCTTTAATCTTATCAATTGCTAACTTTAAGAATATTGC